>CALHLW010000086.1 GCA_938034615.1 uncultured Neomegalonema sp. | reverse complement strand
GCGGCGGAGGCGATGGGCAAGGACGTCACCGCGCGGCATCTACAGGTCTTCGTTCTCGGCTCGGCGGTCCTCGGCATTGCGGGGGCGATGCTGACGACGCTGGACGGCCAGTTCACTCCGGCTTCCTATCAACCGCTGCGCTTCACCTTCCTGATCTGGGTAATGGTGATCGTCGGCGGGTCCGGCAATAACTGGGGTGCGGTGCTGGGTGGTTTCGTCGTCTGGTTCTTCTGGGTCGAGGCCGAACCAATCGGATTGTGGCTGATGGATACCCTTACCAGCGGCCTGTCTGAAGACAGCGCCCTGCGCGAACACCTGCTTAAAAGCGCTGCCCATATGCGCCTGATGACGATGGGCGCGATCCTGCTGCTGGTCCTGCGCTTCGCCCCGAAGGGGTTGATCCCCGAACGGTAGCTCTCTTCACTCACGGGGTCATCCTCGGGGCCATTACGAGGGCCGGGGCTGGCGAGGTTTCCATCCTCACGCAACGCTCTGCATCGCCGCCTACGGTTTCCTGATCTTCGAGAGGGAGACGATTCCCCCCCCTCTCAGCCGTCCGAAAACCCAAAGGCTGCCAGAAACGCACCGGATGGACGTCGATGCCCCGAACGACGATCCTACCTATCTCAATCTTCCCGCCCATCGGCTTCGCGCCGAATACTGGATTGCATCACCCGGCGATGACGCCCACGAGGCAGGTGACGTGGTTGCCATCGACGACGTGCCCGCCCTCGTTTTCTCGGAGGTGATGCGCCACTGCGATCTCTTCGTATCGGTTGCATCCATCGCAACCGATGCCACATGGCTGGATCGCGGCGCGGATGCCGCTCACCCAAGCGATTGGGACCGGGACGCAGAAATTTACTGATCCCGCGCGGCAACCGATGCTCTGTCCGGCAGCGGTAAGATCCGCCGTGAAGCCCTGGCGCGCATCGTACCACGACTTCGCATCGCGGATCGTTGCACCCTCGACGACAAGTACCTGCATGTACGGGGGATGAAGCGCAGCTATCGTATCCACATCGGATCGGCTGCAGTCTTCCGGGGCCCGATAACCGCCACGTCTGCATCGTACCGAAAGGCGCAAGACCGCAATCTGCCCTCGCCCTGCCGTTCGAGGGAGACCGGACTCTCTCGCTCGTCCTGTCGAAGGCGATGATGCTGGCACAAGATGACGAGATCAAAGATCCTATCATCCTGTCGCAGATACAAGGCTAACTCTTCAGCGCATTCTGGAAAGATGCCGAGAGGTTCGGCACGCCCTCCTGCGCCAACCCTGCAAGATCGCTCACCCGGTCTCGAGGTTCTCCGGCATAGCCGCCGCCCTCCACCAACCAGAGCGGTCCATGATCTGCGCCGATCCGGGCAGCGGGAAGGGTTTGCAGGGCCGCATCCATCGCCGCCACCGCCTTGGCGGGATGCCTGAAGACCAGCAGCGTTCCGGACCCTGTATCCTCCACCACGGCACTATCATGGGCGAGGGCGATACGGCGGCAGGCTCCGGCCTCGTCCCGGCCCCGCGCGCTGATCACGACAAGCGACAGTGTGCCTGTTTCCTGCGGCTCTGCGAGATCAAGTGTTGCAGGCGTGGTGGCTTCCCGGCACCGCTGATAGGTCAGCCATTCCGCCAGCGAGGTCGATTCACGAGGCCAGTCCTCCCGCTCAACGATGACCGTCGAAACGCGCTCGCCATGGTTTTCCAGCACAATGCTCTCGCCCGTTTCGGGAATTTCGATCCAGTCATCCCCGACGCGCACCAGCGCCCCTTTGCCGCCGGGAGCATCGAACTCCAGTCGTGCCAAGCCATCAACCGTTCGCACTGCATGAACGGCTTCCGGGAATTGTGCGGGCAATTCGCGCCGTTCATGCGGATCGAGGATCTGCTGGAACGCGATACGCGGAAACACCCCCGGTCCGCTGGCGCAGAACACCATGGGCGATGGCTCTCGGATCGCCGTATGCGGTGTGAACACTACTTCCACCGAACGCGCATAATCCGTCACCGCTTCAACCCCGCAACGGGGACACCCCGCCGAGCGGGGCAGGTCGCGTGGTACTTCCACTTCGCGCACAACCGCGCGGCAGGAACCGCAGATCAGCCGAAACCGCCGCTCCAACGCGCTCATCTGGGTGCCGATTACCGACGCCGTATGGGCCTCACCGGGGCCGACCCCGAGCGCCCGCGCAATGCGTTTAGGCCTGATCTCGCGCAAGTCGCTCTCAAAAGCCACCGCCAGCCAGTCGAGCAACTGCCTCGCCAGCACTCGATCCTCCGACGCCACCTCGCTCGGCACCTGAAAGGCTGCACTCTTGCGCCGGGAGGAGGGTGCGCGCGTGGCGGCGAGATTTGCGTAGAAATCTCCTTGCGGCTTGCGTGCATGGGCGTCGACTAGCTTCAGCAATCGCTCGAACGCCCGCCCGGCATCGCGAAGATGACCTGTGCGCGCGAAGATGGACCCTGTTTTGCTGCGTGGCTCCATCGAAAGGGTGTAATTCGCCGTCGTGCCCCCCTTCGGTTCAGGCTCCAGCACCAGCGTCCCGCGCGCCCGTTCAAGCGGGCCGCTCTCATACAGCCGATCCCACCGCCACCAGTGACCTTCGGCCCATTCGAAAGGCGGCTCTTCCCAGCGCACCAGCGATCCCTGATCGTCATATTCGCCATAGCGGCGGCGCAATCCGTCGCCGTCGATAGTCTCGCGCAAGCGATAGCGGGGCAGACGCAGCGCCTCGTTCATGCGCTCCGTATCTGAGACGAGCGGCCACAATGCTCCGCGCGGAGCCTTAAGATGCCACGTCCAGCTTTTCTCGATCCGTTTACCGGCCATGGTCGCCCTCCCGCCCGCCTCTATCCCCTAATCCAAGCGCGGTCCGGCGGCAAGACATCGCCTGTCGCGCAGCCGTGCGAATCGTCGCCTTGCGCCCACAGGGACGGATACCTATTGTGCGCGCCAGTTTTCCTGCGCGGCGACGATCTCCCGCGCGTATTCCCGGATATCGCCCCATGCTGGAATCACTTCGCAACTCTGTGAATTCATGGACCGCCAAGGTTCTGCTCGCGCTGCTCGTTCTCAGTTTCGCAGTCTGGGGAATCTCTGACGTCTTCACCAACCGCGTCGCTACCGTCGTCGCGACTGTGGGCGAAAAGGAGGTGACGACCGAAGAATTCTCCGTCGCGCTCTCGAACGATATTCAGTCGCTCCAACGACGTGCGGGACGTGCCATCTCGATTTCAGAGGCTCGCCAGCTTGGGCGCGACCAGATCGTTCTCGCCCAACTCTCCAATCGCAAGGCTCTGGACGCCGAAGCTGAATCCCTTGGTCTTTCCGCGCCGCCAGCTGCGATTCGCGAAGCGATAGAGACGGCCTCTGTCTTTCAGGGACCGGACGGAACCTTCAACCGCTTCAGCTACGAAACGGCCTTGCGGCAGGAGGGGTTGACCCCTGAAGAATACGAAGATGGCGTACGGCAGGATCTCGCACGCAATGCGATGTTGCAGGCGGTTGGCGCTGGCACCGCCGCTCCCCGAGCGCTGGCCGCGACCTTGCATCGCTATCGCAACGAGCAGCGCATCCTCGACTACGTCCTTCTGTCGAAATCCGACGCGGAAGACCCCGGCGAGCCGACCGACGAGCAGATCGCGACCTTCCATGAGGAAAACGCCGACCGCTTTAGCGCCCCTGACTACCGAGCTCTTTCATGGGTCGCGCTCACTCCCGATAACATGGCTGACTCCATCGAAATTGGGGAAGATCGGGTCGCCGAAACCTACGCTTCGCGCATCGGCGAGTTCACCCTCCCGGAAACCCGCACCCTCGACCAGCTTCTCTTCGACGATGAAGAAGAGGCGAAGGATGCCAAGCAACGCATCGATGATGGTACCGCTTTCGCCCGCATCGCCGAAGAGCGTGGTGCTAACAAGAGCGACGTCTCCTTGGGCACTGTGGGCAAGGGAGAATTGCCCGATGATCTGGATGTGGCAGCCTTTGGCGCGACTGAACCGGGCGTCATCGGCCCTGTGGAGACGGCCTTCGGCTGGACCCTGCTCGATATTCGCGGCGTTCGTCTCGAAACCGTGACGCCGCTGGACGACGTGAAGGAGACCATTCGCCGCGACCTCGCGATGATGGAAGCGCGCGACACCATCCTCGACGAATCCGTCGCAATGGACGACGAAATCGCGGGTGGAGCCACCCTTGAAGAGATCGCCGAGCGCACCGCCGCGCTATACGCCACGGTGGGTTCTATCGATGCCACAGGGCGCGACCCGGCGGGGGATGCGGTTGCCGACCTGCCTGCTATCCCCGGCTTTCTCAATGCTGCCTTCGAGGCGGAAGAGGGCGTCGAACCTGTGCTCGTGGAGGCCGATGGCGGTGGCTATTACGCTCTCTCCGTCGATGGCATCATACCCGCCACCCTGCGCCCGCTCGATGAGGTGAAGGATGATGTGATTGCCGCGTGGAAAGACGCGCAGCGCACGGAAGCCCTCGCGGAGCTGGCCAACGACATGCGCGCACGGTTGGAGGAAGGCTCGACCCTTGCCGCTCTCGCCACCGAGCAGGAAAAGGACGTGCAGACGTCGCCTCCGGTTCGCCGCTCCGACCAGACCGCCCCACTCACGCTGGCGATCGTCGATAGCCTTTTCCGCGCCGATACGGGAGCGGTTGTTGGCGGTGAGGCCGGGGACGGCTACCTCATCGGCACCCTAAAGGAAGTCGTCGCGAACAACGCGGATGTCGAGCAAGCAGCCGTCGATTCTACCGCTGAACGCTACTCCCGCCAGTTTGCCACCGATGTCGTACAGATCTTCTCGCGTAATGCCGTCGATCGCCACCCGCTTCTGCTCTATCCCAATGCCATTGATGAGACGATGGCATATCTCGGGCAGCGGTACTGAGGGCGGCGATCCATGATCGAGCCCTCTTACGATGACTTTGCGACCCGCTACGATGCGGGCGAGGCGTCGGTGCTCTGGGCCGGGCGTGTGGCGGACGTGGATACGCCCGTCTCCCTGACCCTCAAGCTCGCGCAGGGCCGCAAGGACAGCTTCCTGCTCGAATCTGTCACTGGAGGCGAGAAACGGGGTCGATACTCGATCATCGGCTGCAAGCCTGATCTCGTTTGGCGATGCCAAGGCGACACCGTCGAGATCAACCGGGCCGCCCGCTACGACCCTGATGCTTTTGAACCGCAGGAGAATTCACCCCTCGATTCCTTGCGCGCGTTGCTGGCCGAATGTGCCATCGACCTGCCCACGCATTTGCCGCCCATGGCCGCTGGCCTCTTCGGATATTTGGGTTACGACATGATTCGCCATGTCGAGAAGCTGCCGGAGCCGAACCCGGACGTGATCGGCGTGCCCGATGCGGTACTGATCCGTCCGACCCTCGTGGCCATCGTGGATAATGTCGGCGACAGCGTCACCCTCGTTACCCCCGTCCGCCCACAGGCGGGTGTGAGCGCGCGCGCCGCCTATGCCCGTGCCGCTGAACGGCTCGCCGATGCGCTGGATGATCTCGACCGGGCGCTGCCAGCCGAGATGCCGGTTCCCGAAGGGGCCATTGCAGGGGAGGGCGTCTCGAACACGACGCCGGAGGAATACCACGCCATCGTCGAGCGTGCCCGTGAGTATATCAAGGCCGGCGATATCTTTCAGGTCGTCCCGTCGCAACGGTGGACCGTGCCCTTTACCTTGCCGCCCTTTGCCCTCTACCGCGCCCTGCGCCGCACGAACCCCTCGCCCTATATGTATTATTTCGATTTCGGCGGGTTTCAGATTGTCGGCGCCAGTCCGGAGATTCTCGTGCGTCTGCGCGGTGACACCGTCACGATACGTCCCATTGCCGGGACACGCCCGCGTGGTGAGACGCCAGAGGAAGACGATGCGCTGGAAGCCGATCTTCTCGCCGACCCGAAGGAGCGCGCCGAACATCTCATGCTTCTCGATCTCGGGCGCAATGATGTGGGCCGTGTGGCCAGGATCGGCAGTGTTGACCCGAACGAGCAGTTCAGCGTCGAGCGCTACAGCCACGTCATGCACATCGTCTCCAATGTTGATGGTGCTATTAGCGGCGATGTGGATGCGGTGGACGCCCTGCTCGCAGGGTTGCCTGCGGGCACGGTGTCTGGTGCCCCGAAGATTCGCGCGATGGAGATCATCGACGAACTCGAACGCGAGAAACGCGGGATCTACGCGGGCGGCGTCGGTTACTTCGGTGCTGGGGGCGAGATGGATACCGCCATCGCCTTGCGTACCGCTGTGCTGAAGGATGGGAAGATGTACGTGCAGGCAGGGGGCGGCGTCGTCTGGGACTCCGATCCTGAAGCCGAACGCGTTGAGACCGTCAACAAGTCCAAGGCTCTGTTCCGTGCCGCCGAGGAAGCCTTGCGCTTCGCTCTCGGGGACCGCCGGACGAATCGGTAGTCCTTAGATTGCCAATGTGCACCACACCGGAACGTGGTCCGACGGCTTCTCCCAATCGCGCACGTCCTGGTCGATGCCAGCATTGCCCATGCGGTCAGCCGCCTGCGGGCTAAGCAGGATGTGGTCGATTCGGATGCCCTTGTTCTTCGGCCACGCCCCGGCCTGATAATCCCAGAAGGTGAACCGCTCGCCCACCGGATCGACGCTGCGGATCGCGTCTGTCCAGCCCTGCGCCATCAGGCGGCGAAAGCGGTGACGCGTCTCGATCCGATAGAGTGCGTCCTCGTCCCATGCTGCGGGATCGTGCACGTCCTCGGGCTGGGGAATGACATTGTAGTCGCCGAGCATGGCCACTGGCTCCTCCAGTGCGAGGAGGGCGGCGGCGCGGGCCTCCATGCGCTCCATCCAGGCCAGCTTGTAGTCGTATTTCGGTCCCGGCGCGGGGTTGCCGTTGGGTTGGTACAGGCCGCAGACGGTCAGCGAGCCGTTATCGCCCGTCACCGTGGCTTCGATCCAGCGGGCCTGTTCGTCCGATTTGTCGCCTGACAGGCCGCGAATGACCGAATCGAGCGGTGATTTCGAGAGGATTGCAACGCCGTTGAACCCCTTCTGCCCATGGGTCTCGACATTGTAGCCCGCATCTTCGAGCGGCCCGCGTGGCACTGCTTCGTCCACCGATTTGATTTCCTGCAAGACCACGACATCCGGGTTTGCCTGTTTCAGCCACAGCGGCAGCGAATCGATTCGCGCCTTGATGCCGTTGATGTTCCAGGTGGCGAGTTTCATGGCCGCGCTCCTCGTTTGCCTGTCCCGTGTGTAGGCCGCGAACGGGCAAAGAGAAAGGGGCCCGAAGGCCCCTTTCAGATCGCATAGGACTGATATGGTGATCAGTGCTTGTCGGCGTCGGCTGCACCCATCATGCCAGCACCACCCATCATGCCGGACATGTCGGACGAGGAGCCGCCCGAAGCGCCCGAGGCACCGGAGTCGCCGCCAGCACCGCTGGAAGCTCCGCCACCCATCTGGGAGATCATCGTCGTCAGCTGCTGGATCAGGCCCTGCAGCTGCTCGAGGATCTGGGAGACTGCCTGCATCATGGCATCGCCACCGGCAGCGGCTTCACCACCAGCTGCGCCTTCGGCACCACCGGCACCGTCAGCACCACCTGCAGCATCGCAGTCGCCAGCTTCACCGGCGTCGCCAGCCGAGCCAGCATCACCAGCTGCGCCGCCTGCATCAGCACCACCGGCACTACCGCCAGCTGCACCGCCTGCATCAGCACCACCGGCACTACCGCCAGCTGCACCGCCTGCATCAGCACCACCGGCGCTACCGCCAGCTGCGCCACCTGCATCACCACCACCGGCACCGCCTGCACCAGCACCACCGGCACTACCGCCAGCTGCGCCGCCTGCACCAGCACCACCGGCGCTACCGCCAGCTGCACCACCAGCACCGGAACCACCGGCTGCGCCACCGGCGCTACCGCCAGCCGAGCCAGCCGAACCGGAGCCACCAGCTGCACCACCGCCACTCATCTGACTCATCAGGTTCGTGAGAGCCGAGATCAGCGAATTAAGCTGCGAGGAAAGCGCGCCGAGAGCGTCGTTCTGGCCGCTCGACAGACCCTGTGCAGATGTCTGCATATTGGCCATGCCGCTGTTGACCGAACCTGCGCTGGAAACGACGTTTCCTGCACCGGCCTGAACAGCGGAAGCGCTGCCACCGGAGGTGATGACAGTCTGCAGGTTGTTCACGACACCCTGCAGAACACTCACCGAGTTACCGAGCGAGGCAACCATGCCGCCGTTGGTCTGGCTAGCCGAAGCGCCAGACATGATCGAGACAACGTTGCTGCCGCCACCGGTCTGGTTGGAAGCTGCGTTGCTTGTCATCGAAGCGGCACCGTTGTTCGAACCTTTGTTCACGGTGACGTTCACGTTGACGGTCTTGCCGGAGCCAGCTGGCCCAGCTGGACCCTGAGCGCCCGTTGCGCCGGTAGCACCCTGAGGGCCAGCTACGCCCTGTGGACCCTGAGCACCGGTTGCGCCCTGAGGACCAGCAACGCCCTGTGGACCCTGAGCACCGGTTGCGCCCTGAGGACCAGCAACGCCTTGAGGACCCTGAGCACCGGTTGCGCCGGTAGCGCCCTGAGGACCTTGAGGGCCAGCTACGCCCTGTGGACCCTGTGCGCCGGTAGCACCTGTTGCGCCGGTAGCACCCGTTGCGCCGGTAGCACCCGTTGCGCCGGTAGCACCCGTTGCGCCGGTGTCACCTTTTTCGCCCTGAGCGCCAGTAGCACCCGTTGCGCCGGTGGCTCCAGTTGCGCCAGTGGCACCCGTTGCGCCAGTGGCACCCTGAGCGCCGGTGTCACCTTTATCGCCTTTGGCACCCTGAGCGCCGGTCGCGCCGGTATCACCCTTGTCGCCTTTGGCTCCATCGGCACCGTCTTTACCGTCGGCTCCGTTGGCCCCAGCAGCGCCGGTTGCCCCGGTGTCACCTTTAGCACCCTGAGCGCCAGTTGCGCCGGTGTCGCCTTTGGCACCCTGAGCGCCGGTTGCGCCGGTATCACCCTTGTCGCCTTTGGCTCCATCGGCACCGTCTTTACCGTCGGCTCCGTTGGCCCCAGCAGCGCCGGTTGCCCCGGTGTCGCCTTTAGCACCCTGAGCGCCGGTTGCTCCGGTATCGCCTTTGGCTCCGTCAGCACCGGCCGCGCCGGTATCGCCTTTGGCGCCCGTTGCGCCAGTGGCACCGGTGTCGCCTTTGGCACCCTGAGCGCCGGTTGCTCCGGTATCGCCTTTGGCTCCGTCAGCGCCATCGGCACCGTCTTTGCCGTCAGCACCGGCCGCGCCGGTATCGCCTTTGGCACCCGTTGCGCCAGTGGCACCGGTGTCGCCTTTTTCACCTTTTTCACCTTGGTCACCGCCGAAGGCAGCGATCAGCTCGGCACGATCCGCCTTGCCGTTACCGTTGGTGTCAAAGCCCTCACGAGCGAATACGTCGTCAAAGCTGGCACCATCAGCGCCGTCTTTACCATCAACACCATTGGTGCCGTTCGTGCCGTCTTTGCCATCAGCACCAGCCGCGCCAGTGTCACCTTTAGCGCCGGTTGCTCCGGTATCGCCTTTGGCTCCGGTAGCGCCCGTGTCGCCTTTAGCGCCATCAGCACCGTCTTTGCCGTCGGCTCCATCGGCGCCGTCTTTACCATCAGCACCAGCCGCGCCGGTGTCGCCTTTGGCTCCGGTAGCGCCCGTGTCGCCTTTAGCGCCATCGGCACCGTCTTTGCCGTCCGCACCAGCCGCGCCCGTATCGCCTTTAGCGCCGGTTGCTCCGGTGTCGCCTTTGGCTCCGGTTGCACCGGTGTCGCCTTTGGCTCCATCGGCACCGTCCTTGCCGTCGTGACCGTCATGGCCCTTAGCGCCGGTGTCACCCTTTTCGCCTTGAGGGCCAGCTGGACCAGCTGGACCAGCTGGACCTTGTGGGCTGGTTGTGCCGCCACCGTAGTAGCTGTCGAATTTGCCCGTGCTCGAGCTTGTACCGCCTGAGGTGTAACCACCCGAAGCGCCGCTTACGTTAAAAGCCATGGTGCTTTCCCCTGCATCCATTACACTGTTTGAGTCCTGCTCGGTCACGGGGTCGCCGTCCCAATCTCAACCAGAACAAGTTAAGCGTTGCACCAAAACGATACACAAGCAAGAAAACTTTGCAAAATATGACGCAGTACGATCCAAATTTTTGATCTGAACGTCGAATCCGTCTTGTTTCGGGATATTATATGTGCGAAGTCTTTGATGGCTGGGGCAAAGTCGTGCCGTGGCGTAACAGAAGCTGTTAGGTGTCGCATGGCTCGTCGTTTCGCATCAGTTCTGCTCCCTCTCGTTCTCGCGCCGGTTATTGCCGTCGCTACTACGCAGGGCGACGGCTGGCGTTCCGAGCGATTCAACATGGTCGTACGGAACCAGAATATTCGGGATGTTCTTGTCCAGTTCGGTGCGCTTGCAGGCGTTCCTGTGGTCCTTTCCGATAATATCGACGCTCGTGTGACGGCCCGATTCGAAGGAGCTACCGGCGAGGAGATCGTGGATGGAATCGCCCGTGAATACGCACTCGACTGGCGCTATGACGGGCGCCGAATCGAAATCTCATCGAACAGTGAGCAGGTCAGTCGTATCCTCGATATGGGTGGCGTGACTCGAGCAGATCTCGTCGGGGCGCTTGAGGCTCTCGGTACTTACGAGCCGCGTTTCCCGATCACTGCGATAGACGGGCAACTTGCTCTCATGGTCGGTCCGCCCCGCTACATCGGTATTGTCGAGATCGTTCTTGCCGAACTCGTCGAGACACGAACTGCGAGGGATGCACGGGAGGCCGAGCGTCTCGCGAAGAGAGAAATTCAAGAGAAAGAACGCGCAGAGAAGGCCGAGCGTCTTCGGATCGCTGAGCTCGAGCGTCTTGCAGAGGAGCGCCGTCTTCAGGCCATGCTCGCCCGTGGAATGCAACGGCCGGCGGTTAAGCCTGTCGTGCGCGTAACGCCGTTGATTAATCGCGGCGGACGGTGGGGAGGTTAGGATGCTCGAAGCCTTCGATTTTACCGCACTTGAAGCTGCTGCCGCGATGCCAGAGACAAGGACTGGGGAGTGTGAGTCGGAGCGTGTCTCGCGCGAAGATCTCAAGTTGCTTTGCGAAATTGGCGTTTTGGCTCTCGCTATCGAGCGTGGGGAAGATGCGACCCCCATTTTTCGGCTGATCGACGAGGAGCAGCCTCATAACGCCGCTGGTTCGATCGGTCTCGCGATGATCGAAGTTGCTGCGGGACGTGAGCGTGATGCGTTTGCCCGTCTACGCCGCTCCATCGCGACACGTCAGCTGTGTGTCCGTGAGGCAAAGGCGGTTCTTGCGATCTTTCTTATGGGATTCGGACGACATGCGGAGGCCAAGGGGCTGCGCCGCGAGATATTGCGCGGGCCTGATTGTGGTGCCCGCCGCCTGATGCAGAGTTACGGTGTCGCCTGAGCGATGCGGTTGAAAGGACTGAAGAAATGAACGGATTGAACTCGATAGGAAACGCAGCAGATGCTGCCAATCCTGCCTCGGTCAACGGGGCAGAGGGTGGAAATTTTGATGCCGTCTTCAATGAAGGCATCACCAACACAGCCGCCGTGATGCTGCAACTCATCGGCGGCGACATCATCCAGTCCGTGATGAAGGACGAAAGCGCGGTTGATTGATTGCGCCGCGCGATCAGGTCGGGGCTACATCCGACCGGGTCGCATGTCGCAAGTTACTGCTTCAAGAGTTTAAAAGGGACGACCCATAGTCATGCACGCCGATGATCGATACGGAAACCAGCAAGAAAGCGCTCGACGCGCTTTCGCGCGCGTTTTCGTGGCTGGTCTGGCGCGCAGGATGGCCCGCTCGGGATTGCTGCGCGCATTGGCGCGCGCGCTGGCGGGTCGTGAGGCGTCCCTCGAAAGGTTCCCCTCCAGGCATCTGCACACGCTATGTGACAGAGCTGATTTACAACCGCTCCGTCTACCCGGAGTCGCCGCCGGTGGAGCAGGTGGTGGGGGACCGGGCGATGACGGAACCAGAGTTTCGTTTCTCGCCTGAGGGCGATTTCCTGACAGATTTTTCCGCCGCTTAGACGGTGGTAAAGGGGTTTGCTGTGTCTATAACAGCGATAGCATCGCAGGGTGGCGCCGCCGCCCAAGCGGGTGTTTCTATGGAACGCGCCGCTGCGCAGACTGCCAACAAAGATTCGATGACCGGTGGTCAAGCTACGAATCAAGTCCGTATCAGCTTTGAACCTCCAGCCGAATCGAATGCTCCAATGGATCGGATCGGGTCTGGGATTCTCGATACGCTGAGGAATTTCGAGCAGAGCCGTGCTGCCAAGCGTGAATCGATGAGCATGGCTCAGGGCGGTCCTGCATCGCCTGTCGCTGCGGCAAAGGAAGAGCTTCTCTCCGGCCCTGCCTCCATACGTCCGTCATCGGGTGGCGAGATCGCCGCGAAACCAGCCGAATCGGTTGGCTTCGATGAAGCGGTCGGCGCAATGACGCGCAGCTTTGACTACGCCATCGAAACACAATTGATCGTCAAGACGGGTTCCCAATTCTCGTCTTCCGCGTCCTCGCTCATGCGCGGCCAGTAACCCCACTCACCGAACATCTTCGGTGCGAGTTCTGGAGTAGGTCCATGCCGATTCGCAAATCTGCCTTGGCCTTCGCTGCGCTGCTTGCGCTGGCGGGGTGTCGGGTCGAGGTATATGATAAACTTTCGCAGCGTGACGCGAACGAGATCACGGCGCTTCTCCTGTCTTCTTCCGTCGATGCAAAGCGCATCGAAGAGAAGGATGGAACCTTCGCGGTCGAAGTTCCCGAAGGCGATTTCGCGATGGCGGTGCAACTCATCGCCGATAGCGGTCTGCCACGTCCGCAGTTCCATTCAATGGTCGATGTCTTCGAGAATGATCGGCTGATCGCCTCTCCTTCAGAGGAACGGGCGCGTCTTGGCTATGCGATCTCGCAGGAGTTGTCGCAGACGGTCTCCGGCATCGACGGGGTCGTTTCTGCGCGCGTTCATTTGGCCACGCCTGCTCTCGATCCGCTCGGTCGACGGGTCGGAAAGTCATCCGCATCTGTCGCGATTCATCATGAGGAAGTGTTGTCCACGGAAGGTTTGGTGCCGCGCATCAAACTCCTCGTCTCTCATGCTGTCGATGATCTCGAATATGATGATGTTCTCGTGGCGCTCTTCCCTGTAACCCGTTCGCTGGGTAGTCGATCTCCGGGGTTGAACGGCACTGTTGCTCCGGTATCGGAGCGCGCTTCCGGAGACGGCCTGCTTGCAGAGATGGCATGGCCTACCGGCGAAGCGCAGGCCAACGAAGCCAGCGCACCACGCACCTATGTTGCACGGGCCGTGGTGAGCGATCCGTCGCCTTTCGATCCGGCTATCGCCGCGATTCTTGCGGGTGGTTTGCTTGTTCTGCTGATCGCAGCCAAGGGCCTTTTCGATGGGCCACGCCGACGCTCCCGACCCGTTCCGATGGCAGAAGAGGTGCCCGCCCGATCCGAACGGCGGCGCAGGGGGTCGTGACGCAAATCGTTGCAAGTTCGACAGAAAGTCGGGCGGCGCAACGTCTCAAGGCCCTCTCTGATACTGCCACTTTGCTGCGTAAACTTTCGCCCGAGCGAATCACGTGCGATTTGCCGCCTGAACTAGCGAATCGGCTGAAGCACCCTCGTTTTCGGACGCGCCTAGAACGCCGTTTCCTACTTCACACCGGGGCGCAGGCTTCCCTCCCCGATCTCATCGCCAGCCCCGCTGCCGCTTTGATCTCGCTAGATGAGTCCGGTTTGCGCGACTTGATCGTTGACGTCGGGACGATGTGTCAGTTTGCGCCGCTGCGCCGGATTATCGACCAAACCGTCCTCGCCGATCTCTCCACACGCTTAGGTCTGCCCTTAGCCGCTCACCATGCACGTCAGGCTACAAATGGGGAATCGCTTGAGCGGGCACGCGAAATCGCGGCGCCTCATCCCGTGGGAGAGGACGAAGACGCCCTCGTCGAGGCGATTCTGCGAGATGGTCTGCAATGCTGGACCTGCTGGGTTCACGGTCAACCTTCAGTCCTTCGCGATTTCTTCCGCGCCCTGACCCCGCCGATTCCGCAAGCTGGCGGCGAAGTTGCAACGGAAGGCTGCCGCCCGAGAGACTGTCACCGCCGCGCAGCTCTCTTTGCCGCTCGGCTCGATCTCGCTCTGGCGGAACGCGATGAACCTGTTCGAAGGGAAGCATGATGCAGGACGGCACGGATGCCTTCGTCCCGACTGAGGAAGCAAAAGCTGCATCGAAAGTGCTGAAAGCCCATGATTTTGAGGCATTGGCCAATGCCCGTCAGGGGATCGAGCAGGCACAGGGCGAGGCCGCCTCAGTTATCGCTGCCGCGCACGATGAAGCGGAAGCTATTCGCGCCGCCGCTCGTGCCGAGGCCGAAACCGACAGGGCCGCGCTCGTCGCCGAATATGTTGCGCGCATGAACGATCAGCTCGCGCGTAGTCAGGAAACCCTGACCGGTGTAGTGATGACCAGCTTGCGCCGCATCCTCGATCCGATTCCGAAGGCAGAGAAGGTGGTTGGTGCTGTCGCCTGTGCGCTGCGGGAAACCGACATCGGGGGCGGTGCTGTCCTCATCGTAGCGCCGCCTCTCATGCACACTTTGCGTGAGAAGTTCGAGCAACGCGGCATCCCACCGGAAATGCTGGAAGTACGTGGCGACCCCGACTGTCCTCTCGAATCGAGCATCCTTCGCTCGGCATTCGGGGACGTCGAACTGGGGATCGAGTTCCAGATTCGCGCTCTCGAACGCGGCTTTCGCGATGCGCGCACGGGAAGGGACGACCGATGAGCGCCCTCACCGACAGCTTTGACCGCTATGGACCGCAGACCAGTATCGATCGTCTTGAGCGTGCCGGACAGTCGGTCCCGTTGCGCCCCACTGTGGGTCGCGTCTCGAAAGTATCGGGCACTATCGTGGAGGCGATTCTCGCAGGGGGAAAACTCGGGGAGATATGCGCGCTCGAAGACCCTGGACTGAATCAAGATGCCCCGCGTCTGGCTGAGATCGTGGGTTTTCGGGACGGGGTCGCCCTGCTTGGGGTAATTGGCGAAATGTCAGGGCTTTCCTCGCGAACGCGGGTCACGCCTGTAGGTGCACCCCTGTCTGCTCCGGCAGGGGAAGGGTTGCTGGGCCGGGTTCTCGATGGTCTCGGTAATCCGCTCGACACGCGCACCCATGGTCTCCTTCAGGTCGCCGAATGGCGTCCGGCGGACGGAGTTGCCATCGATGCCCTCGCGCGTCGGCCTGTAATGGATGCGATGCCGCTCGGCATTCCCGCCATCGACGCTTTCAATACCATCGGTGAAGGTCAGCGCGTCGGATTGTTCGGGGAGCCGGGTACCGGCAAATCTACCGTCGTCTCCGCTCTCGCCAAGGCGGCGTCGGCAGATGTAGCTGTGATCGCCATGGTCGGCGAGCGTGGCCGCGAGGTGACCGAGTTCATTCAGGACACCCTTGGTCCCGAAGGTTTGGCAAAATCCGTGATCGTCGCCGCGACCTCCGACCGTCCGGCGATGGAGCGGATCAAGGCGCCCTTCATCGCGGCTGCCATCGCGGAGTATTTCCGCGATCAGGGCAAGCGCGTCCTCTTCCTGATGGACAGCCTCACCCGCCTTGCCCGTGCCCAGCGCGAGATCGGGTTGGCGGCAGGCGAGCCCCCTGCCCGCCGCGCCTTTCCGCCCTCGGTCTTTGCGATGATGCCGAAATTGCTCGAACGCGCCGGGGTCAGCGCCAATGGCGGCTCGATCACCGCGTTCTACACCGTTCTGGTTGAGGATGACGGCATGGGCGATCCCATCGCCGAAGAAGCGCGCTCTCTGCTCGACGGCCATATCATTCTCTCGCGCAAGCTGGCCGAAGCCGGCAAATTTCCCGCCATCGATGTTCTCGCCAGCCGAAGCCGCGTGATGGCCCGTGTCGTCGATGCAGGGCATTCCCGAGCCGCCGAACGGGTGCGCAGCCTGCTCGCCCGCTACGACGAGATCGAACTTCTGCTGAGGATGGGCGAGTACGCGAGGGGGTCTGATGCCTTTACAGACGAGGCCATCGCGAAGAAGGAGCGGATGGACGCCTTCATTCACCATTCTCTCGACAAATCGGAAAGCTGGCAGACGATCACGGAGGCGATGACCTTTCTCGCCTCGCCGCCCCAATGAATCCGTCCCAACTTGCCGAGGCGCTGCGTGTGCGCCGCCGCCGCGAAGAGCGTGCGCTCGCCGCCCTGCAACGGGCACGTCAGATGCAGGCGCAGGCGGAAGGCAAACTTGCGGAGGCAACCGGCGCTCTCGCTGCGTTCGATGCGCGCATGGAGGCAAACCTGCGCGCCTTCGAAGAGCGCGCGCGAACCGGAATCGACCCGAATCGTATCATGGGTATGCGTGCCTTCCATGCGGATCAATTGCAGGTTCGCGAAGCCTTCCACGATCCAATTGCCTTGGCGCAGGGCGCGGTGGCCATGGCCATGGATGCCGTGAACGAGGCCCGATTGCACTGGCAGAAGGCATCGCAAGCGGCAGAGAACTTGCAGGAGATGAGAAAGACCATGGCCCGATCTGCGATGCGTGCTCTGGAGCGGCGGCAGGAACAGGACCGTGACGAGATCGCTGCGGCCCGTGTCACCATGAGAGAGGATGGATAGCTGACAATGCTCGAAGTTCTCCATCCCTCCCGGCAATCGATACGCCCGTTCTCACCGCCGGGGATAAGACCTCAGGCGGCTTTGAGGAGTAATCGCCTCGCGCGCCCCCGCGCGCCGATGCCGATCATCGCAGACATGGGTGTCATGCTCGTGCCCGAGGGGCGACTCGACTGGGAGGATGCGGGCGATCCGGTCGATATTGCGTTCACTGTGGCGGGAGAGGTTGGCTACATCACGACGGTCACGCCAGTGGTGCAACGCATGCTCGTCCATGCCGATATTCGCGTGCGTCCCGATCACCTCGACGCCGAACTTGCCGCGATGGTCGTCGAAACCGTTCTCACGGAACGAATCGAGGCTATGGAGGCCCGGTTGGGTGCCGAGATCGCCTTCCTCGACATCGACCGGAGGCGCGACCGTCGATCTCTCGCGAGCCTGCCCTTCGAATTGCGCGCGACCGAAACCGGATTGATCTGGCCCGGACGCCTTCATGCATCGACCGCACTCCTCTCCCTCGTCGCTCGGCATTGGGAGCGACAGCCAGCAATGAATAGCGAGATCGAGGGTATCGCCTTTACTCTCGCGTGCCGTGTCGCCTTTACCGATCTCTCCTCCTCAGCAGTACGAGCCCTTGGCGTGGGGGATGCAATGCTCTTCGACCGGGTCGCCGTGCCGGGAGGTGCTGCCGTCGTGGTCGCCGAAGCTCTCCATGCTACTGCGACCTTCGATGAGGAGGGGTATCTCCATCTCAACGAACCGCTCAAATCGCGAGAGCGCTATGCCTTGGGAGAATTTCTGATGAACGAAGACGATGACCAGGACCGGCCCGTACAGGCCGTCATGGAATCTGCCATCGACGATTTACCCGTGCGCCTCGTCTTCGAGGTGGGACGTAAGGACATGACACTCGACGAATTGCGAGGTCTGAGTGTCGGCTCACCTGTCCCGCTCGACCGTGCCGCGTCTTCCATCGTCCAGATATTCGCCAACGGGCGGCGCATCGGGGCCGGAGAAATGGTTATGATCGGCGACCAACTCGGCGTTAGGATCACGCAGTTGAACGGCAATGCCTGAGCTTAACGCCAACGTCCTGTCCCTCATCATCGTCGTGATGATGCTGGGGTTCCTGCCCTTCGTGGCGGTGGGGGTGACGGCCTTCGCCAAAATAACGGTCGTTCTGCTTATCGTCCGCAATGCGTTGGGGGTACAGCAGACGCCGCCGAACATGGTGATCTACGGCATCGCGCTTGTCCTGACCGTCTATATTGCGGCGCCGATGGCGGCGCAGTTGCAAACGATCCTCACCGACCCTGCCCTGAATTTCGAAACGCTGGATGACTGGATCGTCGTTTTCGATCAGGGCGTCGAGCCGATTCGGGATTTCTTGTTGCGCCATGCACGCCCCGACGACCGCGCGTTTTTCCTGGAGGCGACCGCTTCCGTCTGGGGACCGGAACTCGCGCAGGGGGTCGAGGACGACGCTCTATCGGTACTCGTGCCGGCCTTTCTGGTTTCCGAATTGACCCGCGCCTTCGAGATCGGCTTCCTGCTCTACCTGCCGTTCCTCGCCATCGATCTGATCGTCTCCGCGATCCTGATGTCGCTCGGCATGATGATGGTCTCGCCGATCATGATCGCAATTCCGTTCAAGCTGTTCTTGTTCGTCGCCGTGGATGGGTGGTCCCGTCTCGTGCAGGGCCTCGTCTTGAGCTACACATGAGGGAAAGCCGCCCATGACCGAGGATTTCCTCGCCCGTTATCTGCTGCTCACTGCGGTGGCGAGCATGAAGAGCGCGGCTCCACCGTTGATCGTCGCAGCCCTCGTCGGGTTCATGGTCGCGCTGTTTCAGGGCGTCACGCAGATTCAGGACCAGAGCCTGCCGATTACCTTGAAGATTCTCATCGTCGGCGCGACATTCCTGTTCTTCGGTGCGTCTCTCGCGGCCCCTGTCGTGACCCTTGCC
>CALHLW010000085.1 GCA_938034615.1 uncultured Neomegalonema sp. | reverse complement strand
TCTCAGACTACCAATTCCATCCACGACCGAATGGCAGCCACTAAGAATCTTCTTGAATTGTTGTTCAGTATGCTGAGATGGAGAAAGGCTTAAAGATTTTGCACACTCGCTATATAATTTAGGCAGATCGAACTTCTCGTTGTATTCGATACCTGAGTCATCGAGTATGTACTTGCAAATCATCTCCAGCAATGTCCTAGCTGACGTAACAGCACCTTCTGGATCTACATGCCGCCTCTCAAGAGCTTTTTCCCAAGCTTTTCCCACATTGGAAGAATCGTAACTTGAAAGACTGTCAAGGATTTCACTATCTACTGCCGTCGATCCGTTGACGAGGGATTGTATTAACGGACTAAGTTCATCAGCGACATATCGACTCCTAATTTCATATGCTCCGCTCCCTGTATGAATACCCTTTAGGTGCCTCCAAAGATCATCGGCATTTAAGTTTGAAATAATCCAAATTGGAACTGAACGCTTTGCTTTTACATCCTTTAATAGGTTAGCTCGTATTAGACGGTAACGCTCATCGTCGAGCCATCCACCAGTAGCAAGGTTCGCCAGCATACCCTTAAGAAGCAAGGTCTGCTCCAAGGTGTCGTCCGGTATTTCCTCTTTTTTATCAGACATATAAACTTTTTCTTGGTCTTTCAGACATTGCCCTTCCTCATGTCTTCAGCGGTGTCCATGACGGCACGGATGATCTTGTCGTAACCGGTGCAGCGGCAGAGGTTGCCTGCGAGCCAGTAGCGGACTTCCTCTTCGGTGGGGTCGGGGTTCTTCTCCAGCAGCGATTTGGCAGCGACGAGGAAACCCGGCGTGCAGATGCCGCATTGCAGGGCGGCGTGTTCGAGGAATTTCTTTTGCAAGGGGTGCAGCGTTTCGCCATCGGCCATGCCCTCGATGGTGCCGATCTGGCGGCCCTCGGCCTCGGCCCCCATCACGAGGCAGGCGCAGACGAGGCGACCATCGAGCGTGATCGAACACGCGCCGCAATCGCCGGTGCCGCAGCCTTCCTTCGTGCCGGTCATCCCCAGCCGATCGCGCAGGACGTCCAGCAGGGTTTCCTCGGGTTCACAGAGGAATTCAACGGGATCGCCATTGACGGCGGAAGTGACGTGGATGGAACTCATGCTGACAGCCTTTTCATCTTGCGCGCATTTTCTGAAAGCACTGCATCCCCGGACTTGATCCGGGGTCTCGATGGCACGATGCGGCGAGTCTCGACCAGGATCATCGAGGCCCCGGCTCGTTGGCCGGGGCAGCAACAACACAGATTCATACGACCCCCCTCGCACGGTCGGCGGCGATCTTCACGGCGCGGCGGGCGAGCGTGCCCGCGACTTCGGTGCGGAACTCGACGGTGCCGCGCTTGTCATCAATGGGGTTGCAGGCGGCTTCGCAGGCCTTTGCCAGCGCATCGAGCGCGGCATCGTCCAGCTTCGTGCCGATGATGGCTTGCGCGCCGTCCTCGACCACCACCACCGTCGGGGCGACCGCGCCCAGCGCGACCTTCGCTGCCGTCACCGTACCGCCCTCGTCCAGCGTGACCGAGACGCCGCATCCGACAACGGCGATGTCCATCTCAGTGCGGGGGATGAAGCGCAGATAGCAGTCGGAGGAGCGGTCGGGCTTGGCGGGCAGCAGAATACATTCGACCATCTCGCCCTTGGCCAGCGAGTTTTTCTGGACGCCAACGGGAACATCCTCGACCGGGATTTCGCGCTTGCCCGCAGGCCCGACGATCCGGGCAAGTGCTCCGGCGGCGACCATGGCAGGCACGGTATCGGCGGCTGGTGACGACGTGCAGAGATTCCCGGCCAACGTCGCGCGCCCGGCTACCTGCGTCGAACCGACGAGATTGGCGGCTTCGGCAATGCCCGGCCATGCCGCAACCAGTTCGGCGTGTTCGTTGATCTCGGCCCCGGAGACCGCCGCACCGATGCGCCAGCCGCCCGCTTCACGCGCGATCTCACGTAGGGCGGGAATGCGCTTAGTATCCACCACCAGATCCGGGGCGATGCGGCCGGAGCGCATCTGGACCAGCAGGTCGGTGCCGCCGGACAAGGGAAACGCCGTGCCCGCTTCTCCGGCCAACAGGGCGACCGCCGCCTCGACGGTTTCAGGAGCCTCGAATCGCATGGGAACCTCGCGGGTTGGGGAGTGACTGCCGAATGACAAAACCAAGTAAGCTGCTGCGCGTCAACGCCCACCGCCCCGCGCCGACACGCTGTCGCATGGAAACGTCAGATGCCGGGAGAGACGAAAGAAGTGAACATCGGACGTCAGGTGCACAACGCGCGCGTTGCCGATCATAGACATGCCCCAAGGGTGAGCCTGTCGATGCCGATTATAATCTTGTTAATCGTGTTTCTTATGTATTTTAAATACAGCGTTCATTTTTCAGTGATATTCAAAACCACAGACTGCATACAGAGCGGCGCTTTGCGTCCTACACCAAAAAATACAGCGACAGATCGGGCGCGTTCGCGCGTGGAAGGGATGAACACCCGCCATCCGATGAAGGAGACATCCCATGACCGCGCCGACCTTCGCCATCATTTCTTCCGGTTTCATCGTCGCGGCCACCATCGCCTACATCGTAGGGGCGCTCCTAAGCTAAGGGATCAATGCCGTAGTCGCGGATGGCGTCGTCGCGGGTCAGGTAGCCGCGTTCCACATCGCGTTTGAGGGCTTCGCGATCCCGCTCTGCCGGATCGCCATAGCCTGCACCGCCGGGCAGGTGCATCACCACACGATGACCGGGGGGCACGGCCTGTCGGCCCTTGCCCGCCAGCGGCGTGCCGTCATCGACGGTAAAGACCGTCGCGCCGCCCTCCAGACCGCCTTTCCGCCCCCGTGCGGGATGACGGACACGGTCGAACATCGCGCTGATATCGCATTGATGCCCCTCGGCGGCGCTCAATTCGATTATCTGGCCTACGCCGCCCCGTTGCCGCCCTGCCCCGCCCGAACCATCCCGCAATTCCTTGCGCCAGATGATGACGGGGCCGGTATGCTCGGTGGCCTCCACAGGCATGGTCATCACGCCTGAAGGAAAGGCGGTGGCGTTCAGCCCGTCGAGACTTGGTCGTGCGCCCGCGCCCCCCGAATTGAACATCAGCACTTCGGACCGACGCGCATCCGGGGTCGCCTCAACGTCGGTGCGGGGGCGGATCGAAACCTGGAAATTGCACAGTGACCCCGCTCCCTCCGCCGGAACGAGATCGGGCACGAGCTGATCGAGTGCGCCAAAGATCGTGTCCGGCACCATATGCCCGATCACATGGCGCAGGGCGACTGGCGCGGGATCGGTGGCATTGAGAATGCACCCATCCGGCGCGCTGACGGTGAAGGGCGCGAGCGATGCTGCGTTATTCGGGATATCCGGCGCAATCGCGCATTTCAGGGCATAGGCGGCATAGGCCTCCGTATAGACCAGCGGCACGTTGATGCCTTTCGGGTCCACAGGGGAGGTGCCAGAGAAATCCGAATGGATACGGTCAGCCATGATCTCCAGCGAAACGACGAGGTCCACGGGGGTTGCGAAACCGTCGATGGTCATGGTGTGTGACGCCGTGCCGGGGGTCAGCGCAGCGATGCGCTCGACAGTGGCCCGGTGACTGTTATCGAGGATAAAGGCGGCAATCTCCGTCAGGTCGGGGATGCCGAATTCCTCCAGCATGGCGATCAGGCGGCGATGGCCGATCTCATTGCAGGCGGCGAGCGCATAGACATCGCCGACCACCTGATCCGGCTCGCGGATATTGGCGCGCATGATCTGCACGAGAGTGCGATCCACCTCGCCCTTGCGGGCGAAATACATGATCGGCATCCGCAGCCCTTCCTCGAAGACCGAATTGGAATCCGCCCCGAAGCCCCGCCCGCCGATATCCACCACATGAGCGGTACAGGCGAAGAACCCGATCAGCGCGCCACCATGGAAGGACGGCGTGACGACTGTTATATCATGCAGGTGCCCGGTGCCTTTCCACGGATCGTTCGTGATGTAGACATCGCCCTCCTCCATCGCCTCCACGCCGATTTCGCGGATGAAATGCCCGACAGAGGCCGCCATGGAATTGACATGGCCGGGCGTCCCCGTGACAGCCTGCGCCAGCATCCGCCCCTCGCGGTCATAGACCCCGGCGGACAAATCCCCCGCTTCCCGGACTGACGTAGAGAAAGCCGTGCGGATCAGCGCTTGTGCCTGCTCCTCCACGACGGAGATCAGCCGGTTCCACATGACCTGACTGGCAACGGTGTTGGTGGCGGTCATCGGGGCACTCGCGTTCGTTGGGGATCACGTCGGCTTTGTATGTCACACTTCAAGACCGGAGGGCCAGACCCCGCACGATCAAACCCGCCGCCGCCGCGCCGTAATCACCCCCGAATCGAAGCCGCCCCAGCTCAGTTCCGCGTTCAATCGTCCGAATTCGATCTTCGGGCAGCGGTCCATTACGACCTCCAGCCCCGCTTCGCGCGCCAATGCGGCGGCTTCGTCATTCACCACGCCAAGCTGCATCCACACGACTCGGATACCCTTTTCCTCGGCCATCGCGACGGCGTCCTGTGTGATGCCCAGCGCGGCCTCTGAATTGCGGAAGATATCGACCATCTCGAACGGCCCCGGCACATCGGCCAGCGACCCGTAGACCGTCTCCCCGAGGATTTCCTGCCCCGCCACCCCCGGATTGACCGGGATCACCCGATACCCCTTCGCCTGAAGGTATTTCATCGCAAAATAGCTGGGCCGCTGCCACTTCGCCGACGCCCCGACCATCGCGATGGTCTTCACAGAACGCAGGATGCGCAGCATATTGGCGTTTGTATAGGTTTCGCTCATGGGTCTTGCCCCTTGGAATGACGGCGTTAGGGTGTCGCGAAACCGCAACCGAGACAACCCCATGCCCCTTTCCCGCGACTCTCTTACCGATGACAGCTTCAAGCAGAAGATGCTGGACGAAGCCCCCGGCGAGATGACGCTGATGGAAGAAGGGGCGTTCGAGGCATCGCGACGGGCTATTCTCGACAAGGCCGAGGAGGTCGGTGAGCTATGGGTCTTCGGCTATGGGTCGCTGATCTGGAACCCCATCGTTGAGGTGACGGATCGCCGCCCCGCGCGCCTGCCGGGTCATTCGCGGCGCTTCTGCGTCTGGGCGCCCATCGGTCGCGGCTCGCCGGACTGCCCCGGTCTCTGGCTGGCCTTGGATGAGGGCGGCACCTGCGACGGCGTTGCCCTGCGCCTGCCCGACGGCAAGTGGGAAGAGGAGACGACGATCCTCTGGCGGCGCGAGATGATCTCCGGCGTATACCGCCCCGCTTGGCTGACGCTGGAAACGCCCGAGGGGCCGCTACCCGCCTGCGTCTTTCTCTCGAATCCCGAGCATGACCGGTACTCACCTGTCATTCGCCACGAGGAACAGGTGCAAGCCATCGCAAAGGGCGAAGGCTCCTTGGGCACCTGCCGCGCCTATCTCTATGATCTGGCGGATGGCCTTGAGCGGCAGAACCTGTCGGACCCGTATATCGACCGGCTGAATCAGGAAGTGCGCGCCGCAGCGGGCGACGCCTAGATGCCCGAACTCCCCGAGGTCGAGACGGTCCGGCGGGGTCTTGCGCCTGTGCTGGAGGGGCGAACCATCGTCAAGGCGATCCAGAACCGCCCCGACTTGCGCTGGCCTCTGCCGGAGCGGTTCGCCGAGCGCCTGACCGGGCGG
>CALHLW010000084.1 GCA_938034615.1 uncultured Neomegalonema sp. | reverse complement strand
GCCGAAATTCATGGCGGCGGTTCCTGTCGATTCGAGTTTCATCACCACTCGGACGAGGATGGCGGCGGCGTCAAGTCTCTTGTCGAAGCCACCACCGTCGCGCCCTATATCGAACAGCAAAGATGTTTGAGGGCGACGGATGAGTTTCTTACGACGAGCGGCAAGCAAGGCGGATGACTGGATCGATTCCCTGCGATCCGAAGCGCGACGACGCGAGGGACAGGACGAGCGCATCATCGTCGTGCCTTATCGCGGGTTCGGAACGAGCGGCAAAATCTGGCTGCGCGGCTCGGTCGTCGAGGAATCCACCTTGGAAAAGCCCAGCATCCAAGGGGGCTTGCTGGAAGATCTCTACATCACGTTGCAACGATTTCTGGCCGAAGAAATCATGGAGGCGACCGTCACCGTGCGATACGGCGACGTGACCACAACCTGCACCACGGATACCGATGGCTTCTTCTATGCTGAACTCGACGTGCAGACTGCCGAGGGCTGGCAGGAGGCGACCGTAACGCTGGAGGATTTTCCGGGGCGCACGCAAGCCCCCCACTCCGTCGCCGGAGAATTCCTCGTTCCAAGTGCGGATGCGCGGTTCGGGATCATCTCGGATATCGACGACACGATCATCCGCACAGGCATCGCTGCCCCGTTGCAGAACATCCGTACAGTGGTCGAGTCGGACCCCGAAGCACGGGTGGCGTTTCCGGGGCTGGCCCCGCTCTACAGGGCGCTGCAACGTGAGGGAGCCGAGCCGGTGGTCAATCCAGTCTTCTATGTCTCGTCAGGCTCGTGGAAACTCTACGACCTGATCGTGCGGTTCAAGGCGTTGAACGGCATCCCGCGCGGGCCGATGTTCATGGATGACTGGGGGTTGGACGAAACCCGCTGGTTCAAATCCTCCCACGGCAAGCACAAGACCGGCACCATCAACCGGATCATGGCGACCTATCCCGATCTGGGCTTCATCCTCGTTGGCGACAGCGGCCAGCATGACGCTGAAATATATGTGGAAGCCCTGCACAAGCACGGGGATCGCATCAAGGCGATCTGGATTCGCGACGTCAGTGACGATCTGCGCGATGCGAAGGTGCAGGAAATCTTCAGTGCCGCACGGCAGGCAGGCGTTCCCGCCTTCGCGGAGGAAGACCTGCTGCAAGCGGCAATCGACGCGGAAACGCGTGGATGGATCAGACCTGATGATCTCGTGGCAGTACGGGCAGAGATCGACGCCGCTGCCGTTACAGTGAAACGCGATCAGGTAGGGCCATGACATGTCAAAAAATGCCCACTTGCCGCGGGCACCGCTTGGGCAATTTTTGACTCATCTTGATTGCGTTTCACTCTAGCTAGCCAGTGCGACCCTTTCTCGCCCTGCCCGCTCGCGAAACAACGTATCGTAACGTTCAGCCATGGCATTGAGCCCGTATTCGCTGATTGCCTTCTCCGCATTTGCCATGCCAAGGCGCGCGCAGAGCGTCGGATCGGCGGCAAGCGTGACCAATGATTGCGCCAGCGCGTCCGCATCCTCCAACGGTGTGACGAAAGGTCGGTTCTCAGGACAGACCATCGTTTTGGTGTCCCCCACATCGGTCGCGGCGACTGGCAGACCCGAGGCCATGGCTTCGACCAGCGAAATCGGCATCTGCTCGGTATCCGAACTCATCGCGAAATGGGTCATGCGGGCGAGGAACGGGGCCACATCGCTCTGCGCCCCTGCAAATTCGACCCCCGGTACGGCGCGCGCTTCCAGGGCAGCGCGCTCGGGACCATCGCCGACGATCAGCAGCGTCGCATCAGGAATCGCGGCGAGGACGAAGGCATCGATCATCCGGTCGATGCGTTTTTCGGGACGCAGGGCGGCCACGGTGCCGATGACCGGCGGGCCGCTGCGGGGCTGCGCAGCGAAGCGGGTACAGTCCACGCCATTCGGGATGTAATGCAGGCGGCTGGCGGGCAATTTCCATGCCCGGCGGTAGACATTCTCCAACACCTGCGACGGAGCCACGCAATGCAGCCCCGGCTTGCGAAACAGAACCCGCCGCGCCCAAAGGCGTTTCGGATTCTGCGCATCCGGACGCTCATCCGGGCCGAAGCCATCCTCGAAATGGATATGCGGCACCGATTGCGCGCCGGTATTGGCGACGATCCACTCGATGGACCCCCAATTTGTCGTCAGCACCAGATCGGGGCGGCGTTCGGCCATCAAGCCGCGCATCATGGCGAGGTTAGCGCGGGAGACGAGCGCCCCTTTCTCGGCCTCCCCCTCGATCAGATCGAGAGGCAGATGCGGCGCGGCTTCGGCGGCATCGTGACAACCATCCATGGCGAAGACGCTGTGTGAATAGGCAGGGCCAAGAGCCTCTGCGAGGCTCAGAAAACGCCGCTGCGCGCCCCCGAGCGTGAAGGTCGAGAAAGCCCAGAGCAAATGCAGCGGTTTCATCTCGTGTCTTCCCTCTCGCAAATATCAGGGGAGACTACTCATGCAGGGTATCGAAACCGTGAAATCAGGAAAGGGCGGCACAGGGGCCGCCCTTTCGGGATCGTGGGTCTGATGGAAGATCTCAGAAGACCGACGAACTGCCGATGCAGGACGTCACGCAGCTTCCCGGTCCGTAGGGGTTGTTGTAGCCGCCATTATAGCCCGGCGTTGGGTAAGGCCGTGCGTTGGCCGCCACAGGCGCACCGTATGGATTGCCGAATCCACCACCGAAAGCAGGGCCGGGCTGCGGATAGCCATAAGCCGGTGCCGGGGGCTGCGGGTAGCCATAGGCGGGAGGAGCGCCGTAGGGCGCGGCTCCGTAGGGAGCGCCGCCGAATCCCGCTGGGGCACCATATCCGGCGGGCGGACCGAACTGCGGCAGGGGCGGCGCGGGATAGGGCTCGTTCGCGTATTGCGGTGCGCCACGCATATAGACGGGGGGCGCATTCACCACCTGCGGCGGAGCATAGACCACCGGCGCTTCTGTCCGCTGTTCCTCGACACTCACGCTCGTGCCGACCGTGATGGGCGGAGGCGCATCATAGATCGGCGGCTGATGATGAACCGGAGGCTGCGCTTCGACGTAACGCGGTTCATGGTGGAACGGCTTGGCGATGGGCACCGGCGCAATATCGGGAGCATGGTAGCGCGGCGGCTCCACATAGGACGCGGACTCGATGTACCGGGGCGGCTCGACGTGCTGCACGGGGGCCGGGTAGGAAACCTGTGCAACCGGCTGATAATCGTGATGCACCGGCTGCGAATACGGCAGCGGATCGTGATGTACGACCTGCTGGGGCTGATGATGGATCACCTGGGGTTCATGGTGAACGACAGGAGCCTGATGGTGGACCACCTGCGGTTCATGATGAACGACGGGAGCCGGATGGTGGACCACCTGAGGCTCGTGATGGATCACCTGCGGCTGATGGTGAACCACCGGCTCGACGTAATTCGCCTGAACGATGGGCGTCGAATAGGTCGCCGGAACCGAATGGGCAGGTTCATGGAAGACCCGGCTGCTCGCGGCGACGGCACCGTCGTAATACGGATCGCCGTATCCATGCGCGACAACCGGTGGCTGGTAGTTCACATCGGCACCGTAGTGACCGTGCTCGAAGGGAGCACATGCGCTCAGCAGGAGCGCGCCAACGGCGACTGTCGATAGGAGTTTCATCTGCTCTCTCCTCATTGGTATTTGAGAAGACCATGAATCACTTCGTTAGAAAAATCCAGAAAAATGTTTGGAGTCTGAAAGATACATCACTTTCTTCGAGTCATATATCCGCAGTGAGTCTTTCCAGTGACAGGGCGCGCGACGGGTATGCGCGGCGAAAATCCCTGCGCGATTCGGGGGTTGAGTCAGTTGCAG
>CALHLW010000083.1 GCA_938034615.1 uncultured Neomegalonema sp. | reverse complement strand
GGAAGACCGTGACCAAGCGGGTGCTGATAGCGGAGGACGAGCGCAATATCGCGGAATCGCTGCGGTTCCTGCTGGCGCGCGAGGGGCATACGGTCAGCCTCGCCCATGATGGAGCCGAGGCACTGGCCATGGTCCGTCGCGCGCGGCCCGATACGCTGGTCCTCGACCTGATGCTCCCCAAACTCTCCGGCTTCGACGTTCTCAAGGAACTGCGCGCCGAAGCCGAAACCCGCACCCTCCCGATTCTGATGCTGACCGCAAAGGGACAGGCCAATGACAAGCAGGCAGCGGAAGACCTCGGCGTCGATGCCTTCGTCACCAAACCCTTCGCCAATGACGACGTGATCGCCACGGTCGCCCGACTGCTGAACGAGCCGGAGCGTGGCTGAAGAAGCGCCACGCGACGCGCCACGCAGGGCACGCGATCTCGCGCTGATCGTGCCGGTCCTCGGCATCCTCGCCCTGCTGCCCCCCCTCATCGGCCTGTTCGCCCGACCCGAAACCGGCGTGTTCGGCATCCCGCTGATCGTGGTCTACCTGTTCGGCCTGTGGCTGGCCCTCATCCTCGGCGCGCTCTTCGTCGCCTCCCGTCTCAAGCGATCAGCGCATAGCGACGAGTGATGAAGAAGAAAAATTGTCATTCTAGCGAAAACGCAGCAGCCCTTGAAATTGTCACCCCGCGACTTGATCGCGGGGTCCATTTATCCACTTGCTCAGGCAGTATGGGTTCTGAAATGGATTCCGCGGTCAAGCTGCGGAATGACAAAGCCTTTTTGGTTAAAGAAGAATCCCAGATACCAACTTGCGCACGCGGGAATCTGTTCGAGCGGCGTGAGGTTCCCGCCTTCGCGGGAATGACGAGCAAGCGTAGCCCCGGACACACCCCATGACCCTGCGCGAACTCGCGCTCATCGCGGCGGTCGGCTTCGCGCTCCTGCTGTTCCTCATCGCGTTTCTCGGCGACCGGGGAGGCCGCCCCCGCTGGCTCGCCTCGCCTCTCGTCTACACCCTGTCCATCTCGGTCTATTGTACCTCCTGGACCTTCTACGGCGCGGTCGGCTCGGCCACCCGCAACGGACTGGAATACCTCACCATCTATCTCGGCCCCACCCTCGTCTTCGTCGGATTCTGGACCCTCCTGCGCAAGATCATGCGCATCACCCGGCGCGACAACATCACCTCCATCGCCGATTTCGTCTCCTCCCGCTACGGCAAGAGCGATTCCGTCGCCGCCATCGTCACCATCCTCGCCCTGCTGGCCGCCGCCCCCTATATCGCCCTCCAGATCAAGGCCATCGCGACCAGTTTTCAGGTCTTGGGCGCAGCGACCGAAGACCCCACCGGCTCGGCGGCATCGGCCACCCCCGATTTCGTCATCGCCTTCTGGATCACCGTCGGGCTGGCGATCTTCACTATCCTCTTCGGCACCCGCCGGGTCGATGTCCGCGAGCGTCATTTCGGCGTGGTCGCCGCCATCGCCGTCGAAGCCCTCGTCAAGCTGGTGGCCCTCGTCGCCGTGGGCCTGCTCGCGGTCTATGGCGTGGCGGACGGGCCGGAGGAAGTCTTCGCCCGCATGACCGCCAGCACGGCCCATTCCGGCGAGGAATTCGGCATCCGCTGGGTCGGCTTGATCGTCCTGTCGGGCGCGGCCATCGTCTGCCTGCCCCGGCAGTTTCAGGTCACCTTCGTCGAGAACGAGGCCGAGAGCCACCTTTTCACCGCCGCGTGGCTGTTCCCCCTCTACCTCTTCGTCCTGAGTCTGTGCGTCCTGCCCATCGCGATCATGGGACAGGCGATCCTGCCTGAAGGATCGAACCCGGATATGTTCGTCCTGACCATGCCCATCGCGGCGGGGCGCACGGATATCGCCCTGCTCGCTTTCCTGGGCGGCTTCTCCTCCGGCACCTCAATGGTCATCGTGTCCTGCATCGCGCTCTCGACCATGATCTCGAACCACATTCTGATGCCGCTGGCCCTGCGCTCCTCGACATGGCAGCAGGGCGCAGGCGGCGACGTCCAACGCTTCCTCCTCGTTTCCCGTCGCATCGCGATCTGCTTCATCCTCGCGCTCGGTTTCCTCTACCTGCGCACAGGGGCCACCGGAGCGGGCCTCGCCTCCATCGGCCTCATCGCCTTCGCCGGGGCCGCACAAGTCCTCCCCGCCCTTCTCGGCGCGCTCTACTGGGAGGGCGCGAACCGCCGGGGGGCCGTCCTCGGCCTCTTCGCGGGCGGCCTCGTCTGGGCCTACACCCTCTTTCTGCCCAACCTCCTCCAGGGCATCGCATGGTGGGATGCCCTCGCCGCGCAGGGACCGTTCGGCCTGACCCTCCTGCGCCCCGGCGCATTGTTCGGGCTGGAGACCGGCGACGCGCTCATGCACGCCCTGTTCTGGAGCCTTCTGCTCAACACCCTCGCCCTGATCACCGGATCGCTCTCGCGCCTGCCCACCCCCATCGAGCGGCTGCAAGCGGCCCTCTTCGTGCGCGTCTTCAGCGACCGGGGCGGCTCGGGTGCCTTGCGGGGTCGCGCCGCCTCCGCCGATCAACTTTTCGACCTCGCCCAGCGCATCATGGGAGCCGACCGCGCCTACGGCATCTTCCGTACCTATGCGCTCTCCAAGGGTGAGACGACGGAATTCCCCCAGGTGGACGACGCATTCATTGCCCATCTGGAGCGGCGCATGGCAGCGAGCGTCGGGGCCGCCTCGGCTCGCGCCATGATCCTCAGCGCCACGGGCAGCGAAACCATCAGCCTCGACGAGTTGGTGCAGATCGCCGACGAGACCGCGCGCCTCATGGAATACACTGCCGAAGTCACCCGCAAATCCGACGAGATTTCCCGCGCCGCCGCCCAGCTTACAGCAGCCAACGAGCGACTGAAGGCCCTCGACCGCCAGAAGGACGAATTCCTCAGCCATGTCAGCCATGAGCTGCGCACCCCCATGACCTCGATCCGCTCCTTCACCGAAATTCTCGTCGGCACCTCCGATCTCGACCCCATTGAGCGCCAACGCTTCATCGGCATCATCAATGCCGAAAGCATCCGCTTGACCGGCCTGCTCGATGAAATCCTCGACATGGCCGTGGTCGAGAGCGGCGACACCGAGCGCGCGCTGGAGAGCATCGACCCCGAACAGGCGCTGGACCAAGCCCTCGACGCCTGCCTCGGCCTCTCCCGCACCGCAGGCGTACACGTGGAGACGACCCGAACGGACCGGCCTGTGCGCGTGATGGGCAACCTCGCTCGGCTCAATCAGGTCTTCATCAACGTCCTCTCAAACGGCATCAAATACGGTGGCAGCGACGATCCCGTCATCCATGTCGAAAGCAGGGTCGAGGGCACGGACTACGTGGCCGTCTTCACCGATAACGGACCGGGCATCCCCGAAGCCGAGACTCGCGCCATCTTCGACAAGTTCTCACGGGGCCGCGCCGGAACAACAGCACCGGGAGCCGGGCTGGGACTGGCGATCAGCCACGCCATCATCGCCCGCTTCGGTGGCACCCTAAGCCTGCTCCCCAGCACGACCGGCGCAAAGTTCGAGATCAGATTGGCGGTCGCGCCGTGAAAAACACCACAAGCACCTGTCCCGGCCCTGCGCCTACCGAACTCTCGTGTTGCAGAACGGTGATATCCGCAAAAAACGATGTCATTCCCGCGAAGGCGGGAATCCATGGCTCCTCAAGCCCTTGCGGTAAGGTCGGAAAACGATCTTTCGTTCAAGGAATGCGTCGAACTGGATACCCGATTTCGCGGGTATGACACTGAAAAATATGCGTTCTCTCGCTTTCACGATATGATTTTGAACACCGTTCAAAGCCCGAAACGTTCACACAATTCATCCAATTGATCCAAGGACTTATAGGCAATCTGGATCGTCCCGTTCCCCGCCGTCCCGTGCTTGATCGTCACTTTCGCTTTCAATGCAGCTCCAAGATCGCCTTCAAGAGCCAGCGTATCCGTATCCTTCGCAGGCCTGTCCACCTTCTGTCTCACACGCTTTTCCGCCGAGACCCGCTGCTCCGTCTCCCGCACCGACAAGCCCTGCGCGATGACTTCCCGCGCAATCGCATCCGCCTCCGGGTGCCCGATCAGCGCCCGCGCATGGCCGGTCGACAGATCACCCGCCCGCAGCGCATCGCATACCCGCACCGGCAGCTTCATCAACCGCAGCATATTGGCGATATGACTGCGCGACTTGCTGACCGCTTCGGCCAATTTCTCCTGCGTATACTCATGCGCATCCATCAGCCGCGCATAGCTTTCCGCCTCTTCCATCGGGTTCAGATCGACACGCTGAATATTCTCGATCAGCGCGACTTCTAGCGCCTCGGTATCCGAGAACTGCTGAACGAGAACCGGCACCTCATGCAGCGCCGCCTGCTGCGCTGCGCGCCAGCGCCGCTCCCCTGCCACGATCTCGTATTGCGTTCCATCACGCGGACTGGGCCGCACGAGAATCGGTTGCAGAATACCCTTCTCCCGGATCGACGCCGCCAGGGACGCCACTTCCTCCGGCGTGAACCGCTTGCGCGGCTGGTCCGGGTTCGGCTCGATATCGGTTAGCGACACGATCTCCACATCCCGCGTCTTCTTAGACACCTGCGCCGGATCATCCCCGAGCAACGCGGAGAGACCCTTGCCGAGACCCTTTCGGGAGGCTTTCGTGGACATTGGGGACACTCCTTTGATTGTCATGCGGCGATCCGGTCGCGCTCCCGGCGCAGCAATTCGCTGGCAAGCTGGATATACGCCTGGCTCCCGGCACAGGCATGGTCATAGAGCAGCGCGGGTTTTCCATGCGACGGTGCTTCGGAGATTCGCACGTTGCGAGGGATCACGGTCTTGTAGACCGCATCCCCCATATGCTCGCGCACATCTGCCGCAACCTGCGCCGACAGCCGGTTCCGCGCATCATACATCGTCAGCACGATGCCCTGTATCTCCAGCCCCGGATTGAGTGACCCGCGCACCCGCTCGATGGTTCGCAAGAGCTGGCTCAACCCCTCCAGCGCGTAGAACTCGCATTGCAGCGGCACGAGCACTGCATGGGAAGCGGTCATGGCATTGATGGTCACGAGGCTCAGCGATGGCGGACAATCTATGATGACGTAATCATACGAGATGCCTGTATCCTCCGCGAGCGCATCAAACAGCAGATGCGTGCGCCGCTCTTCCTCCACGATTTCCAGATCGACTCCTGAAAGATCGGCGGAAGCCGGGCTGAGATGCAGCCCCGGAACGCTAGTTTCATGGATGGTATCCCGCAGCGGCAGCGCCCCCGTCAGAACATCGTAGGAAGTGTTTCCCCGGTCGCCCACCGTCAGACCCAGCCCCGTACTGGCGTTGCCCTGTGCGTCGAGATCGATCAACAACACCCTGCGCCCCACAGCGGCCAGCGCCGTCCCGAGATTCACGGCGGTGGTCGTCTTGCCGACCCCGCCTTTCTGGTTCACGACCGCCAGAACGCGACGGCCTTTTTTCTCGCTCATTGCCTGTCCTGTCGCCGTTCCAGCCGCGCAATGCGCAGGATCACGGATGCCGGATCGATCCGGCTTTTTTTCTGTTCGACGTCCATGTGCCAGTTTTTCATGGCCCCGGTCAATTCGCTTTCGTATCGCGCGCCCTTATGCAGCAACGCAATCCCGTCGCTCCCGATCAGCGGATACGCCATGCCAAGCAACGGATCGAGCGCCGTAAACGCCCGAGCCGTCACGACATCCGCATTCATATCGAGAGTTTCCGCCCGTTCCGCCAACACAATAGCCAATGCCTCGGTTTCACGGATTACTTCGCGCAGAAAGGTCGCTTTCCGCCGGTCGCTTTCGACCAGAGTGACATTAAACGGCTCGACCCATTCCCTCGCGAGAATGGCAAGGACAAGACCGGGAAATCCGGCACCCGAGCCCAAATCAATGATCCTTCTGGTATCGTCGGGCAATAACGGCAGAAGCTGCGCTGAGTCCAGAAAATGCCGATCCCACACATCGGCAAGCGTCGCCTTCGAGACCAGATTGATCGCAGGCGACCATTTTTTCAACAGCGCAACATAGAGTTCCAGACGCTCCATTGTTTCACGTGAAACATCGAGATCGTCGAACAGTTTGTCCGTCATCCGATCGCCACACGTGTCTCGTTACGCCGCACAAAGGCCAGCAGCGCCGTCAGCGCCGCCGGGGTCATCCCCGGTATCCGCGAGGCTTGCCCAAGCGTCATGGGCCGCACACTCGCGAGTTTCTCAACGATCTCCCCCGTCAGCCCGCCAATCGCCGCATAATCGAGGTCGGGCGGCAGATGCAGGTTTTCGTCGCGCCGGAAGGCTTCGATATCGGCGGATTGCCGGTCCAGATATCCCGAATACAGCGCCTCGATCCGCAATTGCTCCCGCACAGCCGCCGGAATTGTACCGGCTTCCGGTATCGCCGCAACGAACGCTGCATCATCGACCTTCGCATATCCCATCAACTCAAAGGCCGAGCGGCGGCGTCCATCCTGATTGATCGGCAATCCCCGCGCGGCGGCTTCTTTTGGTGTCACCGAAATCGCCTGGAGCTGATCCCGCGCTTCGGAAAGCGCCGATTGTTTCACGTGAAACATCTGCGCCCGCTCCGATCCCACACAGCCGAGCGCCAGTCCTTTCGGCGTCAACCGCTGATCCGCATTATCCGCCCGCAGACTCAGGCGATATTCCGCCCGCGACGTGAACATGCGATACGGCTCCGTCACGCCTTGCGTCACCAGATCGTCGATCATCACGCCGATATAGCCCTCGGAACGGTCGATCACACAGGCCGCGGACCCCGAAGCATGAGCCGCCGCATTCAATCCCGCCATCAATCCCTGCGCCGCCGCTTCCTCGTATCCCGTGGTCCCGTTGATCTGTCCCGCAAGGTACAGCCCCGTCACGCCACCCAGCGCCAGCGTCAGGTCGAGCGATTTCGGATCGACGTAATCATACTCGATGGCGTAGCCGGGCTGCAGGATCGCCGCGTTTTCAAGCCCCGGTATCGTCGCGATGAAGGCTTCCTGCACATCGACCGGCAAGGATGTCGAAATGCCGTTCGGATAGACCGTCGGGTCGTTGCGTCCCTCGGGTTCGAGGAAAATCTGGTGATTATCCTTCTCCGCGAACCGCACGATCTTGTCTTCGATAGAGGGACAATAGCGCGGCCCGATGCCGTCTATGCGGCCCCCGTAGAGTGCCGAACGCCCGAGGTTCTGCTCGATGATGGCGTGGGTCTCGGGCGTCGTGCGGGTGATGTGGCAATCGAGTTGCGGCGTGGGCAGGGCTTCGGTCAGGAAGGAGAAAGGCATCGGGTCCGTATCTCCGGGCTGTCGATCCAGCCCGCTATAGTCGATGGTCCGTCCATCCAGCCGCGCCGGGGTGCCGGTCTTCAGCCGTCCCATCGGCAGGCCCATGCCGTAGAGCCGCGCGGCCAGTGCCTTGGCGGGAGGATCGCCGACGCGGCCCCCGGCAATCTGCTTATCGCCCGTATGCATGATCCCGTTCAGGAATGTCCCCGTGGTCAAGACGACCGCCGCCGCGCGATACTCGCCAAGCGGCGTGACCACGCCCTCTACCGTCGTGCCGCTGACCAACAAATCGCTGACCTCGGCCTCGATCACCGTCACATCGGAGGCGGCGAACTCCGCCTGCATCGCCTCGCGATAGATCGCCCGATCCGCCTGAGCGCGCGGCCCACGGACGGCAGGGCCTTTCGAGCGATTGAGCAGTCGGAACTGGATACCGGCCTGATCCGCCACCCGCGCCATCGTTCCGTCGAGCGCATCGATCTCGCGAACCAGATGCCCTTTACCCAGACCGCCTATGGCCGGATTGCAGGACATCTCACCGATCCGGTCCTTCCTGTGCGTGACGAGTGCCGTCCGCGCGCCGACCCGCGCTGCGGCCAAGGCCGCTTCGCTGCCTGCATGACCACCGCCGATGACGATGACGTCGAAATCGAATTGTTTCACGTGAAACATCCCGCTCTAAAGTGAACTGCGATCAACCAGTACATTAAATCGCACCAAGAGTGGGCGTTTTAATGTTCGCTATGAGTATGTTTTGATCGCATTCACTTCCCGAGGCAGAATTCCGAGAAGATCACGTCGAGCAAACGGTCGATGCCGCGCTCGCCGGTAATCCGCCCGAGCGCCTCCCATGCCTCGCGCACGATCTGGGCCGCCAACTCGGGAGCCGCTTGTATCCGATCCGGGTCGTCCGACGCAAGTTCAGCATAGGCGTCCAGCGCACGTAACGCCTCGGCCATCGCAGCCCGGTGCCGCTGTTGCAGGAGCAGAGCATCGGCGGGCGGTTCGGCGCTATCGACGGTTTCACGAAGCCGCGCGATGACGGCGTCGATCCCATCGCCGGTCTTCGCAGACAGCGGCAGCATCGACGCATCGGGAAGAGGGTGCAGATCGACCTTGTTCCACAGACGAAGATCGCCCTCACGCAACAGCGCCGAAACATCCGCTTCAAGCGCCGCATCGGGTGCCGCCACGGCAATCCGCAGATCAGCCTTCGCCGCCATCCGCCCCGCGCGCTCAATCCCGATCCGCTCGACGGTGTCCGCCGACTCGCGTATCCCCGCCGTATCGATCAGCGTGACGGGATAGCCGCCCAGATCGAGATGCACCTCGATACTGTCTCTTGTCGTGCCGGGAATATCCGAGACAATCGCCACATCACGCCGCGCCAACGCATTGATAAGAGTGGATTTTCCCGCATTTGGTGCCCCAAGGATCGCCACCCGCCACCCATCGCGCATCCGCTCCGCCGGATGGGCGGAAGCAAGGTCGCTTCGTATGGCATCCCGCACAGCCACAATTTCATCAGTTGCAATTTGCCATGTTTCAACAGGGATTTCTTCATCCGCAAAATCGATGGTCGCTTCCAGCAACGCCAGCCCCCGCGTCATTTGCGTCGACCATGCGCGGCATCGCTCGCCGATGACACCGGAATACTGGTGCAGCGCTGCCCGCTGCTGGCTCGCCGTCTCGGCAGCGATCAGATCGGCCAACCCCTCCACCTGAGACAGATCGAGCCGACCATTATCGAAGGCCCGCCGCGTAAACTCTCCCGGCTCCGCCAAACGCAATCCGTCGCGCCGCCCCAGCACATGCAGCACCGAAGCCAACACCGCGCGCCCGCCATGCAGGTGCAGCTCCACAACCGGCTCGCCGGTAAAGCTCTCACCGGCAATGAAACGCAAAACGAGTGGGTGATCGAGCGTCTCACCACTATGCGGATCACACAACAGCCGCAGGCTCGCGCGCCGTGCCTCGGGCAGTGGCGCATCGGTCATCGCGGTGAGGGTTGCATCGGCATCCGGACCTGACACCCGAACGACAGCGACCCCGCCCACGCCGGGCGGGGTCGAAACAGCAAAGATCGTGTCGCCAGCCACGGGCTACACGCCCGTCAGGTATTCATCGAATTGAAGAAGTCGCCGTTCGTCTTCGTCTGCTTGAGCTTGCCCAGCAGGAATTCCATCGCGTCGATGGTCCCCATCGGGTTGAGAATGCGGCGCAGGACGAACATCTTGGTGAGCGTCTCCTTGTCTACCAGCAGTTCCTCTTTCCGCGTTCCGGAGCGCAGGATGTCGATGGCCGGGAAGACGCGCTTGTCGGCGATCTTACGGTCGAGGATGAGTTCGGAGTTACCCGTCCCTTTGAATTCCTCGAAGATCACTTCGTCCATGCGCGACCCTGTGTCGATCAGGGCCGTCGCGATGATCGTCAGCGAGCCACCTTCCTCGATATTACGCGCCGCACCAAAGAACCTCTTGGGCCGCTGGAGCGCATTCGCATCCACACCCCCCGTCAGAACCTTGCCGGAGGAGGGCACCACAGTGTTGTACGCCCGGCCCAACCGCGTGATGGAATCCAGCAGGATCACCACATCGCGTCCATGCTCGACCAGACGCTTCGCCTTGTCGATGACCATTTCGGCCACCTGCACATGCCGGTCCGCCGGTTCGTCGAAGGTCGAGGAAATCACCTCGCCCTGAACGGTGCGCTGCATATCCGTCACCTCTTCGGGCCGCTCGTCGATGAGCAGTACGATCAGGTAACACTCGGGATGGTTGTGGGCGATAGATTTCGCAATGTTTTGCAGCAAAACCGTCTTACCTGTGCGCGGCGGCGCAACGATCAGGCCGCGCTGGCCCTTGCCCATAGGCGCGACCAACTCGATGATACGCCCCGACTTGTCCTTGAGCGTGGGGTCTTCGATCTCCATGACGAGGCGCTCATCAGGATAGAGCGGGGTCAGGTTGTCGAAATTGACCTTGTGATTGGCGCGTTCGGGGTCTTCGAAGTTGATCGTCGATACCTTCATCAGCGCGAAGTACCGCTCACCATCCTTCGGGCTTCGGATCACGCCCTCGACCGTGTCACCGGTACGCAGGCTGAAGCGCTTGATCTGCTGCGGGCTGACATAGATATCGTCGGGGCCGGGCAGATAATTGGCCTCAGGGGAGCGCAGGAACCCGAATCCGTCCATCAGGACTTCGAGAACGCCATGCCCCGTGATCTCGGTCTCGCGCTCGGCGAGCTCCTTCAGGATCGCGAACATCATGTCCTGACGCCGCAATGTGCTGGCATTCTCGACGTCGAGGTCTTCGGCGAATTTCTGAAGTTCGGTGGGGGATTTGTCTTTCAGAACCTGAAGTTTCAGGGTCGAGTCTTCCATGGAGAATTCTTTCGGCACATGGGAGGAACGGATGAGAGGCGGGACGAATGGTCTCGCAGGCATCGGAAGGTCGTCACAGTGGATTGAAAAAAAATCTGGGCGCCGGGCGGCGTCATCACTGTTCGGTGACGGGACGACTGAAGGGAATCGCGGGGATTGTCAAGCGGAAACGCTACGCACCATCAACCGAATGGCTTGAAGACCACCAATCCGACGATGACGATCAGCAAAACGGTCGGCACTTCGTTCATCATGCGGAAGAATTTTCCGGGTCGGGTCGAGGTTCCCGCCGCCAGTTCCTTGCGCCACTTGCCGCAGACGCCGTGAAACCCGGTGAGCGCCAACACGCAGACGATCTTGAGCAGCAGCCACAACCCCGCCTGTCCAAGCGATGCGACCAGCAGGATACCCGACAGCCACGTCACCAGCATCGCCGGGGTCATGATGACTTTCATCAGCTTGGCCTGCATAACCGACAGCGTCGCGCGCACGTCATCGGAGGTGGCCTCCGCGTGATAGACGAAGAGACGCGGCAGGTAGAACAATCCCACCATCCAGCTTATCAGCGCGACAAGGTGCAGCCATTTCAGCCACGGGTAGGCAGCGGCGAGCATGGCTTAACCTCTTATACGGCGCAGCAGCGCCTCGACATTGGCAGGATCGGCCTGGGGCGTGATGCCGTGGCCGAGATTGAAGACGAACGGCCCACCCGACAAGGCTTCGAGAATACGATCCGTATCACGTAGCAGGGCATCGCCGCCCGTCACCATGTGCATCGGCTCCAGATTGCCCTGCACCGTCCCATGGGGTTGCAAAGCTTCAGCGGCCCATTCCGGTGCGACGTTCTGGTCGAGACTGACCCCGTTCACGCCCGTCTCCTTCAGGAAACTCGCATAGGACGCCCCCACCCCGCGCGGAAACCCGAGGATCGGCGTATCGGGATGCGCCGCGCGTACGGTTTCCACAATCTTCCGCGTTGGCTGAACGCAATAGTGGTCGAAGGCATTCGGCGCGAGCGCACTGGCCCAACTGTCGAAGATTTGCACCGCCTCCGCGCCCGCATCGATCTGACGGATCAGATAGGACGCGACCGCCTCGGCCAATCGGTCGATCAGCGCCGCAAAGCTGTCCGGATCTTTGAACATCCATGCGCGCGCAGCGGATTGTTCATCCTTGCCCCGTCCCGCCGCCATATAGGTAGCCAGCGTCCAGGGCGCACCCGCAAAGCCGATCAGCGCCGTCTCGGCGGGCAGCGACTCGCGCAGCCCGGTCACGGCCTCATAGACAGGCTTGAGATGGGCGTGGAACGGCTCCGGGTCGAAAGCAGGCGCAGCCTCGCCCACTTCCATCGGATTGAGGCGCGGTCCCTCTCCCTGCTCGAACCAGAGATCGCGGCCCAACGCATGGGGTATCACGAGGATATCGGAAAACAGGATCGACGCATCGAAGCCAAACCGCCGGATAGGCTGCATCGTCGCTTCGATTGCGTATTCGGGCGTGTAGCAGAGGTTCAGGAATCCCCCCGCCTCTTCGCGCATGGCACGGTATTCCGGCAGGTATCGACCGGCTTGTCGCATCAGCCAGACGGGAGCCACATCGGTGGTTTCGCCCCGCAAGGCCCGGATCAGGAGTTTGTCATCAGTCTTCATGGCGGCGACCCTGCGCGGGATTTTTTCGCATGGCAAGACCGTTCGGTCGATGCACCGCCCATGCCGCCCCCCTTTCTTAACCTCTATGAATAGAATCTTAAGATGATGGATAAGGTAGTTTATACCTGTGGATTACGGGGATGAACGGATGAGACGATAGATACACAGAGTTATCCACACCCTTGAATCACTCTTGACGTCTTTTCCGACCCCCCTGAATCTTAGGATTCAGGTAAGGTTTCTTAATATATGCGCCGATTCGCGGAGATTGTGACTCGCAGATATGCCTTATACGGATAATCCCTGGAGCATGGGATCGAACCGATCCGCCGAATTGTCCACAATGGGACAAGTCGGGTAAGAAATATGAATCATCGGGACGAAACCGTCATCAGGCTTTGCCGTGCCGGCTTTTGCCCGTTATCCACATCGCTATGGCCAACCCGAACTGCATTCACATCATCTCGGATTCGACCGGCGAAACCATCGCTGCGGCTCTACGCGCGACCATGCCGATGTTCGGGGATGTGCGAATCAACTACCACCGTCATGTGATGGTCCGCTCTGCGGATACACTGGCCAAGGTTCTCGATGCCGTCGAGCGCGAGCCGGGGCTGGTTTTCCATACCGTCGTGGAGAGTGATCTGCGGACGCAGCTCGAACGCCGCTGCCATGAGTTCGGCGTGACCGCCGTTCCCTTTCTCGATCCGATGATCTCGATCCTCTCGGATTTCCTGAACCAGAAGGCCGTACTGACCCGCCCCGGCGCGCAGCATGCGGTGGATGAGCGATACTATCGCCGGGTCGCCGCCCTCGATTTCGCGCTGGCCTATGACGATGGCAATCTCGCCGAGCGGCTCGCAGAGGCCGATGTGGTGCTGATCGGGGTCAGCCGCACCTCCAAGACGCCCACCTGCGTCTATCTCGCTGGGCGTGGGGTCAAGGCCGCAAATGTCCCGCTGATCGGCGGCAAGGCTCCGCCCGAGGCATTGTGGGATTTGCCCGCCAAGGGCACGCCGGTCGTCGGTCTGACAGCCAAGCCTGCGCGCCTTGCCCAAATCCGGCAGAACCGCCTGAACCGCTTCGGCGAGCCGGATCTGAACGAGGGCGATTATGCCGATCTCGACAGTGTCACGCGCGAGGTGATCGAGGCGCGCAAGATCATGGATGCACTCGATTGTCCCATCATCGACGTCACCCGCCGCTCGGTAGAGGAAACGGCAGCGGAAATTTTCCGCCTGATCGAGACCGAAGCGCAGGAGCGTCTGAAATGAGAATCGTCCTCGCTTCCGCCAGCGAAGCCCGCGCCGCCATGCTTCGCGATGCCGGGGTCGTCGTCGAGATCGCCCCCGCGCATGTGGACGAGGAGATGATCAAGCAATCCTTCCGCGCCGAGGGCATCTCCCCCCGCGACCTCGCCGATGCACTGGCCGAGGCCAAGGCACGACGGGTCGGGGCCAGCCACCCGGATGCCCTTGTCATTGGGGCTGATCAGGTCTTGGTGACGGAGGGCGACACTTTCGACAAACCCAAAGACCGGGCAGAGGCCCGCGCACAACTGCTGCACTTGCGCGGCGGATCGCATGAACTGCTAAGCGCGGCTGTTGTCATCGTCGGGGGCGTGCCGGTCTGGCGGCATATCGGCGTCGCCCGCCTGACCATGCGCCCCTTCACGGAAGGCTTCCTCGACGTCTATCTCGATGCGGAAGGGGATGCCGTCCTCTCCACCGTCGGTGGCTACCGCATCGAAGGCCGGGGCGCACAACTCTTCTCGCGCATATCAGGCGATTACTTCTCGATCCTCGGAATGCCTCTGCTCGAACTCCTGGGATACCTCCGCGCCCGAAACCTGCTGGTGGAATGATGCTGAGCTGAACCCGTGCCAACCCTGAAGATCGATAATCGCACCGCCCGCCACCTCTGGCTCACCTCGCAAGGGCTGGGGTCGCCCCCGACAGGCCCACTCGACCTTCTCTCGATCATCCGCAGCCTTGGCTTCGTCCAACTCGACTCGATTCAGGTCGTCGCCCGCGCGCATCACCATATCCTCTGGAGCCGCAACCAGAACTATCGCGAACCGATGCTCGACCGCCTCATGGCGCGCGACCGGGGCGTGTTCGAGCATTTCACCCACGACGCCTCCGTCCTGCCCATGGAATTCCTGCCGATGTGGGAACGGCAGTTTCGCCGTAAACAAGAGCGGATCAGCAATGCCGGGTGGTACAGCACGATGCTGGATGCAGAGGGTAGGGCGGCCATCGCAGCCCGTATCCGGGAGGAGGGCGCGCTATCGACCCATGCCTTCGACACGAAAATCGCTGGCCCCAAAGAAATGTGGTCCCGCCCGCCGCATAAGCTGGCCCTCGATTTCATGTGGTATTCCGGGGAACTCGCGACCTGCCACCGGGTCAATTTCACCAAATTCTACGACCTCGCCGAGCGTGTTTTTCCTGCCGCCCTGCGCGCGCAGCAGATACCCGATGACGAACAGATCGACTGGCTCTGCCACGCCGCCCTCGACCGGATGGCCTTCGGCAGCCCCGGCGAGATCCAGAAATTCTGGGATGCGATGGACCGCCACGAAACCGCCGACTGGATCGCCCGCACCCCTGATCTGCGGCCCGTCGAAATCGAATCGGCAGACGGCGAGTGGATCGCAGCCTTCGCCCCCGCAGATATCGAAACCCGCATCGCGGTGCTGATGCCGCCGACTTCCCGCCTGCGCATCCTCAATCCCTTTGATCCCGTTACGCGGGATCGGACACGCCTCGCCCGCCTCTTCGGCTTCGAGTATCGCATCGAGATGTTCGTTCCGGCGGCCAAGCGGGTCTGGGGGTATTACGTCTTCCCCATCCTCGAAGGCGACCGCTTCACGGGCCGCATCGAGATAAAGGCCGACCGCAAGGCCGATACCCTGCGCGTCCTGAAGTTCTGGCCTGAACCGGGCATCCGATGGACCGAGAGGCGGCACGCAAAGCTCGATGCCGAACTCACCCGCCTCATGCGCTTCGTCGGAATCTCGCGCCTCATCCGCGACGATTGATCTCTCTTGCAAGACGGGCCGGGTTGGTGGAGGTCTTGCCCCCATGACCACACATGAATCCATCCCCCTCGCCGGGGTCATCGGCTGGCCCATCGCCCATTCCCTGTCGCCCAAGGTGCATGGCCACTGGCTCGCGCGCTATGGCATTGCCGGAGCCTATGTCCCGCTCGGCGTGGCGGAGGCCGATTTAGAGGCCGCGCTGGAGGCTCTGCCGAAACTCGGCTTCGTCGGCGCGAATGTCACGATGCCCCACAAGGAGCGAGCCTTTGCTGTGGCCGATACCCGCTCGGATATCGCGACCCGCCTCGGTGCCGCGAACACGCTGACGTTCGATCCGGTGAACGGGATCGCGGCGGATAACACCGATGGCTTCGGCTTCATCGAGAACCTGCGCGAGAAGGTAAGCGGCTGGGATGCGGGCGCGGGGCCGGTCGCGGTGCTGGGCGCGGGCGGCGCGGCGCGGGCGGTGATCGTCGCGCTGCTGGAGGCGGGCGTCCCCGAATTGCGCCTCCTCAACCGCACGAAATCCCGCGCCGAAGCCCTGCGCGATGAGATCGCCCCTGCCGTGACCGTCCTCGACTGGACCGAGGCCGAAGCCTCCCTTGCCGGAGCTTCCCTCGTCGTCAACGCCACCAGCATGGGCATGGCCGGGGGGCCGGAAATGGCGCTGACCCTCCACGAGATCGGCCCCGATACGGTCGCCACCGATATCGTCTATGCGCGCGGCGAAACCCCGTTTCTGACCGCCGCAAAGGGCAGGGGGGCAACCGTCGTGGATGGCTTCGGGATGTTGCTCCATCAAGCCCGCCCCGGCTTCGAACGCTGGTTTGGCCGCGCGCCGGAGGTCGATGACGAGTTGCGCAAGGCGGTGCTGGGGTGATGGCACTTTATAGTTCCTGCCCCGCACTTGCTGCGGGGCCAGTCCCAGCGGAAAGCGGCCCCGCAGCAAGTGCGGGGCAGGTGATGTTTCATCGGAATCTGTCGACATGATCATCCTCGGCCTCACCGGCTCCATTGCCATGGGCAAATCCACCACCGCCGCCATGTTCCAGGAGGCTGGAGTGCCGGTCTGGGATGCGGATGCCGCCGTCCACCGCGCCTATGGCAAAGGCGGCGCAGCCGTCGAGCCGGTCGCCTCTCTTGTCTCCGACGCCCGCACGCCCGATGGTCTGGACCGCGAGGCCTTGCGCCGCGCCATCGCCGCTGATCCGACCATGCTCACGCAAATCGAACGCATCGTCCATCCCCTCATCGCCGCTGATCGCAAGGCGTTCATGGAGGAGGCACGGGAGGCGGGCGCGCCCGTCGTCCTGCTCGATATTCCCATCCTGTTCGAAACCGGCGGCGACGCCCGCGTTGACCGCACTGTCGTCGTCACCTGCTCGCCCGAGGAACAACGCCGCCGCGCCCTGGCCCGCGAAGGCATGACCCCCGACCGCTTCGACGCCATCCTCGCCCGTCAGATGCCCGACGCCGAAAAACGCGCCCGTGCGGATCATATCATCGATACCGGCCTCGGGATGGAGCCTGCCCGCGATCAGGTCACCGCCATTCTGGAGAGCCTGCGATAAAGGTGGTGCTACGCCGATATCGATACGTTCAGTAGACATGGCAATCTCCCTGAAGTTTTCGGTGGTACGAATACTACAATCTGAAGAGGAAGGCGAACCGACCTGCCGTGGAAAACCTCTGCCGTGTGACCATATTGACTTCATCGGACAGGATTGCTGCCCGCATAATGGAGAGCCTGCGATGAAGAACGCTGCGATCATCGTCGCCATGGTTGGAGCCACTGCACTCGGCACGGCCGCGTGCAGTGATAACGCAAAGTTGCCGCTTTCTGTGGGCATCGGTGCAGCGCCCATCCTGCCGCCGCCGAACCGGAGCGCCCTGCCGACCGTCGCCATCGCCCCCGTCGACGGGTGGGCGGAAGGCGAGCGGCCCGTCGCGGCGGAGGGTCTTGCGGTCAATGCGTTTGCTACGGGTCTCGACCATCCCCGCTGGATGCATGTCCTCCCCAATGGCGATGTGTTGGTCGCCGAGACGAACAAGCAGCCGCATCCCGCTGGGGGCCTGCGCGCCTGGGCCGAAAAGCAGGTCATGGGCCTCGCGGGGGCAGGGGTGCCGAGTGCCGACCGCGTCTCCCTTCTGCGCGATGCGGATGGCGACGGCGTGGCCGAGCAGCGCCATGTCCTGCTCGAAAACCTCACCTCCCCGTTCGGCATGGCCCTTGTCGGCGATGCCCTGTACGTCGCGAATACCGATTCCCTGATGCGCTTTCCCTATAACGAAGGCGACACTCGCATCACCGCCCCCGGTGAGCGCATCGCCGATCTCCCCGCCGCGGGAACCAATCGCCACTGGACCAAGGGCCTGATCGCTGGCGAGGACGGCACCCTCTATATCGCCGTCGGTGCAGACAGCGACCATGCGGAGAACGGGCTTGAGGCCGAAGCGGGCAGGGCGATGATCCACGCAATCTCCCCCGGCGGCTCGCTTCGCCCCTTCGCCACTGGCATCCGCAACCCCGTCGGTATGGATTTCGAACCGACGACCGGCACCCTCTGGACAGCCGTGAACGAGCGCGACGAGTTGGGAGGCGATCTCGTCCCCGATTACATGACCTCCGTTCAAGACGGCGGTTTCTACGGCTGGCCGTGGAGCTATTACGGTCAGAATGTCGACCCCCGCGTCACGCCGCAGAGGCCCGATCTCGTGGCCGAAGCCATCGCACCCGACTACGCGCTGGGCGCTCACACGGCCTCGCTCGGCCTGACCTTCGCGGGCGGCTCCCGTCTCGGCCCACAATTTGCCAACGGCGCCTTCATCGGCCAACACGGAAGCTGGAACCGCAAACCCCGCAGTGGTTATCGCGTGATCTTCGTTCCCTTCGCTGGCGGCAAACCATCGGGTGATCCCGTCGAAGTCCTGACCGGATTTTTGGTCGATGATCGCGCAAAGGGCCGCCCTGTGGGCGTCGAAATCGCCAAAGACGGTGCGCTGCTCGTGGCCGATGACGTGGGCAATACCATCTGGCGTGTCACGGCCCGGTGACGTAGAACCGGCCCATGACCGACACCCGCGAAATCGTCATGGATACGGAGACGACCGGCCTTGACCCGGCGAATGGCGATCGCATCGTCGAGATCGGCGCGCTGGAAATTGTCAATCTCGTCCCCACCGGGCGCGTCTATCACCAGTATATCAACCCCCGCATCGCCATGCCTGCGGAGGCACAGGCGATTCATGGCATCTCTGACGACGATCTGGCCGACAAGCCGTTCTTCGAGGATGTGGGGCAGGCGTTTCTCGATTTCATCGAGGGCGGAACGTTGGTGATCCACAATGCGCCCTTCGATATCAAGTTCCTCAATGCCGAACTGGACCGCATCGGCCTGAAGACGCTGTCGCTGCCTGATGTGGTCGATACGCTCCAGATCGCCCGCACCCGCTTTCCCGGCGCGCAGAACAGCCTCGATGGCCTCTGCCGCCGCTTCGGGGTCGACACGTCGAAGCGCGTCAAGCACGGGGCACTGCTCGACAGCGAAATCCTCGCCGATGTCTATCTCGAACTCTGCGGCGGTCGCCAATCCGCTCTGACAATGGACGTGGCGAGTGGTGGAGAGAGCGACGAGATCGTCGAAGCCTACACCGCCCTCAAACGCCCCGGCCCTCGCCCGGTTATGCTGACAGACGCCGAGCGCGAGCGGCACACGGCGTTTGTCGCAGAGATGGGCGATGCGGCTCTCTGGAGCAAGAACGGCTCGTTCTGAACGGTCGATCAGTGAAGATCGATGCCGTCTTTTGACTTCGGGAAGCAGGCAGTGGTGCGGGACCTGTCTGCGAATTTCGCGCGGATCGTTTTCATCGACAGGGTCGAAACCACGATGGTTCGGGCGTTTGCTGCAAGATTTTTCATGTGTATTCCCTTTACTCATACTCTTTACGGACAGTCGCCCAACCATGGGTAGAGTAATGGGTATGCATTGTTGCGATATGAAACACTTCGAGGGAATATTGCCTGAAAGACGGTCAATCTGGATCGTTCTGACCCCACCAGGTTCCCGCCAGCGGTCCGCCGCCCACGAACGCGCCACTTCCCGCCGCTTCCTCGATCCGGAGGGATTCATTCCATTTCGCCATGCGTTCCGAGCGCGTAAAGGAACCGACCTTGAGCTGGCCACAGCCCAGTCCCGTTGCCAAATGCGAGATCGTCACGTCCTCTGTCTCCCCTGAGCGTGCCGAGACCACGGCTCCGTACCCGGCCTCGCGCGCGGCACTGAACGCGGCGACACCTTCGGTCACTGTCCCGACCTGATTGACCTTCACCAGCACCGCATTGCACGCCCCGGCCTCCGCCGCCTCCGACACCAGCCGCGCGTTGGTCACGAGATAATCGTCCCCGATGATCTGGACACGGCTTCCGAACTGCCGCGTGAATTCCACCATTCCCTCCGGATCGTCCTCGCCCAGCGGGTCTTCGATAGAGGCGATGGGATAGGTGTCGAGCCATCCCCCCAGCATCTCGATCAGCGCCCCGCTTTCCATCTCCCGGTCTTCCAACGCCAGCCGGTAACGCCCGTCCTTGCCGAATTCCGACGCCGCGATATCGAGCGAGATCACGACCCGCTCGCCGGGTTTCTCTCCCGCAAGCTCGATGGCCGCAACCAGCGTTTCCAGCGCCTCCTCATTGCTATCGAAGATCGGCCACCAGCCGCCCTCATCGGCGACCCCGGCCATCCGCCCCTTGCGCGCCATGATGTCCCCGGCGGCGAAATAGACCTCGTTGGTCACTTCAAGCGCCTCGCCGAAGTCAGCGGCCCCCGGCACCATCACCATGAAATCCTGCACATCCACCCGTCGCCCCGCATGAGCACCGCCCCCGAAGATCTGGATTTCGGGCAGAGGGATCGATGGCGTGGTCCCGTTGAGATCGGCGATATAGCGCCACAGCGGCTTGCCTTGCGCCGCCGCCCCGGCATGAAGAACAGCGAGCGAGGTCGCCACCGTCGCATTCCCTCCCAGCCCGTCCTTCAACGGTGACGGATCGAGCGCGATGATCGCCGCATCCACGGCCCCCTGATCTGTCGGGTCCATCCCGAGAATCGCCGGAGCAATCCGCGTGCGCACACCATCGAGCGCCCCTTGCACATCCTTGCCCTGCACCCTTCCCCCGCCATCACGCAGGTCTACCGCTTCCCGCGTCCCCCGCGAGGCCCCGGCGGGCGCAATCCCCCGCCCCGTCGCGCCGTTCGCCAGCGTTACCTCGACCTCCACGGTCGGATGTCCGCGCGAATCCCAGACACGGCGGCAGGCAGTCGAAGCGATGGCTGTCATGACAGGTTTTCTCTCAGAACTTCACTGATCCGGGCAAGATCGGTCGGCGGATTGATGACCAAGGGGCGCGATACATCCCGTACTAAATCTCGCGCGTCTTCCGACAAATATTCCACCGGCGATTTTCCGTCCACACGCGCCAGCATCAGGGCCGGGAGCAACGCACAGACCCGCGTCTCCAGTGCGTCAGCCACCTCCCACGAGACATGCGCGGCATAGCTCCGCCAGAACGTGTCCACCGACGCCAGCAGATCATTGCGCAACCCCGGCACATGGACCGCCTTCAGGATCAGATGGTTCAAGCAGAATGCGACATCGAATGCCGGATCGCCCATCGTCGCGCATTCGGCATCCAGCAGAACCGGCTCGGCGCCGCGCATCAGGATGTTCTTCGGGGTGACATCCCCATGCACCAGCACCGCCCCGCTCGCAAACAGTGCCTCGGCCAGCGCCGTCAGCCGTTCCGCCAGATCGGGATGGTGCGTGGCGGTGTAGAGCAGATACGGCTCGATCCGCAGTGAATGGAAATCCTCGCGATTCCGGAACGCTCCCGCATCGAAACCGGGAGCGGTCGAGGCGGCATGGATGCGCCCCAGCACATCGCCCACCCGCCCGGCTTCCCCCCGAACCGGATCGCCCCGCAGCATCGCCTTCTTCCAGAGAGTGACATCCTCGCCCTCCAGAAATTCCATCGCAAAGCCGTTCTCCGCCTCGCTCCAGCCATGCAGACGCGGCGCAGCCCTCGGCACGACCGATCCCGCAAAGCGCAGCCATTCGTATTCAGCCCGATTCCGATGCACCGGCGCGAACCAGTCCGCCTCCACCTTCAGCTTCGGGAGGGCGAACTTCGCGCAGATGCGTTGCCCGTCTAGATTGAGCACGGCGATATCCGATGCGACGCCCCCGCCCAGCGGCGTGACCGAATACAGATCGCCCGTGAGGCCTAGATCGGCGATCAGGCGGCGGCATCGCGCGGCGAGGCTCATGTCGGATGCGTCTCTTCCCCAAAGAAGAACAGGAATTCATGCAGCACGTCATCCGGCACTTCCTCGGCCAGATAATGCCCCCCCGGCAGCGAATGCCCATGCACCCGTTCGGCCCGTTCGCCCCAAAGCGCCAGACAGTCGAAATGCCGCTCGATCGCGCCGTTCTTCCCCCATAATACCATCAGAGGACAGGTCAGCTTGCGTCCGCCATCCGCATCGTCATGGCGGATATCGATGGTCGCGGCGGCGCGGTAATCCTCGCAGGTCGCCCGGATCGTCTCGGGCGTGAAAGTGTCGATATAATCGGCCAGTGCCTCGGGGGCGAAATGCTCCAGCCCCTTGCCCTTGCCGCCACATTTCCAGCGCCAGAAGGCATCGGGGTCCGCCGCCATCATCAGTTCGGGCAGGGGCGCAGGCTGGATCATGAAGAACCAGTGCCAGTAGTCCCGTGCGAACGCATCGGTGGTGTTGCGATACATCTCCCGCGTTGGGGCGATATCCAGCAGCGCCATGCGCGACACGCTCTCCGGCCAGTCCATCCCCAGCCGATGCGCCACCCGCGCGCCCCGGTCATGGGCCCCGACCATAAAGCGCGGATGGCCCAAGCTTTCCATTACCCGCACCATATCGGCGGCCATCGCCCGTTTGGAATAGGGCATGTGGTCGGGCGTACTCGGCGGTTTCGAGGACCGCCCATATCCGCGCAGGTCGCAGGCAACCACGGTGAAGCGCTGGGCCAATGCGGGCGCAATCCGGTGCCACATCGCATGGGTCTGCGGATTGCCATGCAGCAGAAGCAACGGCGGCCCGCTCCCCCCCGTGACCCCATGGATCACCGCCCCATCCGTCTCGATATCGAATTTCTGGAAGCCTTCGAACATCATCGTTCCCTCGTCGATATGTCAGGTATGTCGCCCGGATCGTGAAAGACCGGCAGGCTGCGCGCGATGAAACTGTCCCGCTCCTGATCCGCCCCGACGGAGGGATCACCGACCCGCAGGAAAGCATCGCATCGCTCGGCAGCGGCCAGCGATATCGGCATCATGATCTCATCGAAGCGATCCTCACCGGCAACGGCGATGATCGGCAGCGCGAGATTGACCCCGATGATGGGGACATGCCCCTTCTGGAAAACGGCCATCGCGGCACCGTTCATTGCGTCGAGGTTCTTCTGTCGCTCTGCCGCGTCGCGCGCCCCGGACGTATACGGCCCACCCACCATGATCCACATCGCCTGCTCCCGCTTTGCCGGTCACTGCCCAGGAATTGGTATTCCTTTCCATGAAGGGTGGCAACGAGGGGCAGGCTCGTTCTTTTATCCCGCCAAGACGAACCATAACGACCCCACCAGCAGCGCGCCCATCGCGACGTTAAAAACACGCAGCCGTCCCGGCACCGCCAGAAACCGCTGCAATTGCTGTCCCATCACGGTCCACACGGCGATGGAGGGCAGGTTCACCAATCCGAAGATTGTGGAGATCAGCAGGATCGCGCCGAAATCCTGCGATGGGGCGTAGACCGTCACCGCGCTCAGGCCCATCGCCCAGGCCTTCGGATTCACCCACTGGAACGCCGCTGCCTGCATGAAGGTGAATGGGTGGCCTACGGCCTCACCTTCCGACGGCGGCGCGGCGGTCGCGATCTTCCAGGCCAGCCACAGCAGATAGGCGACGCTCAAAACCGTCAGCACCGTATGGGCCCATGGAAAGACCTCGAACACCCCTGCCAACCCGACTCCGATGGCCACCACCATTACCGAAAAGCCGATAGCAACCCCCAGCATATGCGGCACCGTCCGCCGCACGCCGAAATTCGCCCCCGAGGCCATAAGCATCAGGTTGTTCGGCCCCGGCGTCACCGAGGAGACGAAGCAGAACCACGCGAAGGGCAGGATAAAATCATAGGTCATGGCGCAAGGATAGCGCGCTGTTGACGGTCGATCCTTGCTATCGCCGCCGTTTGGGATCTATTCCTGCAATGAATGACCGTCATCGATCCCGCCAACGAGAGAATCTTGCGCGTTCTCGCCACGGAGGCACGCATCTCAAATGCCGCGCTGGCCGAGCGGGTCGGCCTTTCCGCCTCCGCCTGCCTGCGTCGGGTGCAAGAGATGGAGCGTAGCGGTCTGATCCGGGGCTACCGCGCCATGCTCGACCGGGAGGCTATGGGAGGTGGGTTCGTTGCCTATATCGCGGTGGGCCTGAACGACCATTCCAAGGCTTCGCAGGAAGCTTTCGAGCGCGCCATCGCCCTCGCGCCGCAGGTCCGCGAGTGTCACAACATCACCGGGGCCATCGAATACATGCTGCGCGTCGAGGTCGCCGATCTCGTCGCTTACAAGCATTTCCACACCGAAGTCCTTGGCACCTTGCCGCAGGTCAACGCGATCACCTCCTACGTCGTCATGGGCTCGCCCAAGGACGAACGCGGCTAGGTGATCCGTAATCCTTCTCTGTCATTCTCCGTACAGAAGCCGGAGATACGTTATGACCCAACCCGCCCTTAAAGCCCTGCCCGTCGAGGAGACCAGCCTCGACCCGACCGATTGGGAAGGCTTTCGCCGCTCCGCCCGCCGCGCGCTCGATAGGATGATCGATGATCTGGCGGGGGTGGAAGATCGCCCCGTCTGGCAGCCGATGCCCGATGACCTGCGCGCTCGGTTCCGCGAAGACCTGCCCCGCGAGGGCAGTGACCTGGATGACCTGCTGGAAGACGTGCGCGCCGATATCGCGCCCTATGTCACGGGCAACCGGCATCCGCTGTTCATGGGCTGGGTGCATGGAGCGGGCACGCCGGTCGGCATGATCGCCGAGATGATCGCCGCCGGTCTGAACGCCAATTGCGGCGGGCGCGACCATGTGGGGATCGAGGTCGAGAAACAGGTCACGCGCTGGGCGGCGGAACTCTTCGATTTCCCGCAGACCGCATCGGGCGTCTTCGTCACCGGCACCTCGATGGCCAATTTCATCGGCCTTCTCATCGCCCGCACCCAGACGCTCAGCACCGAAAGCCGCACCATGGGCCAGCGCGATGTGCGGCTGACCGTCTACGCGGCTGAAGGGGCGCATGGCTGCGTGGCGCAGGCGCTGGAGATGGCAGGACTCGGCTCGGATGCCCTGCGGATGATCCCGACCGACGAGACGGGAGGCCTGATCCCCGACGCCCTAGACGCCGCCATCATGCGCGATTGGGATGATGGATTTCGCCCGATGATGATCGTCGGCACCGCCGGATCGGTGAATACCGGCAGCATCGACCCGCTGAACGCCGTGGCCGATATCGCCCAACGTCACGGGCTGTGGTACCATATCGACGGAGCGTTCGGCGCGCTCGCGGCGCTGTCACCCGAGTTGAAACCGATGCTCGCGGGGATCGAACGCGCCGATTCCATCGCCTTCGATTTCCATAAATGGGCGCATGTTCCATATGATGCGGGCTTCCTGCTGGTAAAAGACGCCGAGGCCCACCGGCGCAGCTTTTCCGATGCCAACGCCTATCTCCAGCGCGCCCCGCGCGGCATCGCCGCCGGAGAGATATGGCCCTGCGATCTGGGGCCGGACCTTTCACGCGGCTCCCGCGCTTTCAAAACATGGTTCGCCTTCCGGGCGCTGGGCGCAGACCGCATCGGCGACAGCATCGCCCGCTGCTGCCGTGTCGCCGCTCATCTCGAAGGCGGATTGCGCGCAAACCCACTCTTCGAGGTCGTCGCCCCCGCCAACCTCAACATCGTCTGCTGGCGTCTCGCCAAGGGCCATGACGACGCCCTGAATGCCGAGATCGTCATGGACCTGCATGAAAGCGGCCTTGCCGTTCCGTCCATGACCACCATCGAGGGCCGCCCCGCCATCCGCGCCGCCATCGTCAACCACCGCACCACGGAAACGCATATCGACGGCTTCCTCGTCGATATGGATCGCATCGCACAGGAACGGCTCGCGTCAGGTTGAGGGAGCGTCCTCTTCCGGCAGCCACAACTCGGCGAGTGGCAAAGACACGGTTCCGAAAGGCGGTATCGCGATCTCACCCTCTTCACCATAGGTCGCGAGCAGAACCCAGCGGCCATTTTCCAACGTGTAGGTTTCCAGTGATCGGTTCGCCGGATCGGCCAGCCACAGATCCTTTACACCCACATCCGCATAGATCGGCATCTTCTTCATCCGGTCGGAGCGCGCAGTGGAGGGCGAGAGGATTTCGCACACCCAGTCCGGCACCACATCATAGCGTTTCCGCCGCTCAATGACCGGCATGCGTTTCTTGCGCCACCCGGCTAGATCGGGATCGACAGTGCGGAAATTCGGATCACCGAAATGCAATTCCGGCTCGCGCATGATCCACCAGCCTCCGGGAGCGCTCAGCCCACCGCCGCCAAGCTGAAAGGCTGCGGTAAGCAGCGTTCCGAGAACGCTATCCACGTGGTCGTGCTCTGGCATTGGTCGTGCCTGCATGACGAGTTCGCCGTCGAGAATCTCCGCACGCATCCCATCGGGCGCGTCCAGCACATCCTGATAGGTCACGGGCCGATCCTTCACCGCACGCATGGCTTACCTCCTTCACGTATCAGGCAAGATACCCCTTTTTGCGCTGGAAGGCGAGGATGGCGCTACGGGTCGGCGGCACCCGTTCCGTTGCAAAGTGGGGGCCTTTCGCCCAGACTTGGCGGCATGGTCTTCCCAAGGGGAACAGGACATGCCCGGAAAATGGTCGCTGCTCGTGGTTTTCGTCTTCACGTTCGCCATCGCCGCTCCGGCGCGGGCGTGGTCGCCCGTGATGATCCCCGTTTCCTGTCCCGAAGGCACACATCACAGGTCCGAAGGCGGCTACCCTTTCTTTCGTCCCACCATCGATCTGTTCGCCGGTCTCTACCGCGATATTCAGTCGATCACGCCATGCCCTGAGACACGGAAAAGCTCGAAACCCTCTTCCCCGAAGCCCCGGCCCTCATCGAGCAGAGCCGCCAAAGCATGATCCGCCAGATCGAGGAACGCGGC
>CALHLW010000082.1 GCA_938034615.1 uncultured Neomegalonema sp. | reverse complement strand
CCCGATGCGAGCGCAGGCATTTTGCAACGACCCATCGGTGCAGAAATCAGTTGCCGAGGGCCGTGCCGCCGAGCGTCATGACTGCGTTGACCGTCGGGGCTGTCAGCGGAGCGAGATTGGCGATGGCCTCGCTCGACGTCACGACACCGTCCCTGTTGGTATCGTAGGCGGCGAGCCGGTCATTGGCATAGTCATCATCGATAGAGCCCGTTCCGGCTGCGGGGAAGACGCTGTCTGCACCGATGGGGGGCAAATAGGGAGCGGATTCCGTTACCAGCGGCGCAGTCACGCCCACGACCGGAAGCTGAGGCGACTGCATAACCACGCCGGTCGTTATCGGGATCGTGGTGAGCGTTCCGGTCGTACCGCCTGTGTATTCGCCGATATTGACGTAGCTGTCGCCGCTCGAAGCGACGCTGTTGACATCGATAAACGTCGCCTCGTCGGCGAATACGGCAGGAGCGATCATCAGTGCCAGTGACGAGGCCATAAGAACGGTTTTCATGAGTACTCCATCGGTTGCTTCAGTTGGGCGGGTCGTCCTACGTTGCGAGACCGGCCACAAGAGCGGCACATCCGGCCAGAGAGCCCACTATCTTCGCGGGCGGCGCTCCGATGCGGTCCAGCGGCAACCCGCCACGGTTCACCCACACCGTCGTGAAGCCATAGCGTGAGGCATGGGTCGCATCCCAGCAATTCGAGGAAAAGAACGCGACATCTGCATCCTTTACCCCGAGCCGGCCTTCGGCCAGCGCGTAGACCTTGTCATGGGGCTTGAAGACCCCGACATCCTCGACCGAATACGATCCGTCCAGCACGTCGCGGATGCCCGCACTGTCGATCGCCGCATTGAGCATGTCCGTCGAGCCGTTGGAGAGGATCGCGGTGGCATATCCCGCATCTTTGAGATCTCGCAGGATGCCCGGCACTTCCGGATAGGCATCGAGGCGCTGGTAAAGGCCCAGCAACGTCTCGCGCAGCCCCGCATCGGTCAGACCATGCAGTTCGAGCGCATAATCCAGCCCGTCCTGCGTCACCTGCCAGAACGGGATGTAATCATCCGCAACCGCGCGCAGCCATGAATATTCGAGCTGTTTCAGCCGCCATGTCTCTGCCAGCTTCGGCCAGCTTTCCGCCAGAGCCTCGCCCCCCGGAGCGGCAGCGGCATTACGCGCGGCGGCGGCGACGTCGAACAGCGTGCCATAGGCATCGAAGACGCAGGCTTTGATCGGCATGACGGGGTCTCTCCTCACGGTGTCCTGACTGGACGTCAGGTCGTGGGAGGCAGCATAAAGCAGGAGCGGGCCGAGGCAACCTCCCTCGCAGCACAGTGATGGAGAATGCGATGCTTACCCGACGCGCCGCCCTTGCGGGCCTCGCTGCCCTTCCCCTCGCTACCGCCGCTGCAGCGCAGAGTGATCTTCGCAGTGTGCGGGTCGGGGGGCGCCAGATCGACTATCTCGTGCGGTATGCGTCATCGGCAGCGGCCCCGATGCTGCTCTGCTTCGGCGGGGGCGATGCGAACCAAGGGATCGCGGAGTATTACGACGCGGTCTACACGCCCGAAAGCGTCTATCGCGACCATCATGTCATCTTGCCCATCGGGTTGCCGGATCGCCTGTTCTACAGTTTCGACGATGGGGAGGCACGGGGTCTGTTGGAAGCGTTGGCTGCCGCCGAGCCGGTCACAGGGCGGGGGTTGATTTCAGGAGTGTCCAATGGCGGGCGCGCGGCGTTCCGCTTCGCCGCGGCTGTCCCCGAAGCCTTTCGCGGGTTCGTCGTCATGCCGGGAGCCATGGTCGATGACAGGGTGCCGGAGACGTGGCGTGATTATGCGATCCTGCTGGCCTACGGCACCGAAGACCACGGCTGGAAGGCGCAGACGGATCAGGCGTTTGCGGCCTTGCAGGGGCGGGTCGGCGCATTGGAACGTGTAGCACTGGCCGGACAAGGGCATGTCGTCGGTCCGAACTACGATATCGACCCGGTCTATACGCGGCTCCGGGCGCTGGAGACACGTCTAGGGCGGTGAGCCTGTCTAAAACCGCGACAATGCATAGGGCACGAGGTCGATCTGCGGGGTATTTCCCCGGACCATCGACCGAACGGCGCGCGCGGTGGCGGGAGCCGCCGTCATGCCGAAATGACCATGGCCGAAGGCCATGAAGAGGCCCGGATGGCGCGCTACGCGGTCAATCACGGGCAGGGAATCGGGCATCGACGGGCGAAACCCCATCCAAACCGACCGCGCCTCCGTATCGAGTGTCGGAAACAGGCGGCGCGCATGGGCCAGCACGATTTCGGACTGCCGCTCGTCCGGGGCCTTTTCCAGCCCCGCGATCTCGACCCGGCCCGTGACGCGCAGCCCGTGTTCCATCGGCGTGATCCCGATGCCGAACCCGCGATGGACCATCGGCAGGCGCAGATCGATCCCCGACGCGGAGAACATCACATGATAGCCCCGCTCGGTATCGAGGGGCGGCGCGATACCAAGCGGGGCCAGCAGCGTCTTCGACCATGCTCCTCCGGTGACGACGATCTTACCCGCCCGCCGGTCGCCAAGGTTGGTAAGGATGCGCCATGGGCCAACCTCGTCGGGGATCAGCTTCATTACCCGCTCACGATGCAGGATGCCGCCCGCCTCGACGACCTTGCCGAACAGCGTCTCGACCAGCCGCGCGGGGTTCACTGTCATGCCATTATCAGGAAAGAACTGCCCCTCGCTGAATTCCGGCGCAAGGTCAGGCACAAGCTGGCGCAGGGCATCCGCGTCCAGCGGCTCGGTCGCCACCCCATGCTCTGCCCAGAGATGGCGCATCAGCGGCGTGGTCGGGTCGCCTGCGTGCCAGACCTGTATCTGCCCGTTGCGGCGCAGCAGATCGGCGGTATCCCCTACCCCCAGCAAATCGCGATATAGATCGAAACTATCGCGATGCAGCGCCCGTAGGGCCGTCGAGAGCGCCGGTATCTTCGCCGCGCGGCTGGCCCCGACAAACCGCGCAAGCCATGGCGCGGCCTTGGCCAGATAGCGGGGATCGATGCTCAGCGGGCCGCTTCGACCGTCCAGCAGCCACCCCGGCACTTTTTGCAATGTACCGGGCATGGCGGCGGGGAGGACACTGTCGGGGCTGATAAGACCCGCATTGCCGAAAGACGCCCCCGATCCCGGCCCGCCGGAATCATATATCTCAACCCGATACCCGGCACGCAGCAGCTCAAGCGCGGTGCACGTACCCACGATCCCGGCCCCGATGACTGCGACCGTATCGTCCATTGGCTACATCGGGATCGGATCTGCGCGATAGATCGCGGCGATGCCGTCCAGCACTTCATCCGACAGGGTCAGATCTGCCGCTCCCAACGCCGTGGAAAGCTGATCCATCGTCCGCGCCCCGAAGATCACCGAAGTCATGAACGGTCGCTGCGCGCAGAAGGCCAGCGCCATCTGCACCGGGTCGAGACTATGCGCGCGGGCCAGATCGACATAGGCGCGGGTTGGGGCCTCCACCCGATCCGTGAGACGCCCGCCCAGACCTTTGGTAATGCTCGCGCGTGAGCCTTCGGGCACGGCACCGCCCAGATACTGGCCACTCAGGATACCTGCCGCCAACGGCGAGAACGCGAGCAATCCAACATCCTCGTGATGGGTCAACTCGGCAAGATCGAGATCGTAGTGACGGCAGAGAAGGCTGTATTCGTTCTGGATACTCGCCACGCGCGGCCAGCCATTCGCCTCGGCAATGTTCAGGAACTGCATCGTTCCCCATGCGGAATCGTTCGACAGGCCAATGGCGCGGATTTTCCCGGCCTTCACCAGACCGTCCAGCGCCTCCAGACAGGCGGCGATATCGTCCGGGGCCGTACGATCCTGTCCGGTTGGATCGAAGCTGTGCCACTTGCGGAAATGATAGGAGCCGCGATTGGGCCAGTGAAGCTGATAGAGATCGATCACATCGGTCTGAAGGCGGCGCAGGCTTTCCTCGACGGCAGCATTGATGCTGGCCGGGGTAATCGGGCCACCATCGCGGATCGCCGCAAAACCATCCCCAATGACCTTCGTGGCAATGACCACGTCATCCCGTCGGCCCGTCTTCGCAAGCCACGACCCGATGACTTCCTCCGTCCGCCCCTGTGTCTCGGCGGAGATCGGGTTGGTGGGATACATCTCGGCGGTGTCGATGAAGTTCACCCCGGCATCCAGCGCCGCATCGATCTGCGCATGGCCTTCGGCCTCGGTATTCTGGGTGCCCCATGTCATCGAGCCGAGGCAATAGAGGCTGACATCGATGCCGGTGCGGCCAAGGGGTCGGGTTTGCATAAGGTTATCCTTAACCTATCTGCCCCGCACTTGATGCGGGGCCTGTGCGAGCGGAGAGAGGCCCCGCATCAAATGCGGGGCAGGATTCTTATCCCCCCAACGACCGCAACAACGCAATGCTCGGCTGACCATCCGGTACGACGCCTGCGCCGCGTTGATAGGCGGCGATGGCGGCGCGGGTGCGGGGACCGGGGATGCCGTCGGGTACTCCGGCGTCATAGCCGCGCGCGTTCAGGGCAGACTGGATCATCGCAATCTGCTGCGCACCCATCGGCTCGCGGCCCTCGGTGGCCTGCCGCACACGGGTCAGCAGTTTCTCGGACGCATAGCCATCGGCGGGCAGACCCCGCGACCGCTGGAAATTGCGAATGGCTTTCCGACTGTTCGGCCCGAGGATGCCGTCGATGCCGTCCGTGTCGAAGCCCAGCGCGGTCAGTTGCTCCTGCAAGGTCTTGCGCTCGCTGCGACCAAGCGGGCGGTCATCAGTCGGCCATGTCAGGTTCAGCGGGGGCGCACCCGCGATCCGCTCACCCAGATTGGCCACGCCGAGGGCGTAGCTGGTGGCGTTGTTGTACTTCTTGATGACCCCGAAATTGTGGAAGGTCATCACGGCGGGGCCACGCGCCCCGGCGGGCAGCACGATGGCCGCATCGCCGTAATTCGGGATCGGCGCGCCGTTCAGCAGCGTCACCCCCCGCCCCGCCCAGTATGCGGCGGGTTGCTTGTTCGAGGAGTTCAGCTCGAAATACTCGATCCCCTGCGGCAAGCGCACGATGGCATAAGCGGGCTGGCCAAGTTTCCACTTGTGCCGCGCCAGATAATTCGCCGCACTCGCCAGAGCATCATGGGCATCGTCGGCCCAGATATCGCGCCGCCCGTCGCCATCGAAATCGACGGCATAGCTCTCGAAGCTGGTCGGGATGAATTGCGTATGCCCCATCGCCCCGGCCCACGAACCTTTCATGCGTTCAGGCGAGATATCGCCGCGTTGCAGGATGCGCAGGGCGGCGATCAACTGCTCCTTGGCGAATTTCTCGCGCCGCCCGTCGAAGGCCAATGTGGCGAGGGATTGAATGACGTTGTCGTTACCATAGAACGAGCCATAGGCGCTCTCCAGCCCCCAGATGCCCAGCACCACCTGCCGGTCCACGCCATAGCGGCGCTCGATCTCGGCCATGACAGCGCCCTTCTGCGCCAGCTTTTCGCGCCCGTTCGCGACCCGCGTGTCGGAGACAGCGCTTTCGAGATACTTCCAAATCGGGCGTGAGAATTCGGGCTGTCTGCCATCAAGGCGCAGAACCTTGGGGTCGAGTTCCACGCCCGCGAAGGCGTTGTCGTATATTTGCGCCGCAACCCCCTGCCCCAGCGCTTCATTGCGGAAATTCCGCTTCCAGTTCTCAAAGGCCTGTGCCTGCTCAAAGGTGATCTTCACCTCGTCATCCGCAGCATTGGCGGGCAGAGTCAGGCCACCGCTAGCGGCGACGAAGAGGGCAAGGGCACCGATAAGGGTCGCTCGCATGGCGGATTCTCCTTCAGGGGCGTTTCACGGATGTAACGTCGAGGCCGATACCGGCAAGGCGGGCGCGCATCGCCGCGAACGGTTCTTCCACGACCCGCAGCGTGTATTCAGTCGCATGGAGGATAGTTTTTGCGCCGACCATGATCCCCACATGGCCGCGCCAGAACATCAGATCGCCCCGCTTCAGCGGGCCATCGGGATCGACCGATGTGCCTATGCTGGCTTCCTGCATGTCTGAATCGCGCAAGACCTGATGCCCGCAGCGCAGCATCGCCGCCTGCACCAGACCCGAGCAATCGATACCCTGCACCGTATTACCGCCCCACAGATACGGGGCGTGGAGGAACATGCGCGCGACCTTCACGAAATCGCGGGCATGGTCGCCGGTCGCGGCAAGATGCGTCTTCTCGATATGCAGGCCGCTCGCGAGGCGCAGGAATGCGCCATCCTCGGCTTCGACTCGCACGGGAGAATTGAGGAACAAAACCCCGACCGGTTCGCCCTTGATCGTCGGGGCGGCGTAGAGATGCGTCATCGGAAGCGCGACGACGTGGGTTATCTCGCTCCCCACAGGACCAAGAGTCGCCGCCGGAATATGGCCGATATAGCCGCACCCCCGCGCGCGAACGTGGCTCCATCCCTCGACCGTGCCGTAGACATCGACCACCTCGCCATGCAGCAAGGTCGTGGCCAGCGGCCCGAACGGGTCGGGCTCGGATTTCAGGGGCGCGACGGCGGCTTCCACAACCATCGTGGCGACCGGATCGCCGGCCAGGCCGGCTGCCCTGAGGTCCATGCGTGCATCTCTTATGGGTGCGTCAGGCACAACGGTCCTCGATCACTTTGTACATCGCCATCGCAGCATTGCATTCGGCCCCTTCCGGGCGACCGGGCCGGGCGCGCTGGCACCAGCCATAGACGTCGAAATGCACCCAGATATATGAGTTCCTCACGAACCGCCGCAGAAACAACGCCGCCGTGATCGACCCGGCCATTCCGCCAGCCGGGGCGTTGGTGATATCCGCAACAGAGGATGAAATATCCCGCTCATAGCCGTCGAACAACGGCAACCGCCAGACCGGGTCGCCCATCGCCTCGCCCGCCCCGTGAATCGCGGCGGCGAGGTCGTCGTCATCGGTGAAGAAAGGCGGAATATCGGCCCCCATAGCCACCCGCGCGGCCCCGGTCAGCGTCGCCATATCGACGATCAAATCCGGTTCCTCGCTCGCCGCCTCGGCCAGCGCATCGGCGAGGACCAGACGCCCCTCGGCATCGGTATTGCGGTTCTCGACCGTGATTCCGTTGCGGGCTTTCATCACGTCGCCGGGGCGAAAGCTGTTCGACGAAATGCTGTTTTCTACCGCCGGGATCAGCACGCGCAGCGTCACGGGCAATTTCGCGTCCATGATCATCGTCGCGAGCGCGAGGATACAGGCTGCTCCGCCCATGTCCTTCTTCATGATGAGCATCGCAGAGGACGGCTTGACGTCCAGCCCGCCCGTGTCGAAGCAAACGCCCTTGCCCACGAGCGTGATCGTCTGCGAGGCACCGGGGCCCTCCCAGCGCAGATCGACCAGACGCGGCTCCTGCGCGCTGGCCCGTCCGACCCAGTGGATCAGCGGGTAGTTCTGTTCCAGCAGGGCCGCGCCCTTGGTCGATTCGACCGTCGCGCCATAGGCCTTACCTGCCTCACGGATTGCGGCTTCCAGATCGTCCGGTCCCATCTCCTCGGTCGGCGTATTGATGAGATTCCGCGCGAGGGTCATGCCGCGCGCGAGGCGCATCACGCGGCTCTCGTCGATATCGACGGGCGCGAGAATGCGGGCGGGCCGTCGGTTGGGCGTCCGGTAGCGCGTGAAGCGATAGGCCCCAAGAATCCAACCGAGCATCGCCTGCTCGCGCGCCTCGGCACTTTCCAGCCCTTCGATCCGATAGACGCCTTCAGGCAAGCGCAGGGGCAAGACGCCGTAGCCTCGCGCCTCAATCCCGCCGAACTCTCCGTCGCCCACGCCGAAGAGGACGCTCTTGATCCGCCCTCCCTCACCCGGAAGGCACAGGAATTCACCCTTGCGCGGCGCGAAGCCATTCGCGAGTGCCCAGGCGGTATCCGCATCGGGTGCCGATTCCAGCCAAGCGCTGAACCCATCATCCGTCAGCGGCCAGATGGGCACGGCATCCGCGCCAGCATCACCGGTTTCGAGGCAATCGAAGACAATATCCAAAGCTGAACTCCGGTGTTTGGCGCACCCTGTGTACGGTGCAATTGTGACCGCTGATTAAAGCGGAAAGGGGGCGGGGTAAACGCCCATCCTCGGCCCAATTCCTATGCCGCCCCGTGTGACCGACGCATTAACGCTGTAGTCACTCCGTTCGCGCAGAGTACGGGCAACGAGTCGGTGCGAGCCGGTCTCTCTGGCACAGTCTGGCATGGGAACGGTAATGATGCGGTACGAACGGGTTCGTCGGAGCTTTGCTCCACTTTGTCTCGCGGCGCTGTTGACCGGGTGCGGGCAGGTCGAGTCCCTCCTTGTCATGAACGGAGATGCGACCAGCGGTTCGGGCTCGTCCAAGACCAACTTCGCCGATTCGCGGTCCCTGACGGGCGGCAAATCGAGCGGGTTATCTAAGGAAGAGGATCCGGTTGTGTTCCTCGAAAGCGCAGCGGCCTACGCGGAAAGCCAGCGTGAATACGAAACGGCGGCGAAGCACTGGGCGAATCTCGCCTCGCTCCATCCCGATAATATGAACTATATCCGCAAACTCGCGGTCAGCCTCCGCATCCTCGGGCGGCACGAGGATGCCGAGCGGGTGCTGTTGCAGGCCCTGCGCGAGCAGCCGAACAATATCGATCTCAGCGAGGAAATGGCCAAGACGCTGATCGCATCAGGTCGCCTGCGGGATGGCGTCGTTCTGATCGAGAAGGTCGCTGCCCTTCCGAACGTCGATCGGGCGCGCACCGCACGGCTGCATTCGGCGACAGGCGTTGCCTTTGACCGGGCCGAGAAGCACGCCGAAGCACAGGCGCAGTATCGGATGGCCCTGCAAGCGCAGCCCCATAACGCATCGGCCCTCAACAATCTCGGCTTGTCCTACGCGATGTCAGGACAACTCGATCTTGCCGAGAAGACCCTGCGTCAGGCCCTCGTGTCGCCGACGGCGGGAACGCAGGTCCGGCAGAACCTCGCGATGGTCCTGTCGTTGAAAGGCCGCACGGATGAAGCGCGCCGGTTGGTCAGCCGCGATCTTCCGCCGACCCTCGCGAACCAGACCCTTGGTTTTTACGGCAGCATCGCCGATCAACCCGACGCATGGCGCGACGCGGCGGCGCAGTAACGACGACCGATCCACTATGCTGTAGCGCATATGCGATCGTTCACTTTTTGCGAGATATGTCGGCTTGCTCTCCCCCTTTGCGGGAGAGCGTCATAGTGCACCCTTACGATCCCTCAGTTTTGTCATCCCCGCGCAAAGCCGGGATCGTTCGCACGCCAAGAGATTCCCGCTTTTGCGGGGATGACAGCATAAGGGGGTTCTTGTTCAGCTAAACTGAGGGACGATGTGAGAAGCACAAGCAGAACAATGAGTTCAAAAGCTCATTGGGTATAATCTGTCGATAGGCTACGCAGCCCTTACCGTATAGGCCCCTTACGGCTGGCGCACACTTCGTCTTCGCGCTGCCAAACCCTCAGCGGTAGATCCAGCCAGAACGTCGACCCCTCGTTTTCGACGCTCTCGAAACCGAGGGTGCCCCCCATCTTCTCGATAAATCCCTTCGTCAGAGACAGGCCAATGCCCGTGCCCTGAACAGCCGTATCTTCTGCGCCAAGGCGATTGAACGATTCGAAGACTTCCGCCTTACGGTTCTGCGGAATCCCGATACCCGTATCGGCCACGGAAATTCGCAGCGAATGGAGCAGAGGAACGGCGGAAATACGCACCGTACCGCCCAGACGGTTGTACTTGATGGCATTGACGACAAGATTGACCAGACATTGCGTCATGCGCCTCGAATCCGCTTTTATGGGAGGCAAGGCGAGGTTTCGCGTTTCGTCGATAAGCTCGATGCCCGCCTCTTCGGAGAGAAGATGGGCTTCCGCGACAACACGGTCGATCACTGTGCGGACATTCACAACTTCGATGGACAGCAGCGGCTTGCCCGTTTCGACCTGCGCGAGATCAAGGACATCGTCGATCAGGCTGAGCAAGCGTTCGCCACTCGACAGAATATAGCCTGCATATTCAGCTTTCTGGCCTTCCTTGATGACCCCTCCCTGACCTTGAAGCATCTGGCTGAACCCGATGATGGCGTTGAGCGGTGTTCGCAACTCGTGGCTCATGCCCGACAGGAAAAGCGATTTCGCCCGACTTGCTTTCTCGGCCTGCTTGAACGCGATTTCGAGATCTTGCGCGGTTGACCTGTGCTGGCGCATCTCGATTGCCAGTTTGCGCTCGGCCTCTGACCGATCACTTATTTCCAGCCGTAGCTTGTCATTGGCATATCGGAGGGCATCGGTCCGCTCCTCGACCCGACCTTCCAACTCTTGCGACCAGGCCTTAAGCTCGTCGTGGAGGGCATCGTTGCGCGTGCGGTAGTCGGTGAGCCAGTGCGTCAATCGACGCAAGGCCGTCGACACGTCCTGCACCTCCGCCAGACTTCTCGGCATGGCGCCCGCCTCGGGTTCGTCGCCGCGGGTGATCCGGTCCGCCATCGCGGACAACGTTCTCATGGGCCGGGTGATGAGATGGGATACCGCCCATCCGATCAGAATCGCGATCAGCGTGATCACGACCGCAATTACGATATTCCGGGACCGACTCTCGACGATCTGTCCCATTATGTCAGTTTCGGGCGTGTAGACCCCCAACACCCATTGCAGGCTCCCCACTTCGACGGGCTCGAAAATAGCATTATAGACCACGCCATCGACATCGACACGGGTAAACCGGCTCGTGGCGAAGTCGACCGTGCCGTCTGACGATCCAAGGGAGAGCATCGCGGCCTGTGCCACGGGGTCGCCGCTCTCGTCGACTCTGGCGAATCGAGGTTTCGAGCCATTGGCCGTCGCCGGAGTCTCGACGGCCTTCCGGTGCGAATGGGCGATCACATCGCCATTCGCCGCCATAATCAGGGCGTTACTGTTCTCGCTGATATTCAGATCGGCCAGAAAACCGGACAGGGTCGCGATGTCGACATCGATGCCGATGACGCCGGAGTAGTCGCCGTCCTGACCCCGGATCGGCGCAGCGACGGTGATGCCGGGCTTCTTCGACGTGTAGAAGATATAGGGATCGGTCCAGATAACGTCCTGATCCGCCATCGCGTCGCGATACCATGGCCGTTCTCTTGGATCGTAGGCATCCTCGGTGTCATAGCGCGAAGAAACCCGCTCGTACCCAGCATTACGATAGACCAGCGACGCGCCTTTACGCCCCTCTGCGCGCGAGACGACCTTCGTCCTGAAACCGGCACCGGCCACATCAGACGAGCGGCTGACAAAAACGAAATTGCCATCTTGGTCGCCATGGAACATCCCGCTCAATTCCGGTGAGGCCGCAAGCTGCTCGAAGAAATATCGTTCGACCGACTGATCATCGGCGGGGTTCAGAACGCCACTTTCGTAGAGTTTCTTCGAAACGCTCACAGTCGTCTCGAACGGTTTCAGAAAATCGCCGGTATGCCGGATCGTATGCTCGATCCCACCGACCATAAGTTGCTTGGACTGCTTCAGGACCGCTTGGCCAGAGGAGACATACGACGCCGAAATGATGATCGTCGCGGCGAGAACCTGAAGACCAACGATGGCCGCAAGAACAACGGTCTTGATGGAAAGATTCGTCAAACCGTATTCCGTTATCGCGCGCGACGCTGAGGCTCAAAACATGAGTGAATTTCTTCTATGATACGGCTCAGTAAAAAGTAAATTTAATTTCCTGGACAATTAGGTTCCAATAAGAAACTTTATTTCAGACTTAACACATCACCTCCACTCACTTGTCATTGACAGTGTTGATCGATGGTCAGATCGACCAGCACAGCAGCGTGATCGCTCAAACCTTCTCGCCTCTGCGGTTCGATGGGGTTGATGCCCCAATCATGGCGACACGCCGTAAGACAGGGCGTCAGGTGTGGGCCGAGAAAGACGTGATCCAGCCGGAAGCCGTTATTGCGGTGGGAGTACCAAGTGTATTCGCGCCGCTCCCCGTGCAGATGCCGGAAGGCATCGGCCCAGCCACGCGCTCCCATGCCGTCGATAAAGTCGTATTCATGGTGGAATTGCGGGCCGAGGGGCGTTTCCTCGTCGAGATGGCGCAGGCCGGAATTGGTGTCACCGCCGATCAAGGCGGGGCCAAACCGCCATCGCTGGGCGATATCGAGGATCGCCTCCAGCATCGGATATTTCAGCTCAGGGGATGTGAAGTTAGGCGCGTGGACCAAACCCATTGTGAAGGGCCGGGGGGCCTCTATTTTCGCCAGCAGCCACCGGTCGCGCAACACGGGCATCCCGGCGATCCGGCGGCGGCGCAACGGCCAGCGGCTTGCGAGGAGCAGAGCGTTGCGCGCGAGGGACTTGCGGTCGGTCGTCTGAATCTGATGCGGCCACCCCGCCTCCGCCAGCCGTTCGGCAAGGGACTGGCTGGCGGGCGTGCCGCGAAACTCGCTCAACCCGATGACATCGGGTTGCCACGCGAGAAGCTGATCGCCGATGGACCCCGCCCGTCTGCCACCCCCTGCGCGGATGTTCCAGAAAACGATACGGGCGTTCAACGGACCGCGGGCAGCGTAGCGGAGCGGCCATTGAGGATCAGCCCGCCCTCCCCTGTCGTCTGAATCCTGAAATTCAGCGTGCCGTCCTCCGTCATGCTGCCCAGCGTTCCGGCGACAAGAGCGAGTGGCATGATCTGCTCCGGCACGAAATTCTGGCCTGACATGAGGTTTTGGAGGAGGAAGGCGAAATTGCCCAAAGACAATAGGCCATCGATCTTCGCGGCCTCGCCTTCTCCGAACGCGGCCTCCCCACGCGCGGCGATCCGACCGCCGGAAAGGTTCGCAGCGGCATTGTCGAGGTCGATCCGCAGGACGGATCGGGCGAGCTGGCCCAGATCGGCAGGGGTTTCGGCCATCCGTCCCTCGGCCCGCGTGCGGAGATCGACGGCCTCGAAGCGGATCGGCTCTCCCGGCAGGGTAGCAGCGAGGAGAGCCGGATCGACGCGCATGGCTTTCGCCTGCATCGAAATGCTCGCGTCCTGCATGGCGGGCGAGGCACTGGAGGGCAGGATCATCTTGAAGGTCATGGCGTCGAAAGCGACAGTGCCAAAGGCGGCATCGGGACCATCGCTCAGCGGCAGCGAAAGGGCCTTCAGCGATCCCGCCATCGCAATCCGGTCGCCCTTGCGCTCGACGATGAAGGGGGCCTGCCCGAACTGGAGGACGGCCCCGGTTGTGAAGGTCGCTTCGCCATTGGGCGTGATCTGAAGGACGACGCGTCCGTCTCCGCCGGGGCGCAGAACCGCGCGATCCTCTGAGGGGCGTTCGACGCCAACCGCCGGGAAGACGAGGCGGAATGCCGTGCCGCCGAGCGGATTCAGCACCGCATTGCGGTGCGCCCCCGCCTCCACCGCGAAGGGGAATGGCGCGATGCGCGTGTCGGCCAAGGCCGGAAAGGCCAGCATCAGCGAGAAGAATATCCATCCGAAAAGGCGCATCGACGCAGCCTCCTGTTACGGCGTACAGGGTATCGATGCCGCAGATGCCCGGCAAGGCACCTGCGGGTTGTATTCGTCAGGCCGCCTTGTCCACGGTGCTGTTCTGACGCGCCGCTTCGATGGACTCTTCCAAAATGTCCAGCCCTTCGGCGAAGACATCGTCGGGAATCGTGATCGGCGCGAGGAAGCGCACGACGTTCCCGTAGACACCGCAGGTCAGCAGGATGAGATTGCGGCTCAGGGCCTCCGCGCGCACCCGGTTGGCAAAATCGGCATCCGGGGCGCTGCCATCGACAGTGTTGAACTCCGCCGCGACCATGAAGCCGGGGCCGCGCACATCGACGAGTTGCGGCGTAGATTGCCGGATTTGCTCCAGCCGCTGCTTCAGGCGCGAACCCAGCTCGTTGGCACGGGCGCAGAGGTTTTCTTCCTCGATCACGTCCAGCACCGCATGGGCCGCCGCCACCGCGAGCGGATTGCCCGCATAGGTGCCGCCCAGGCCCCCCGGATTGGCCGCATCCATCACTTCGGCACGTCCGGTCACAGCGGCCAGCGGCATTCCGCCCGCCAGCCCCTTGGCCATCGTGGTCAGATCGGGCGCGACATCGTAGCCGTCCATCGCGAACAGGTTCCCCGTGCGGGCAAAGCCGGTCTGCACCTCGTCGGCGACCAGCAGGATGCCATGCTCGTCGCACAGGTTGCGAAGGCCGCGCATCAGGTCGGCGGGCGCAGGGTAGAACCCGCCTTCCCCCTGCACCGGCTCGATGACGATAGCCGCAACCCGGCCCGGATCGAGATCGGCCTTGAACAGTTTGGTCAGCGCGGCCATGGCGTCCTCGGTCGAGACGCCGTGCACGTCCATCGGGAACGGCACATGGAAGACATCGGGCATCATCGCGCCAAAGCCCTTCTTGTACGGCTCGACCTTGCCGGTCAGGCTCATGCCCATGAAGGTCCGCCCGTGGAAGCCGCCGCCGAAGGCGATGACCGCCGAGCGGCCCGTCGCGGCGCGAGCGACCTTGATCGCGTTCTCGCAGGCTTCCGCGCCGGTCGTGACGAAGATCGTCTTCTTAGCGAAATCACCGGGGGCCTTGTCGTTCAGGCGTTCAGCCAGCGAGATATAGTTCTCGTAGGGCACGACCTGATGGCAGGTATGGGTGAAGGCATGGAGTTGCTTTTCGACCGCCGCGATGATCTTGGGGTGGCAATGGCCGGTATTGACCACTGCGATCCCTGCCGCAAAGTCGATGTAGCGGTTGCCCTCGATATCCCAGATTTCGGCGTTCTTCGCCTTCTCGGCATAGATCTGCGTCATC
>CALHLW010000081.1 GCA_938034615.1 uncultured Neomegalonema sp. | reverse complement strand
AACGGCGTCGCGGCCTATATCGACACGCTCTCCGAGGCGCGCAAAGTGCTGGCGGGCGAGGCGGGCGGCGCGCTGGTGCCCATCGCCAAGGACGTGAAGATTCAGGTCGAGTTCAACCCCGCGACCGTGAGCGAATATCGCCTGATCGGCTATGAAACCCGCGCGCTGAACCGCGAGGACTTCAACGATGACAAGGTCGATGCGGGCGACATCAACTCCGGCCATACTGTCACGGCGATCTACGAGATCACCCCCGCAGGCTCGCCCGCTGAAACCATCGATCCGCTGCGGTATGGCACTGAGGCACGCACCGTGTCAGAGAATGCGAGCGATGAGTTGGCCTTTGTCAAAATCCGGCACAAACTGCCCGATTCCGACACCAGCACACTCCAGACCCGTCCGGTGACGATGGACGATGCCGTCGACACGCTCGATGCGGTGGATCGCGAGGCTCGCTTTGCCATCGCCGTGGCGGCAGTCGGGCAAAAACTGCAAGGGCTATCGGCCTTGTCCGACTATGCGTGGGATGATGCCATTGCACTCGCGAACGGTGCCAAGGGCGAAGACCCATTCGGCTATCGCGCCGAATTCGTCGGACTGGCACGACTGGCAAAGTCATTGGATGCGCGGCAGTAAGACCGTCCATCCGCACAGTGCGGGGTGGCAATATTGCCGCCCCGCGCTCACCGCCATCCCCTTCTGCATTCAACGCCCTTGCGATACGCGGTTCAGGGCTTATTTTGGCACAAGACTTGATCCGCAGAGGCGGAGACAGTGACGAGAGTGCCAGATCATGACGTTTCGAAGCAGCCGCTTTCCGATTTTTCTCGCCGCGCTCGGCTTCCTTGCGGGATGCGCCGGGTCGCCGTCCGGCGGCGGGCAGGCAGTCTACACTATACCAGCTACGCCGCCTCCGGCTTCGTCTCCACCAGTCTCGGAAAGCTACATTATTCAGCGGGCGCCGCAGCCGCCGAGGGCGACCGTTCTGCCGAACCCGCCTCCTGTCATACCCTTGGAACAGGCCACATTTGCAGAGGCCGCACCGCCAGAGAATGACGACTTCGAGTCAACCGAGCTTTTCGAGATCATGCAGGCAGAAAACGCCCGGCGTGAGGCCGACGCCCGACGGTCGGCCCTTGCCGAATTGCTGGCCCGGATCGAGACCGTTCGCGCTGAGAACCTCAAACGCGGCGGCAACCGGCAGCGGGCGGCGGCCAGTCAAGGCGAAGCTGCGGACCCGAACTATGAGGGCGGGTTCGCCCCCTTCGAAGTGGTCGAAGCCGCATCGGCGTCGGAACGTGTGCTCGACGAGCCGGACGAGGCCGAACTGAACGCTGCACGGGCAGCGGCAGCCGAAGCAGAAGCGACCGCGCTTGCCGCCGAGGCAGTGGCCGAGCGCACGCTCCGCGAGCGGGCGGCGCAGGCAGCGTCCCGTCGAGGCGACTCGCGGCAGGCTCGCGCCAATCCGCCACAGCAGCGCCGTCCGATCCTGGGACGCTTCGCCACGCGGACGACCTCGAACGACACCAGACCAAGCGAACCTGCACCTCGCCGCGCAGTTGCCCAGCCGCCTGCGCCTCAGCCCGCCGATGTAGCGCCCACTCCTGCTGCACCGCAACCGCGTCAGGTCGCGGCGCTTGCACCGCCACCGCCCTCCGCACGTCCGGCCCCTGCTCCACGCCCCGTGGTAGAGCGCGCCCCGATACCGGGCCTGAAACCCTACATCCTCGCCCGCACACCCTCGCCAACCGCCAAGCCGCGCCGCGCGAAACCACAACGAGCCTTCGACGTGCAGCAAGCCGCCGTCCTGCCCGGCTCGACCGCCGCCTCCGTGGCCCCGCCGGACGTGACCATCCCCCGTGAACCGGGCGGCGATCTGAGCGCACGGTTCTTCCCGACCCCCGGCAAACCCTCGACCCTCGGCACCGATCAGGATACGTCGCTCGATCTCGCCTCCATCGACGCCACCCCCTACGGCATCGGCAGCGCCGTGGGCAGTGCGGTGGATGGCGACAGCGCCGAATGGACAGATGCCGTGCGTCTGATCGAGAACGGCGAGGTCGAGGCCCTCGCAATTCTCGAAGATGCCGATCTGGAGTTGACGCTGTGCTCGGGACGGTCGATCCTGACCACACCGCCCGATCTTTCGGCGGCGGCGACGCTGACTGCCCCGCAGATCATCTGCGGACAGAACAAACCTCTCGCCTTACGCTGACCCTAGGAGCCTCCATGGCCGACGAAACCCCCGCCACGGGCGAAGACCTCGCCAAACATGCGAGCAAGATGGCCAAGAAGAAGGCCGCGCGCGACAAGATCATGGCGACCAAGACCGACAAGCGCGGCCTCGTCATCGTCCATACCGGCAAGGGCAAGGGCAAGTCCTCCGCTGCCTTCGGCATGATCTTCCGCTGCATTGCCCATGATATGCCCTGCGCCGTCGTGCAGTTCATCAAGGGCGGTATGTCCACCGGCGAACGCGACCTCATCACATCACATTTCGCCGACAAATGCGCGTTTCATACCATGGGCGAAGGCTTCACCTGGGAAACCCAGGACAAGGCCCGCGACACCGAAATGGCGCAGGCCGCATGGGAGAAATCCAAGGAACTGATCCGCGACGAGCGCAACACCATGGTCCTGCTCGACGAGATCAACATCGCCTTGCGCTACGACTATATCGACATTGCCGATGTCGTGGCCTTCCTCGTGGACGAAAAACCTGAGATGACCCATGTGGTCCTCACGGGCCGCAACGCCAAGGAAGAGCTGATCGAGATCGCCGACCTCGTGACAGAGATGGAACTGGTCAAGCATCCGTTCCGCTCCGGCGTCAAAGCCCAGATCGGCGTGGAATACTGAAGCCTATTCCGCCTTCTCATGCGCGCGCACGGCCACCGTGCGGCGCAGATTTCCCTTCACCGTCGCAATCCCGCTGATGATCCCGAGAACGCGCAAGGCTCCGCCTCTTTCGGTCAGGACAGGCGAGCCGGATGCGCCGAAATTCGTATCGCAATCGGTGAACAGCAACCGCCCCTCCACCGCCCTCACGACACAGCCCCGCTCGACGCTCGGCAGATAAGCTCTGTCGCGGGCATAGGAAACGACCGTCAGCGGCACCGTCAGCCGCACGCTTTTCGTCGTGCGGTCGAGGGGGATTGGCCGGATCGTCGTTTCGGGAATGGGTTTTTCGAGGATCACAAGCCCCACATCATGGCGCATCGCCGCCACGGTCGCCACGCCCGGAACAAACCCCTCGTGCACCGAAACCGCGCTCCCCCGCCGATGCGCGAGGTACTTGCCCTTGCGAAATCCGGCAACGAAATGGATGCGGTCAGGCGGGATCGGCTTACCGGTGCGCTTGTGGAACAGGCAATGGGCGGCGGTCAGCGCCAAGGCGGGCGCGATCAATGTCGCGCTGCAAAACCCCGTACCCGCGAGATTAAGCCTGCCAACGGCGGCAAAACGTGGATCGGTCGCGATGCGGCGATCTTCGAGGCCAACGGTCCCGAGCTTACGATCCTGCGCCTCAGCGCCCTGTCCCAACAACAGCAGCACGAAGAGAAAGACCCCACGCCTCACAGGAACGCATTGCCACAATCCGCCGCGACCCCCTTGCCCGTTCCCCCGATACCGCCATCCACCGCATCCTCCCCCGGCACACTGGCACAAGGATCATCGGGCAGCGGCAAAGGCGTCTTGGCGGCACAGGCCGTAATGGCAACGGCGAGCAGCAGCGCGAGAACCAATCTCATCCCTCATCCTCCGGTGAATGGGCCGCTTCACGGTAGATATAGGCTCCTAGGCGAAACCGCCCCGTTACCGCCCCCGCCTCACGATCTTTCTTTTGCAAGGCCAGCGCCTCGGCACTGAGCTGGTGCAGCACCGCATCCTGCGCCTTGCGCGCCGTGGCGTCGAGCGTGGCGAGCGAGTCTTCGGACAGATGATTGTAATGCACCGCCCGCTCATAGAACGGGCCAGAATCAGGGGCGATGAGGACATTGGCCACCGCCGCCTCGGCATGATCGCCCAAATTCGCCGCCATGTAATCGAGCAGCGCCGCCTCATCCGCCGCCGGAAGAAGGGCGGTCTTCTCCAGCACGACCCGGTCCTCGTGGTCGACCGACACCGAGCCGAGTTGCAGCAGCCCATCGAGCGCACTGCGCGGGTGCATATCACGGCTGATTTCAGCCACGAGAGCCTCGAACGATCCCTCCCCACGCCGGGGCAACGGACGCGGTGCCGTCCCTTCGGCATAGGGCGTCCCGGCCCTCCAGCGGGCAATGATGCGCGGCAGAACCCCTGCGCTCTGCCCGGAGGGCGGCTCACTCCCGCGCCGGGCCTTGACCTCGCGGCGTTGTAGCCCGGTCAGCAAGGCGATGCGACTGTCAGTCACCTTCTCGCCCCGCGCCACGAACAGTGCCGCAGCCTCTTGAACATAGAGCGTCTTCAGCCTGTCCGCCAAGGCCGGAAACCCGATCCCTCGCGCCATGGCGAGGCGCATGAGGGGCCGCAGGATACGGTCGAGTGCGGTCAGAGCAAGGGGATCGGACATGCAGCCTCCAGCAAGAAATGTGCGTATGACACATTTTTATCTTGCCAACAAGGCCGTCTCCAATATATGTGCAAATTACACATTAATGGAGATCACCATGAAACTCATCCCCTTCATCGCCATTGTCACGGCACTCGGCCTTTCCGCGTGCGGGAACAAATCCACACAATATTCATCCGGTTCCGACTATCTATCGGCCTACCCTCAGACGGTCACTCTCCCATCTGCACAGACCGGGATGACCACGGTGGCAGCCACCTCGCAAGGCGCAGCCCTCTCGCTGGACGAAGCGGTACGGCGGGCTGCGGCGGTCGAACCAACACTGCGCTTCCCCGCAAAGATCGGCGTGGCCCGGATCGCGCGCGGCAAGCTGACCGCCCTACCCGCCACCGAGGCGGAGGCCATGCTCGCATCCCTCGAACGGAACGATCGATACGGCAGCTTTACCCCGATCGACCCCCTGACCGCCCGTCTCGCACGCGATAGCGTCGCACGCCCCATCAGCAACTCGCGAGGAGACGGCCTCGGCGGCGTCCTCTCGACCGCGCGGATCGGTGCCGCGCGACAGCATCTCGATGCGGTCCTCATCTACGAGGTCGGCGTGCGCGGCAACACACGCAACACGGGGCTGGCCTTCGCCGATCTGACGATCATCGGCGGCGCGATCCTGCCCACCCGTTCCCTAACCGCGAAGGCAGTCGCAAATGCAGTGCTGATCGACGTGCGCAACGGCTATCGCTACGGCAGCGCAAGCGCCGAAAAGGACGTCGAAAAGCTGTTCACCTCGTGGGGATCGGAAAAGCGCGCCGAGGAACTGCGGATCGAGGTCACCGCTCAGGCCGTCGAAGAACTGATCCCGGAAGTCGAAGCCATGTTCGCAGACCTTGAGAGCGCAATGGCCAACGCGCAACTCGCCTCGCGATAGGCTATTCCGCCGCGATGGCCGGGAGCGCAGGCAACGCCTCCGGTCTCGACCCGCCGGTCGCCCAGTCGAGCAGATGCACGGTATGGACGACCGGAATGCCCGTGCCGCTGGCGATCTGGGTCATACAGCCGATGTTCCCCGTCGAGATCACATCCGGGCGCGTGGCCTCGATATTAGCGACCTTGCGCTCCTTGAGTTGCCCCGCGATGACCGGCTGAAGCAGATTATACGTTCCCGCCGAACCACAGCACAGATGCCCCTCACGCGGCTCCAGCACCGTGAACCCGGCCATCTTGAGCAGCGCTTTCGGCTCGACCGTGATCTTCTGGCCATGTTGCAGTGAACAGGCGGCGTGATAGGCGACCCGCAACGCCTCGGCATGAACCGGCTCATTCAGTCCCAACTCGCCCATGACCTCGGAAATATCTCGCGTCAGGCCCGAGACGATGGCGGCATCCTCCGACAGCGCGTCGTTGGTGCGGAACATATGCCCGTAATCCTTCACGGTCGTTCCGCAGCCCGATGCATTGATGACAATGGCGTCCAGCCCCTCGCCCGCCTTCTCCTGCATCCAGGCCCGAATATTCGCCGCCGCCGAAGCGTGTGACGCCTCCACCTTGCCCATATGATGCGTCAGCGCCCCGCAGCAGCCTGCACCATCGGCAATCACGACCTCCGCCCCGTGTCGGGTCAGCAGCCGGATCGTCGCCGCATTGATCGAGGGATCGAGTACCTTCTGCGCACAGCCCGTCATCAGCGCCACCCGCATCTTCCGCTCGCCCTCTGCCGCAAAGACCTGCGGCTCATCATGGGCGCTCGGCGGGTGGATCGTCTTCGGCGTCAGCGCCACCATGGCCTTGAGCTTGCCGGGCAGGATACGCGAGAACGGCTTGGCCATTTTCGCACCCAGAAGGGACAGGCGAAACAGATTGTCATTCGGCAACAGCTTCGCGAGCAGGTTCCGCAGCGCCCGATCATGCAGGGGCCGTGTATGCGTCTTCTCGATATGCGCGCGGGCATGATCGACCAGATGCATGTAATGCACCCCCGACGGACAGGTCGTCATGCAGGCAAGGCACGACAGGCACCGATCCACATGCTTGACCGTGTTCTTGTCCGCCGGACGATCCTCCTCCAGCATCTGTTTGATGAGATAGATGCGACCCCTCGGACTGTCGAGTTCATCCCCCAGCAGCGTGTAGGTCGGGCAGGTCGCCGTACAGAACCCGCAATGCACGCAGGTCCGCAGGATTTCGTTCGACCGCGCCGTATCCGGATCGGCAAGCTGGGCGTCAGTAAAGTTCGTTTGCATGATTCCTATCCATTGTGCCGGTTGCCGGAACAGCTTGATCCGACGAACTTCAGAACATCAGCCGTCGATGTGGTGACGTCGGTGGCTCCCGCACGCAGCAGCATGTCCCGATGTTCAAGGGCACGGCGGCTGGCCAGCACCAGAACAGGGACGGTTTCCCTGCCGAGGAGTTTCTGGATCATGTCCTTGAAACGCCACGCGATGATCAGGACGGCAATCGGCCATGCGAAGGCCGAGAGAGCCTTCCAGAATTCAGGATCGGAGAACAGTTCCATCGGTCAAGCCCATATGGCGACGCGCAGGCCGCGCGCATCACGTTGGAAATCTTGTGGAAAGGGGGTCGCGCGCCCATCGACAATGCGGTTGGCCAGCAGGGTGAGGACGGCGGCATCGAGAAGATCGTCACGGCCCGCACCACGCGGTAACGGAGCATCGAGAAAGCCCTCGATGTACCCTTCGCGCAGGAGCAACGCCTTGCGTGCAGCCATGCCGTCAGGCGAGACGCGTCCCTTGATCTTCTTGGGTTCGGCAACCGGTTGTTCGCTGTTCAATCGCCAGAAGGCAAGTTCGGGATGGGCTTCGAACACGCGCGCCTGCAGTGCGGGAGTCATCAGGGCGTCGAGTTCCCTGATCTTCGGGAAAAGATGAAACCCCTGCTTCGAGACCTTGCGCGGCGGGTCGGATGTATCGAGGGCTACCGAGCAAGCATCACGATACTCCTCGCACATGACGGCTCTTCGGGAAGGAATGGAGAAAACGCTCGAGCGGCGTTCACCGAGAAGCGGCCTTATTGATTGCTCCGGTCCGCGCCCACCCTTGGTAATGCGCTCCGGCAGACCGATGGGCATGTCCACGGCGATAGTCGCTTCCGGGAGCATCGCGAGAAGATCGGCGAAGCCCTCGGCGTGATGCAGCGTCGCCTTTGCAGGATCGTCATCGTAGCTGACGGCCAGCCACCCTCCCCGGCACCCGTCCACACCCACGAATGCATCGTGGCAGATCGCGGAACTGTCTAAAGCTCTCAACCCATTACGGATAGCGGCCCCAGGTCGTGCTTCCAACCCATCAGCATCGGGCTGCAAGGCATCGACGACCTGCGCGTCAAGTGTAACCGTGACCTCTTCTTGCTTCATGCCCGCATCCGCCCCGGATTGAGAATGCCTGCGGGATCGAAGCGGGATTTGAGGCCCGCACTCAGGGTCGCGATGGGAGCGATTTCAGGCTCGAAAACGGGGACCGCTGCACGGACGGCATCGCTGGCGCGCATGAGGGTGGCATGGCCGCCAAAGCCCGCCAGAGTCTTGCGGATCGCGACTGCGCTGGCATCGCGTCCTTCTTCACAGGCCAGCCACACGAGACCGCCGCCCCAATCGTAAAAAGCCTCCACATCAATCTGCTCACGCAGCGAAGCCACCAGAAGCGGCGCATCGGTGGCCTTCATCGAGATGCGCCAGACTGCTCGGTCATCGCCCGCAAACATCATCACATCCCGGATCGCCACCCACGGATCGCTGTGAATCTCCACAACCGCACCAAACGCCGCCAACGCCTCAATCAGTCTCTCGATCCGATAGGCTGCCTGCGTCTCGAACCCCTCGACCCGCAACAGGGTGGCCGCTTCGGAAAAGCCAAGTTCACGCGAAACGGTGTCAGGCAAATGCGCAGCGGCACTGACATCGCAGGGCATCGCAAGCGCGGCAGCAAGGGCTGAAATCGCTTTGCCATCCGACAGCCCGGCAATCGCCACAGTCTTCACGATTTCGGATTTCGGCATGACCTTCAAACCGATTTCCGTGATGACGCCCAGCGTCCCATAGGCCCCGCACATCAGCTTCGGCACGTCATAGCCCGTGACGTTCTTCATCACGCGCCCCCCCGCACGCAGGATATCGCCCTCGCCATTCACATACCGCAACCCGAGGATCGCGTCGCGCGCGGCCCCCATTCGCAGGCGACGGGGGCCAGACGCAGCGACGGCAATCGCACCGCCGAGCGTCGGCTCGCCACTTGTACCGAGCAGGGCGCGGTGATCGGGCGGCTCGAATGTCAGTTGCTGGTTCTCGCCCTCCAGCAAGTCGTCCAATGCCTTAAGCGTCATCCCAGCCTGTGCAACGAGGGTCAGCTCGCCCGGCTCATAGAGCGTGACCCCATCGAGTGCCTTCAGCGAAATGGTCCTCGCCGCCTGAAGCGGACGACCCAAGCCGAGCCGAGTACCGGCTCCTCGAATCTCCAACGGCGTCGAGTCAATGACCGCATCTTGGACAGCCTGCGCGACGCCTTCCTCGGTATCAGGAGTATCCATCATGCGGCGCGACGATCATCGATATGCGGCTCGGAAAGCGACAGCGGAAACACCTTCGCGGGATTGAGCGTCCACGCCGGATCAAATACGTCTTTGATCGCCATCTGTTGCCGCAATTCACGCTCGTTGAACTGGGTCAGCATCAGCTCGCGCTTCTCGATTCCAACCCCGTGTTCGCCCGTCAGGCACCCGTCCTTCTCGACGCAAAGGCGCAGCAGGTCGGCCCCGAGTTCCTCTGCTTTCCGCGAACTATCCGGGTCATTAGCCTCGTACATGATGAGCGGATGCAGATTGCCGTCCCCCGCATGGAAGACATTCGCGACTTTCAGATCGTATTTCTTGGCAAGCTCCGCAGTCTGCTTCAGCACGTCCGGCAATTGCGAGAGCGGAACGCAGCCATCGAGACAGATATAATCCGCCAGTTGCCCAATCGCCCCGAATGCCGCCTTGCGACCCGCCCAGATCTTCGCGCTTTCGATATCGTTGCCGCTGCGCTTGACGGTCGATGGTTTGTAAGGGGCGACGACGGCCTCGATGCGGGTCAGTTGCTCGTCGATCTCCGCCTCCGAGCCTTCGACCTCCACGATCAACAGGGCCTCCACATCCAGCGGATAGCCCGCCTTGGCAAAATTCTCGCTGACCGTGATCGCGGGCTTGTCCATGAATTCGAGCGCCACCGGCGACAGGCCAGCCCGGATGATCGCCGCCACCGCTTCGCCCGCGACTTCGTTAGTGTCGAAGCCGAACAGCATGGGGCGCGCGCCCTCAGCAGCAGGCAGAATTTTCAGCGTCGCCTCGGTGCAGATACCGAGTTGCCCTTCCGACCCGCAGATCAGGGACAGGAAATCATAACCCCCCGCATCCAGATACGCGCCGCCGAATTCCACCACCTCACCATCGGCCATCACCATGGTCACACCCAGCAGGTTGTTCGTCGTCACCCCGTATTTCAGGCAATGCGCGCCGCCCGAATTCATCGCGATGTTCCCACCGATCGCGCAGGCGAGCTGCGATGACGGGTCGGGTGCATAGAAGAATCCATCCGGCTGTACCGCGCCGGTCACGGCAAGGTTCGTGATGCCGGTCTGCACCCGGATGGTGCGGTTCTCATAGTCGATCTCCAGCACATCCTTCATGCGCGACAGCCCAAGAACCACCGCATCCGCCGTTGGCAGCGAGCCGCCCGCGAGTGACGTACCTGACCCGCGCGGCACGATGGGCACTCCTTCCGACTGGCAAAGCTTCATGATATCGGCCACTTGTGCGGTCGTGTCGGGCAGGACGACGAGCATCGGGGGCTGGCGATAAGCATTCAGCCCGTCACACTCGTAAGCCTTGAGTTCCTCCGACGTATGGATCACTTGTTCAGCCGGAACGATCTTGCGAAGGCGATCCGCGATACTTGCACGTTTTGCGATGATCCGCTGGTCCGGTACGGGCATCTCGATCATCAGCGTTCTCCTCGGCGGTTAGAGCAATTTGCATTCAGCTTGACTAGATGTATCGGGTTTCGCGGTCGAGTCCCGTAGGGGTGAGAGGCAGCGAAAGCTGATCCAACTTCTATGCAAAATGCTTTAGTCGGCTCAGATACGATATAGGCGTAACACAGGCGCGGGACAGTCTCAAAAACAGTCACAACGTATTGCATGGGACGGCGGTTCATCCTAACCGCTGCGTCATGGACGATATATCTTTCCTCTCGATCTTCTGGATGCCTTTGCGAGGCCTGCCGGAACTAACCGTTCTCGACCTGATCGCGGTCGTCTGGTTGGTCTTTCTGGTGGCCGGTATGAGTTGGTACGTCGATACGGGGCCGCGCTCGACGCAGAGCGCAAGCGCCCTGATGCGGACCAAGCGTATGATCTGGATGGAGCAAATGGCCCGGCGCGAGGTGCGCATCGTCGACGGCAACCTTCTCTCGGGGTTGCAGCACGGGTCCAGCTTCTTCGCATCCACCGCCCTCATCTGCCTCGGCGGTCTATTGGCCATGATGGGTCAGGCGGATCGTCTGGCCGACGTCGCCGATTCCATGCCGTTCGCGCATCCATCAGGGCCGGATGCTTTCCGGGTCCGACTCGTCGCGCCGGTCGCGATGATCGTGTTCTCGTTCTTCAAGTTCGCTTGGGCGCAGCGACTGTTCGGCTACTGCGCCGTGATGATCGGCGCGACACCGGAAATTAGGCCGGGAAACGAGGCGGAAATTTTGTCGGCCGCGCGGGATGCAGGGCAACTCAACTGGCTTGCCGCTCGCAGTTTTGCGCGGGGGTTACGTGGTCTTTATTTCACGCTCGGATCGCTGGCTTTCCTGATCGGTCCGCTTGCGCTTATCGCCAGTGCCAGCGCGGTGGCGCTTATGATCCATCGGCGTGAGTTCCGTTCCGACAGTCGTGCCGCGATGTTGGGGGCGTATAACAGCCCTCCCGATTGACGGGAGTCATGATTTGCTGCGAGCGAAGTAAAAAAGCTCGTTGCGGGTTTCGCACGAGCCTTATCAATTCATTGAACGAATAAAGTAACTTTACTCTGCGGCCAGCGTCTTGACTAAATCGACGATTTTGCGCCGGGTTTCCTGGCTGCCGATCTTCTTGAAGGCAGTATTGAGCTGCAATCCTTCTGAGCTGCTCACGAAATCCATCACGAAGGATGTTTCGTCCGGCTCGGCCATGCCTTTCACAGAAGCATTACCATCTCCCTGTGAAACGCTTTCAGGCATGTCATCAAAGAAGAATTCCACGGGCACTTCAAGGATACGGGAGATTGCGAACAAGCGACTCGCGCCCACGCGGTTCGCACCCTTCTCGTATTTTTGCACCTGCTGAAAAGTCAATCCGAGGCGTTCGCCAAGGCGCTCTTGGCTCATTCCAATCATCATTCGACGCAAACGAATCCGGCTACCGACATGAATATCGACGGGGTTAGGAGACTTTGTCACAACTTATCCTTGCTGTAAAATATGACGCCGCACCCTTATCAAAAAAAAAGCCTCATGCAAATAGAAATTTGTGACTTACGTCATAAAATAAAATTAACTCAAGAACGTGACCTAACGTCAACGCGCGGTACCGGAATCGATTTCAGCTCAAATCTTAACTTACAGCCCTGAGTATTGCATTTTGTTCTATTTACGACAAACTGCGTCACAAATTTGTCAGGATTTTCTATTCACCATTACCGTTGAATAAATTGCAATTAGCAACATCAGAATCAACCCTGCTTCTTCGTATCGTCCATACAGTGTCAAGTTCATTCGTGGCGGTAATGTCTGTAGCAGCGTCCCCGGTGAGTTCAAAGCCAACGCTCCGACGATCTGTCCCCGCGCATCGATCATCGCGGAAATACCCGTATTCGCTGCACGCGCAACGGGAAGGCCTCGCTCGATGGCACGAACGCGGGTTTGGGCAAGATGCTGCTGCGGCCCCGCGACCTTCCCGAACCATGCATCGTTGGTGACATGCACCAACCAATCGACTTGAGCACTCCGGTCGATGACCTCATGCGGAAAGATCGCCTCGTAACAGATCATCGCGCCGAAAGGGGGCAGGTCGCCGACCGACAACACCCGATCCTGCGCCGCTCCCGGCGAAAAACCGCCTGGCAGCGAAATCACCGCGCGCAGGCCGAGTCCGGTGAGCAAAGCGTCGAAGGGCAGATACTCCCCGAACGGCACCAGATGCTGCTTGTCATAGGAATCCAGGAGCGACCCGTCGCTTCCAACGACGAGCAGACTATTGTGAAACCGCTGGTTTTCCGTCCCTCGATCCTCGACCCGAATTCCTCCAGCGAGCAGCACACCGCCGGGGCGTAACCGCTGCGCGATGGTCGCGCGCAGATCAGGCATTTCGGCAATGGGAAAGGGCGTCGCCGCCTCCGGCCAGATCACCACATCTGCGCCGCGTACGGATAAGTCGCGCGTCTTCTCCAGTAGATCGGCGAGTTGTGCATCGCGCAAGTCTGGGTGCCATTTCTCGGTCTGTGGCACGTTCGGTTGAACCAATCCGATCATCAGCGGCGTTTCGCGAGGCGGCATCGGCTCGGCCAATCGCACAGTACCGATCCCCCACGACCCCACACCGATTCCCAGAGCAAGTATCGCGAATATTGCGCGTGTGGCCACTTTGCCCTGCATCAACGCCGCTCCGAAGAATGCACCGGCGAGTAGGGCCAGAAATGTGACGCCATTGATCCCGATAAAAGCCGCCATCTGGATCGGCGGCACGTTCACCAGCGAATAGCCCGGTTGCGCCCAGGGAAAGCCTGTCAGGATCACGCCGCGTAACGCCTCGGCAATCATCCAGCACGTTGCAAAAGACATCGGCTGCGACCATGCCGTACGCCCGAACCGCCATGCCAAGGCAAACGCCGCCCCCCAGAACAACGCCAACCCCCCTGCCATAGCGGGCAGCGCGATAGGGATCATCCACGCAAATTTTTCCGGTTCGACCAGAAACGGGTCCACGATCCAGAATAGGGTGCCCGCGAAATACGCGGTCCCTGCGATCCAGCCCGTCCAGAATGCCCTGCGCCCCGTCTCGGCCCTGTGCCACAACACATAAAGCGCCGCGATGCCGACCGGCAGCAGCCACCACAGCGTCAACGGCGGCTGACTTGCCGCCAGAAGCAGCCCAACAAGAAGCGCCGCTATCCAGCGAAGGCGAGGCGATTCCACGTGATCTACTGCGCCGCCTGTAGCGCAGCATCATCGGCAGTTTCGGGCAGAACCAGCGTTACTCGCATCCGCTTGATCCGGCGCGGGTCCGCATCGAGAATCTCGAATTCATGCCCGTCTTCGTGCCGGATCACCTCGCCCCGCGCCGGAATGCGGTTGCAGATCATGAAGACCAGACCGCCCAGCGTATCGACATCGTCATTCTTGCCGGGTTCAAGCAACAGAACCCCCGTCTCGGCCTCAAATTCATCGAGCCATGCACGGGCATCGACCTGATAGACACCTTCACCCTGCTTCTTCCAGAAAGCCTCGACTGTCGCGTCGTGCTCGTCCTCGATCTCGCCGACGATCAACTCCAGCAGATCCTCGATGGTGACGAGGCCGTCCACGCCGCCATATTCATCGATCACCAAGGCCATATGGACCCGGTCCGCCTGCATCTTCTGGAGCAGGATGCCACAACGCATCGAGGGCGGCACGGTCAGCAACCGACGCATGAACTCGCGCACGTTGAAATTCTCGGGAGTCGGGGGTTCATGCCCTTGCCCCGTCAGCATGAAGACGTCCTTGACGTGGATAAAGCCCTCGGCGTCATCGAGCGTGTCGTTGTAAACCGGCAGGCGTGAGTGTCCAACGCTGCGGAACACGGCGACCACTTCCTCGTAGCTTGCCGCCATCTCGATCCCGACGATATCCGCGCGCGGCACCATGGCATCCGAGACCCGCATTTCACCCATGCGCTCGACGTTCGCGAGCAGCAGTTTCTGGCGATCGGTATGCTGTTGCTGTACTTCCTCGGGCATGGGCGGCGGTGTCTCACGCCCTGCGAACATGGTCGTCACGCCCCGACCGAACCCCCCGAAGAGCCGTTCCGTCAGCGGGCGTCCGGCGACAGAGTTCGTACTCTGCCCTTCCTCGCCGCCTTCGTCCTGTTCCGCCGGTCCGTCACCGGCGCGGGGCAGTTCCCCCGGATCACTCTCTGTCACAAGCCTCACACCTGCTCCGGGCGATACGGGTCGGCTATGCCGAGCCGCGTTAGCGCCCTCGTTTCCGTACTCTCCATGACCGACGCCTCGGCATCGTCCTCATGGTCGTATCCTAATAAATGCAAGAAACCGTGGATAATCAAGTGGCACAAGTGCGCGTCGAAGGCGATTGCGCCCGCCTGCGCTTCAGACTCCACAGTCTCATAGGCCAGCGAGATATCCCCCAGCGTGCAGGGCATACCTGGCGGCAACGGGGCCCCATCGACCGGAAAGGACAGCACGTTGGTCGGCATATCCTTGCCGCGATGCTCACGGTTCAATATCCGCTGGGCCGCGTCGTCGGTGAACAAGACCGAGATTTCCGCCAAGGGCGGCACCTCCCCGGTCTCGGCAATGGTAGCGGTGAAGCATTCCTGAAGCAGCGCATCGAGGTCACGCCCCTTCGACCAGCGCGCATCCTCGACCCGAATATCAGCGTCGATCATGCCGCTCGCCACGCTCGGCATCCAGCTTGTCATAGGCTTTCACGATGCGGGCGACCATCGGGTGCCGCACCACGTCCGCATCCGTGAAGCGGATCACCGACGTATCCGCGATCCCCTCGATGATATCGACCGCTTCCTGCAAGCCTGACGTCTCTCCACGCGGCAAGTCCACCTGTGTCGGATCGCCTGTCACCGCCATCTGGCTATTCTCGCCGAGGCGCGTGAGGAACATCTTCATCTGCATCCGGGTGCAGTTCTGCGCTTCGTCCAGCACCACGAAGGCGTTGGCCAGCGTGCGCCCGCGCATGAAGGCGAGCGGGGCAACCTCGAAGACGCCGCTTTCGAGGAACTTGGCGGTCTGTTCTCCGCCCAGCGTGTCATGCAACGCATCGTAGAGAGGGCGCAGATATGGATCGACTTTCTCCTTGAGATCACCGGGCAGGAACCCCAGCCGCTCCCCCGCTTCCACCGCCGGACGCGACAGGATGATGCGGTCCACGCGCTTCTCCAGAAACGCCGCAACCCCGGCTGCCACGGCCAGATAGGATTTCCCCGTACCCGCCGGTCCGATGCCGAATGTCAGCGTGTCGTTCAGCAGCGCGTCGATATACGTCGCCTGCCGGGGCGAGCGCGGCTCGATGATGCGCTTGCGGGTCTGGATTTCGACGCCGCGCGGATTGGCCTTGGTAGCTGGTGCGGGGTCCGCGCGCTGCGGCTCGCTCGCAAAGCGGATTGCACCTTCCACATCGCCCTGTTCGATGGGCCGTCCCTTGGCCTCGCGCTCGCGCAGGGCGATCAGCGTTTCCATCCCCCGGCCCACGGCATCGTCCGCACCTTCCAATTTCAGGATGTTGCCCCGATGGTGGATTTCTATTTCGAAAGCTCGCTCGATGACGGCGAGGTTGCGACTATGCGGGCCGACGATCTCGGCAAGCGCGCGGTTATCCTCGAATTCGATTGTATTGGCGGTCAAGGTCGCTCCCGTGTCAGGCATGTTCCGATGATAGAGCGCCAACCGGCGTTCCCGACAGGCTGTTCGGGAAGCCTGCGTCGATCCGCACCGGCACGATCTGTTGCAGCGCGCTTTCCGGCACATAGGCATGAACGGGTTGCAGATAAGGACTACGCCCGATGAGCTGACCCGGCTCCCGGCCCACTTTCTCGAACAGCACCGGCATAGTGCGGCCTATGCAGCTTTCCTGAAAGCGGGTCTGATGAACGCGCAGCACTTCATTGAGCCGCGCGAGGCGTTCTTCCTTCACGGCTTCGGGCACCTGCTCAGCGCCGGATGCCGGCGTTCCCGGACGGGGGCTGTACTTAAAGGAAAAGGCGTGCGCGTAGCCAACGGCATCCATCAGCGCCAGCGTCTCGTCGAAATCGGCATCCGTCTCGCCTGGAAAGCCGACGATGAAATCACCGGACATCGCAATATCAGGCCGCGTCGCGCGGATGCGGTCGATCAGGCGCAGATAACTGTCGGCGGTATGCTTGCGGTTCATCGCCTTGAGTATTCTGTCCGATCCCGACTGCACCGGCAGGTGTAGATATGGCATCAACTCCTGCACTTCGGCATGGGCGGCGATCAAGTCGTCATCCATGTCGTTGGGGTGGCTCGTCGTATAGCGGATACGGTCGATACCCTCGACCCCGGCGACCTCGCGGATCAGGCGGGCAAGTGACCACGTCCCACCCTTTCCTTCGCCGTGATAGGCATTGACGTTCTGACCCAGCAGCGTGACCTCGCGCACGCCGGACTCAGCCAGCCGCTGCGCTTCTGCGATCACTTGCACCACAGGACGCGAGAACTCGGCCCCGCGCGTATAGGGAACGACGCAAAAAGCGCAGAACTTGTCACAGCCTTCCTGCACACTCAGGAACGCGCTGGGCGATGTCCGCCGCGCCCGCTGAGGCAGGGCCTCGAACTTGTCTTCGGTCGGGAAATCCGTAACGATCTGAGCGCCCTTGCCCTCGTCCAGCGCGTCCAGCATGGCGGGCAAGCGATGATAGGCTTGTGGCCCAACGACGAGATCGACGAGCGGTTGACGGCGCACGATTTCCTCGCCCTCGGCCTGAGCAACGCACCCAGTCACACCGACCCGCATCGTACCGCCCTGCTCGGCCTTTTCATCAGCCAGTTTGCGGATGCGTCCCAGTTCCGAATAGACCTTCTCTGCCGCTTTCTCGCGGATATGACAGGTATTCAGAAGCACCAGATCGGCGTCTTCTGGCGCGTCCACGGCCTCATAGCCCGCGCCCGTCAAGGCTTCGGTCATGCGCTCTGAATCGTAGACGTTCATCTGGCATCCGTAGGTGCGGATGAAGAGTTTCTTTGGCGGGATCGCGTTCATGGCCTTCCCAAAGCACAAAAAAGGCGCGCCCGCAATGCGGACGCGCTCGATGCTCACAACAGCGTTCTTCGTTTACGCAATCAGCTTTTGGCGGAATTGCGATTACGACCCAGACCGATTTTCTTCGCAAGTTCCTGACGCTTCGCAGCGTAGTTCGGGGCGACCATCGGATAATCGGAAGGCAGGCCCCAACGCGCACGGTAGTCTTCGGGCGTCATGTCGTAGGATGTCTTGAGGTGCCGCTTGAGCATCTTGAGCTTCTTACCATCTTCAAGACAGATCAGGTGATCCGGCGTAATCGATTTCTTGATCGACACGGCGGGTTTCAGCTCTTCGACCGGCTCTTCTTCCGGATCATTCGCCAGCACACCAAGCGTCTTGTAGACTGACTCGATGAATGCGGGGAGATCGGCAGGCGGAACCGGGTTGTTCGAGACATGCGACGAAACGATGTCCGATGTCAGTTGAAGGATTTCGGATCGTTCGATCACGGCGTCACTCATGGGGAGCTCCATAGAAAGTGTATAAGTTCATATTTACTCCCACGTTTGGTAATTTCGCGGGGTGTAGTCGTCTATTTATTCATATTGAGCGGCACTGCAAGAGAAAACGTAAAATTCTCTTAGTCTTTCTGAAGCGCGATATAGTCATTGTTGATGTTAACCCGAAAAGCAACGCTTCTCCATTAGTCGTGCATCGATCCGGGTGCCACTTATAAGATAATAATTGCGCCGTATGCCGATCTTGCGAAATCTTAACGTTTCGTAAAGAAATATCGCGTTCAGGTTATTTTCTGCAACTTCTAGTATAATGCGCTCGACTTCTGCCCCTACGTCAGCCTGTTCAAATGAATTGATTAGAGTCGAGGCGATTCCGCGCCGATGAAGCGCTGGATCGACCGCAAGTGCGAGTATTTCAACCTCGATTTCCAGAACACTTGCGAGTAGAAACCCAATCGGGTGGTTCTTATCGTCATGCGCAACCAACAGTATCGTGGCCGGGGCCGCGACCAGCGCCGCTATTTCCGTCGATGACCATCCGCGCATCCCCGTGGTGGCGTAGGCACGAGCCTGAAGGGCCGCAAGCGCGTCGATGAGGGATGAGGATGGCGGAGCGGTATACCGCTTTATCATCGCAGGACAGGCCGCACCGCCGCCTTCGCATCCGGCGCCCGCAGGTAGAGCGGACGGGGTGGTCCGTCCCCCTCCCGTCGTCGCGCAAGCCGTGCCACATCGGCGGGATCGATGGCCGGTATGTCGTCCGGCCCGATGACATGCAGAGTGCCGTTGCGTGCAACAAAGTCGCGGAACTCTGCAACCGGCAGAGCCATTGGCCCCGCCTCCGCGTCATCGAAGACCTGCACGAAAAGATCAGCCCGCCGCCCGTCGAGCGCGACGATCCGTCGCTCCGGTCGATGAGGAAAGGCGAGTGCTTCCAGCGTCGTCACCCCTACCGCTCGGCAACCACCAGCCAGTGCCATCCCCCGCGCAAAAGACGCACCGAGGCGGGCTCCGGTAAACCCACCGGGACCACAGGTCACACCGATCAGATCGAGAGCACCGGCGGAAACTTCCGCCTCCTCCAGCACCTCGGCCACCATGGGCGCAAGGCGCTCCACATGCCCGCGTGCCATCGCCATGCTGCGGCTCGCAAGAAGGGTATCACCCCGCAGGAGGGCAGCGGAGCAATGGCCCAGACAGGCATCGATACCGAGAACGAGCATCAGGTCGGAACGGGCCGAACCTCCAGCACATCGGGGATGTAGTGACGCAACAAGTTCTCAATGCCCATCTTCAGAGTCATCGTTGAACTCGGGCAGCCCGCACAGGCCCCCCGCATCGACAGGTACACGATCCCTTCCTCGAAGCCGTGGAAGGTGATGTCGCCCCCGTCCTGTGCGACCGCAGGGCGCACGCGCGTATCGAGCAAATCCTTGATCTGCGTCACGATCGCGCCGTGCGGCCCGTCATGCTCGGCATGGCCACTGTCGGTCTGCGCGCTATCGGCCATCACCGGCTGGCCGGAGGTGAAATGCTCCATCACCGCACCGAGGATCGCAGGTTTGATATGCGGCCAGTCCACCGCTTCGCCCTTGGCGACGGAGATGAAATCTGGACCGAGAAACACACCTTCGACACCTTCAACCGCAAAAATCCGCTGTGCCAGCGGCGACGGTTCGGCATCGTCGACATTCGTGAAATCGGCGGTACCACTGGCCATGACCGACCGGCCCGGCAGGAATTTCAGGGTCGACGGGTTCGGGGTCGCTTCCGTCTGGATGAACATCGTACAGGTTCCCTTTGCGAGTGAGATCACTCATGTTTTTAGAATAGTTCTAAATATGGCCCGTCCAGCGGCGTCGATCAAGCAGCAGTTTCACGCCATCATCAGAGAAGCGTTCAACGAACGAGACCCGCCGGGCCGGGATCGTGAAATCGAGCACCCTCAACGCCCTTCCCGATTATTTCCAAGAACCGCCAGCGCTTTCACCAGCGCCTTTTCATACCGCGCCCGTGTTGCCCGTGCCGTGTCGGCAGTCCAACGGTAGAAGCCGCGACCGGATTTCATGCCATGATCGCCTCGCACGGCCCGCTCTGCAATAAAGGGGACAGGAACAATGTCATTGCACAGATCAGGGTAGATAGTTGTGGCGGCGGCGTGGTGGATATCGAGGCCCGCGATATCCTTTTGCAGGAACGGCCCCGCCCCCAGAAACCTCATTCCGAAGCCGTATTGAACGGCGGCGTCGATATCCTCGGCGCTGGCGATGCCCCGTTCGGCCAGCGAAAGGGCCTCGCGCATCAGGGCGTGCTGCATCCGGTTGGCGAGGAAGCCAGGGATGTCTTTCTTCACATGGACAGGGCGCATGGCGAGGGCGGTCATGGTTTCACATAATGAGGCGGCGGTTTCGGGGGTCGTATCGGGGCCGCTGACCACCTCGACCAACGGCACGAGATGGGCGGGCATGAAGAAGTGCAGCCCCGCCATGCGCCCTCGCATTTCCAGCCCTTCAGCGATGGCACTGATCGGGAAGCTGGAGGAATTGCTTGTCAGCAGGGTTTCCCGCGGGGCCAGCCGGGTGAGATCGGCGAAGACGGCGCGCTTGATGGCGAGGTCTTCGGGGACGCATTCCACGACAAGGGAGACGCCCGCCCAGTTTACAGCATCCAGAGAGGAAAGAACGGCTACTGCGGGCTTTGCCCCACCGCGTTGGGTGGCGCAATCGGCGATCCGGTCCGCGACCTCTGTACCATGGGGTTCGACAACCTGAACGGGCCAGCCGCCAGCGGCAAAGATCGCAGCGATGCCCTCCCCCATCGTGCCACCGCCAAGGATAACGGCGTTTACGGGGAAGACGGACGGTCGGGTGGTCGTCATGGGGACTTCCTCTTTGCAATCGCTCGCCGGAAAGTGATGCCGGGGCGTGGTCATGGACGTTGAACAGCTTAGATCGGTTATCGGGCCATCCACTCCCGGAACGGCCCCACACATCTAAACACGTCGGGGACATCCTTATGAACAAAACCGTTTTCCTTCCTGCGATCCTCGGAGCGCTTCTCGTCGCGGCACCCGCCATGGCAGAGATGTGTACAGGTTATGGGCCACAGACGCCGCGTGACATTACCAAGACCGGCGGGCTGAACGCCCGTGTCCTCGCGCTGGCACCGAAAGCATCCGAATTGAACCTGTGCAACATCCACCTGCATGTGAATGCCGAGCACAAAGGGCCGGGGTTCTCGGTTTCGGGCGGTGCGGGCGACCATGGCGGGTGGAAGTGCAACGGGTCGGATGACCTGACCACCGCCGAACTCACAGACCCTTCGGGCGGCAAGGGTGCCTACAAGGGCATCGTGCCGGGAGATACCATTGAGGTGCATTGGGTGCATACGTCATGCGAGGTCAATCCGGGCAAGGGGCTGGGGTCGTGCCTCAGCGATGCCTGTGCGAACCCGGCCCTGCGGGTGGAAACGCAGGTCTTCCTCGTAGTGAACGACCCGGAGAACGCGCTCGATTACGCTGATTTCGCCTATGCGGGGAACGTCGTGGACGGGTTCCATCAAGCGAAGAGCCTGCCCTCAGGGACCGGAGAGCCAGTGGTGTTTGCAGGCTCGACGACAGGGCCAAGCTATACGCAGCAGGCCTGCTCGCCGATGCAGGTTACCTGGAGTGTGCGTCCGCAATGCGCTAAGATCGACATCTCCTCGCTGCATGAGTGGGCGGAGAACGGAAACGTCTTCGAGGAAGACCACGCCCACGGCGTCCGCCAGTTGGTGACGGCACCGGAACTACTGTCGCAGATCGAGTAGGCGTGAGCGGCATTCGCGTGACGCCGATAGCGCAGACGTGAGGTGACACCTAATGGCGTAGGGCGGCATGAGGGGGCCATGAGAACCATCGTCCTGATCTTCGCCCTTTTCGCCCCGAATGCCGCCGCCCAGGGGTCGGCCTTGCCCGGCAATCCTTGCCATCTGAATACGCCCTGCCCGGTGGGCGAGCGGTCCTATCACGTCAGGGAACCGGACGGCTGGGACGGGGCCAATCCTTTGCCGGTTATGCTGCATTTTCACGGTTGGGCGCGGACGGGCAAACTGCCGATCAATCATGAGCGGATTTCAGGGCATACGAAGCGCCGGGGCGTGCTGCTGATCGCGCCGAACGGGCGGAACAAGACGTGGCGGTTCCGGGGCGGGCGCGAGGATGTGGATTTTGCGGATGCGGTACTGCGGGACGTGATGAAGCGGTATCCGGTCGACCGGGACAACATCTTCATCTCCGGCTATTCCTTCGGCTCTGCGATGGCATGGCGCTACGTCTGTGAAAGCGGCAATGATATCCGGGGGCTGTTCGCCGTGGCGGGCACCCTGCGCCAGTCGGAAACCTGCCCGGAAGCCCCCGCCGTGGTGCGCCATGTCCATGGCACGTCGGACACGGTGATGCGGTTTCCCGCCGGGCCGAACGGGGATCGGTTGAACCCGGTCAGGCTGTGGCGCGGCAGGCTGGGATGCGGGACAACGAAAGATGACGGCCCATATAAGATCGTCGATTGGCTGTCCTTCGACCGCTATCGCTGGGATTGCGCGCAAGGGACCGTGATCCTCGATCTGCACAAGGGCGGGCATTTCATTCCCCATGGCTGGCTGGGGCGGCAGTTGGACGAAATGCTGGGTTTGAAGCCGTCCTATCCGTAACCGCGCCGGAGCTTCTGTCGAAGATCAAGTAAAATGTCCTGTTTCTCAATTTTACTGCTGCAGGTGGCCCCACTCTGCGGTTATCGTTTCGGATCGCAGAATGAACGGAGCCATCTGAACAATCCCCGTTTAGTCGTTTGTCAGGCTTCTTTGGCCTGATTTTTCGGTTCATTGACGGCGCTCGCCGGTCTTTGATGCCCGTTTTGGGCTGTTTTTGCGCGGGAATGCACTTTTTTGGACGGACTCCTCCTGTCATTTATCCGCTCAAACTCAACGCCCGGCGCAGGTTGTAGGCCATGGCGAAGGTGAGATGATCGGCTGCGACGCGCGCTTCGCCGAAGTAACGGGTCTTGCCGAGCCCGTCGTCCGTCTTGCTTTTGCCGAAGACCCGCTCGACCCCGGAACGGATCGGAGAAACGGCAACGTTGAACCACTTTTGCCAGGTTTTCAGCTGTCGGCACTATTCGCGGTAAAATCAGCATACGTCACTTGTACCGGGGTGATGAAACAAGTCGCAGCTTTGGCAAGCGCGTTTCGACGCAATTGTATACCGATGGCGCTATCGTGGTTTTCGGCACCGACAGTGGCGAAGTACGGGCACTTGAGGTTCGGTAACGTGAGAGAAGAAGCCTTGGAAGATCACTCCACGATGTTGTTCCTATTCGGCCCATGTTCGAACGAGTGTCGCGGATCGGTCGCATTGCTTAGGTTACCCACTCCGTTGTACCTGCTGACCTGACGCTCTACATAGGCGTCCAGACCCACCCCGCCCCAAAGGCTGCCCTCATGTCCGCCTCCCACCCGAGGGATCATACCGTTACGGCGGTGCTCGGCCCCACCAATACCGGCAAGACGACCTATGCCATCGAACGGATGCTGGGTCACAAGACCGGCGTGATGGGCTTTCCGTTGCGCCTGCTGGCACGGGAAGTCTATGACCGCTGTGTCGAGCTGCGGGGTCCATCGGTCGTCGCACTGGTGACGGGGGAGGAGAAGATCGTCCCCCCGAACGCGAAATATTTCATCTGTACCGTCGAATCGATGCCGGTGGAGACGGGAGCCGGGTTCCTTGCAGTGGATGAAATCCAGCTCTGTGCCGACCCCGAGCGCGGGCATGTCTTCACCGACCGACTGCTCAACGCGCGGGGGATGCACGAGACGCTGTTCCTCGGCGCGCTGACGATGAAGGAGCGGATCGCTCAGTTGATCCCCGGTGTGCGGTTTCACTTTCGCGAGCGGTTCTCGGTGCTGTCCTATGCCGGGTCGAAGAAGATCAGCCGGTTGCCGCAACGCTCGGCCATCGTCGCGTTCTCGACGGATCAGGTCTATGCGATTGCGGAATTGATCCGGCGGCAGAAAGGCGGGGCGGCGGTGGTGATGGGGGCGCTGTCGCCTCGCACCCGCAATGCACAGGTAAAAATGTTTCAGGAGGGCGAGGTCGAGTATCTGGTGGCGACCGATGCCATCGGGATGGGGCTGAACCTCGATCTGAAGTCGGTGTGGTTTGCAGGCAAGGCCAAGTTCGACGGCAGGAAGCACCGCAATCTTCAGGCGCAGGAGCTGGCGCAGATCGCGGGGCGCGCGGGGCGGTACATGAATGACGGCAGCTTCGGCGTGACCGCCGATTGCCGCCCGCTGGAGCCCGAAGTGGTCGAGGCCATCGAGGAGCACGAGTTCCACTCCATCGGGAACCTGCAATGGCGCAATGCGCGCCTGCAATTCGCGACCGCCGAGGCGCTGCTGGCCAGCCTCGATTTCCCCGCTCCGCACCGGGGGTTGATGCGTACCCGCGAGGCCGAGGACGTGATGGCGCTACGGATGCTGGCCGCCGACCCGGATATCCAGATGAGCGCCCAGGGCAAGAATGCCGTGCGATTGCTGTGGGATGTCTGCCAGATACCGGATTTCCGCAAGACGATGGTGGGCGAGCATGTGGACCTGCTGCGCCGCATCTATACGTTCCTGACGACGGGGCAGCGGGTGATCCCGACCGACTGGATGGCCGGGCAGGTCATCCGAATCGATAAAACAGACGGCGATATCGACGTACTGTCCAAAAGACTTGCCTATATCCGCACATGGACCTACGCCGCCAACAGGTCGGACTGGCTGGACGATGCCAAACACTGGCGAGAACGGACGCGCGCCGTGGAGGATCGACTTTCCGACGCGCTCCATGCCAGACTGACACAGCGATTTGTCGATCGCCGCACCAGCGTGCTGATGCAGCGGTTGAAACAGAAGGAGGAACTGGTGGCCACAGTCGATAAGGACGGGGGCGTCAGCGTCGAAGGCGAACATGTCGGACGGCTCGAAGGCTTGCGCTTTCAGCCGGACAAGGAAGCCGAGGGCGTTCATGCGACCACCCTGCGCGCAGCCAGTACCACGCCCGTCATTGCGGAGCTGACCCAGCGGGTCGAAAAGCTCTATGCGGGCAATGACGGCGATCTGGGTTTCACCGAGCAGGGCGGCATCGTCTGGGACAACGTCGTTATCGGGCGGCTGACCAAGGGCGCCGATGCCCTGTCGCCGGTCGTGAAGGTCTATGCCGACGACCTGCTGGAAGCCACCAGCGTCGAGCGAGCCGAGAAGCGATTGCAGCAATGGATCGACCGGCGGATCAAGGCGCTGTTCGAGCCGCTGCTCGATCTGCGCGACGATGCGAAGATCGACGGCATCGCACGGGGCGTGGTGTTTCAACTCGTTGAGGCGCTGGGTGTGCTGCCCCGTGGCCCCATCGCGCAGGACGTCAAATCCATCGAGCAGGATACGCGCTCGCTGATGCGCAAGCATGGGCTGCGATTCGGGCAATACACGCTGTTCATGCCTGCATTGCTAAAGCCCGCGCCCTCGCGGCTGCGCATCGTGCTGTGGGGCATTGCACAAGGGATGGACGAGATTCCTGCCCCGCCCCCCGCAGGGGTCGTCACCTTTGCGGCACCAGAAGGCGTGCCGGAGGCGTATTTCCAGATGGCCGGGTATCGCAAGGCCGGGGATCGGGCATTGCGGCTGGATATGCTGGAACGGCTGGCCGACATGACGCGGGGCCTCGATGCACGCAAGGGCTTCGAGGCGACGGCGGATATGCTGTCGATCACGGGGCTGACGCTGGAACAATTCGCGTCGCTGATGGAAGGCATGGGCTATCGCGCCGAGAAGGCGGAGCGGGCCAAGGTGAAGCCGGTGCCGGTCAAACCTGAACCGAATGCTGCCGCAAAAACCGATACGACCCCGAGACAAGCCGTCGTCAAGGTGGAGATGGAGGATGGGGTCGTCGAGGCCTTCGTCTCGCCTATCGATAGCATAGAGCCTCTGCCTGTCGAACCTCTGCCCGTCGAGCCTGCGGAAGCGCCAATCGAGGATGGTGCGCCCGCGCCGGTCGATGCGGTGATTTCGCTGGACAACCCCAGTGAGGCACTGGACAGCGCCCCTGCCGCGACCGCCTTCGCCGAGGCCGATACCGCAGCCATAGAAGCCGTGGAGCAGGGACCAACCGATGTCGATCAGGCCCCGGAACGGCCCATTGCCGGGGATGCCGCCGCGCCTCAAGTTGCGGAAGGCGAGGAACCGATGGCGGCGATGGGTCAGCCTTCCTCTGCGCCGAAGGAGGCCGAAGGCAAGACCGTCGAGGTTTCAATACCGGATCAGGCGACGGGCGAGATGGAAACGTTCTATACGTTCCGCATCCTGCCCAAAGGTCGGCGTCAGCGGGGTGATGGCCCGCGCCGCGAAGGGAACGAGAACCGTCCTCCACGCAAGGAAGGCGACCGCAAGCCCCGGCGCGAGGGCGGAAAATCGGACGCTCGCCCGAAGGACGCCAACCGCAAGGGCGGCAAGCCACGCGGAAAACCGGGGCAGGAACGTCGGGACGCCCCGAAACGCGAGCACAGCGCCGCGCCGCCCCGCTCGAACCGCCCCATAGACCCGGATTCGCCCTTCGCGATCCTGCAAAAACTCAAGGACGGGAAGTGATGCGGTTCAGCGCATGAGTGACGAGGCCGAAACTGCCGAAACCCTGCGTGTGGACAAGTGGCTGTGGCACGCGCGGTTTCTTAAATCGCGGGGATTGGCCTCGAAGCTGGTGTCGAACGGCATGATGCGGATCAACGGCGAGCGGTATACAAAACCGGGCAAGACCGTGCGCCCCGACGACGTGCTGACCTTCACCCTGCAAGACCGAATCCGCATCGTTCGGATCATCGCGCTCGGCGAACGGCGCGGCCCTGCGCCCGAGGCACAGGCGCTCTACGAAGACATGTCCCCTACCCCCGAGCCGAAAGAGCCACAGGCGAGCGTCAAGCGCGAGAAATGGGACGGCAATCGAGACAAGCCGAAATTCAACTCCGACTGAAGTCCACGGCGAGCGCTATTAGGGCGTGAGGCGATGCTGAGAAATCATCGCCACCTTGCGCCGCATGCGGCCTATGCCGGATTTGTAACGGAGACTCGCGTCAGACGGTATGATTAAATCCTCTCGCAACAGCTGGTGCCAATAGTGCCGCGTGACGAGGAGATTGATGTCAGATTTTCTCAAGCGATTTGAAGCAATGCCCGAGTCTGACCGCTGGCCGATGGTGCGAAACCGGATGCGTAGAGACCCATTGCCTCTCTACGCCGAACTGCGCGAGAGCGCCCCGGTTCTTGCCATGCCCGAAGTCACGCTGGTGACGCGGTTCGAGGACTGTTCGGAGGTCTTGCGTCGCAACGATCTTTTCAGCATCGCGCCCTACAAGCCGAAGCAGGGCACTTACTGGATGGCGCAAGATGACACCGCCCGACATTTGCGCGAGAAATCGATCATGCGCGCGATTCTCGACCGCGAAGACCTACCCGATATTCGCACTTACATCGGCGCGAAAACCGCCGAGCTGCTGAAAGACGCGAAGGGGGAGATCGAAGCGATCCGAGGCATCACCCGTGCCGTACCTGTGTCTCTGGTTCAGGATTGGTTCGGCTATGACAGCAGCGACCCGGATGATCTGATCCGCTGGTCGTATTGGAACCAGATGGATGCGTTCTGGAACCAACCCTTTAACGATGGCGCGGGGATCGGACGTGAGAAGATCATCGCCGAACGCGAGAAGGCCAGCCAGCATATGAGCCTCTATCTCGCCGGTCTCATCGCGAAGAAGGCGCTGACCGTCGAGACAATCGGCGACAGCGATCCTGTCTCGCGCCTGTTGCGGGTGGCGGCATCCCTGTCGCTGAAATTTGACGCCGAGCGATTGGCGATCAATGTCGGTGGGTTGCTGATCGGAGCGGTTGAGAGCACATCGCACGCCGTCGTCAACGCCCTCTGCTACCTCATGGACGATCCGGAGCGGTTGGCGGCAGCGCGCGCTGCTGCACGCGGCCCGTTTTCGGAGTCCATCGACGGATTCGTCTTCGAAGCGCTGCGTCTTTCACCCGCGTTTCCCTACTATTTCCGTACCTGCGAGAGCGACACCGTTCTCGCTCGCGGAACCGAGCATGAGACCGCGATTCCAAAGGGCGCAACAGTTGTCGCCATCACCCATTCGGCCATGTTCGATCCAGCGGCATTCCGGAACCCGAACGATTTTGACCCGACCCGCTCCCAGAGCAACAGCTTTCACTTCGGCGTCGGGCTGCACGAATGTCTGGGCCGAGGCATCGGCAGCGTGATGGTCCCCGCAATCGTGCGAGAGGTGCTGCGTCTCGAAGAACTTGTGGCCGGAGAGGTTGATCGCAGGGGCGGGCCAGTGCCGGAAAGCTGGCAGTGGACGTGGAACTGAGCAACAAACCGCCATCAAAGTCAGAAGAATTGTGGAATCCTCGGAAGTGAATTGGAATGGCCGCTCCCGGCGATTTGCCAACTCCGGTTTTCACAATGCAACAGTCGTCCATTTACAGACTGAACCACCACCGAATTATCCTGTCAGGATCACTCCAACGATGCGGTCCTTGCCGATCTGCCCCTTGTCATGGTGAATGGGGTGGTAACGGGGATTGCGGCATGGGTGTACCGAAACGATTTCTCTTTGCGCTGTTGAGCATCGCCATGCTCGCGCTTGCCGCGCCGGTGATGGCGCAGACCGCAGAGACGCCCGCACCGCGCACTGCCGCCGATATCGCGCCTTTGTCCGACGAAGAAGTCCGCCGCCTGCTGCTGGAGCGATTGGTCGAAGAGCCGAAGGCCAAGCGCGGCGTGTTCAATCCCGCCAATGCGGCCTATCTGTTCCAACGCAGTTTCAGCACAGTACGCACGCGGGCCGGTGAGGTCTTCGGCACCTTCCCTGAGCTTGCCGCTTTACCGGCCGAATGGTGGAAGCGGATGACGAAAGGGCGCGACGGACAGGCCTTCGGGAAATTCCTGATCATCTTCGCGCTCTCCGTCGTAATAGGGGGCCTCGGCGCGTATCGCCTGCGCGAGCGGTTGCTTCGGTCTGGGAAGACCAGTTTGCGGGAAAGTCCGGCGGGGCAGCCGGGGCGGGTCGTCTGGTTCCTCGGATTGCTGTTCGGAGAAATGCTGGTGGTCGTAGCGCTTGGTGCCATCGCGACGCTCGTGTTCTTCCTGCTGGTGCCACCAGACGGGCGCGACCGGACGCTGTTCTTCTTCTTTCTCGCCGCGATTCTGATCGTCACCGCCATTATCGGGATCAGCCGCACGATCTTTTCGCCCGGAAACGGGGAAAGCGGCCATCGCGTCGCGGCAATGACGGATGCACAGGCCGCGCGGCTGCACCGCTCCATATCGGGGACGGCAGCCATTTCGGTCTTCGCGTTCTTTTCCTGCGCATCGTTCTCGGCGGTAGGAATCGGCGGGGACGTCCATGAGCTGCTGCTGGTTCTCGTCGGGGCCATGACGGCCATTCTGCTGAGCGCGACGCTCTGGGGAAGCCGGGCTGCGATCGCCACGGATATCCTCGCGGGCTCGCCCCAGCCGGGAACGGTCCGCCGTCTGGCCGCGCGTGTCTGGCCGAGCGCGTTTCCGCTGCTACCACTCATCCTCTATGCTATCGTCCTGATCGATACCTTTCTCGGCGGCGGGCCGCTTTACGGGGGGGCATTGGTAACGATCTTCGTATTGCTGATGGCACCGATCATGGAGAGCGCGCTCAGCCGGATGGCGCATCGTCTCTCCGAACGTGGCGAAGCGATGGGCACTGCCATCGCGCGGGTCGGGCGCTTTGCCCTGCCTGCCCTCGCCGTGCCGATCCTTGCGGCAGGGTGGCGTCTGGACTTCTTTGCGATGACGAACGAGTCCCTCGGGGGGCGGATCGCACAGACGGCGGTGGCGGTCGCCATCACCCTGTTCATCGCCTATACCCTGTGGCAGGCGATCCGCATCGCCATCGACATGCAAATCGAGAAAGAGGATGCAGCGTTCATTGCCGTGCACGGTGCAGATGCGATGGATGCCGAACAGGGCGGAGCGGGCCTGAGCCGCGCGCGTACCCTTCTGCCACTGGCCAAACGCGCCTTGATGATCGTGCTGGGGGCTGCGGTCCTGCTGATCGTGCTGTCAGAAATAGGGGTCAATACGGGGCCATTGCTTGCCGGAGCGGGGGTTGTGGGCCTCGCTGTTGGCTTCGGATCGCAGACGTTGGTGCGCGATATCGTGACGGGGTTCTTCTTCCTGATGGAAGACGCCTTCCGGTTGGGCGAATATCTCGATGTGGGCAGCGTGAAGGGAACGGTGGAGCAGATTTCCATCCGCTCGATGAAGCTGCGCCACCATCGCGGGGCGCTCAATACGGTGCCGTTCGGCTCGGTGGATGTGATCCAGAACTTCAGCCGCGACTGGGCGATCATGAAGCTGCGCATCCGGGTGCCGTTCGAGACAGACCTGAACAAGGTACGCAAGCTGCTCAAGAAAGTCGGGCAGGAGATGATGAACGAGGAGGCGATTCGCGACGATTTCCTGCAACCCTTCAAGGCGCAGGGAGCCGTGGAGGTGGACGATTACGGCTTCGTCATCTCGACCAAGTTCATGTGCAAGCCGGGCAAACAGTTCATGATCCGGCGTTTTGCCTTTCAGGCGATGCAGGATGCCTTCGAAGCGGAGAGCATCCCCTTCGCGAAGCCGCAGGTGCGCGTGATCGTGGAAACGACCGATGATGCGGAGGAACGCGCGGGCGATGCGCTCGGGGCTGCTGCGGGCGCAGGGGCAGCGCTGGTGTCGCGGGAGGCTCCGGTGCCGAAGCAAACGGGGGCAGTGCCGGGGTAGAGTGCATACGGCTTTGCCGATAGACGAGGATAATCGACTCGAACTGTCACCCCGCGACTTGATCGCGGGGTCCATTTATCCAACCGTAACAATGCATTGTGTTGAGGGATGGATTCCACGGTCGAGCCGCGGAATGACATCGCTCTTGGAACCGGGCTACAGCGCCCTCGCCTTCTCGCGCAGCATGAACTTCTGGATTTTGCCCGTTGAGGTCTTGGGCAACTCCTCGAAGATCACGGTCTTGGGGGTCTTGAAGCCTGCGAGATGCTGGCGGCAGAAGGCGATGACCTCTTCGGGGGTGGCGGTCTTGCCTTCGGCCATCTCGACGAAGGCGCAGGGCGTCTCGCCCCATGTGTCATCGGGGCGGGCGACGACACCGGCGGCGACTACACCGGGGAATTTGAACAGGACGGCCTCGACCTCGACCGAAGACACGTTTTCCCCGCCCGAGATGATGACGTCCTTGAGGCGGTCGCGGATTTTGAGATAGCCGCCGGGATAGATCGCCGCCGCATCGCCGGAATGGAACCAGCCGCCTGCGAAGGCTTCTTCGGTGGCCTCAGGGTTCTTGAAATAACCCTTCATCACCGTGTTGCCACGCAGCATGATCTCGCCGGATAGGTCACCGTCATGGGTAACCTCGGCCCCGGTTTCCATATCCACCGCCGTCGCGCCCTCGAACATCGCCATGCGCGGCCCCTGACGGCCCTTGATCTCGGCACGTTCTTCGGCGGGCAAGCCGTCCCACTCGCCTTTCCAGTCGCATTGGGTGACGTGGCCGTAGGTTTCGGTGAGGCCATAGACATGCTGCACGTTGACGCCGAGTTCCTCCATCTTTGCGAGGACGGCGGGGGGCGGGGGGGCGCCTGCGGTGAACGCCTCGATGGTGTGGTCGAACTCGCGTTTCTCTTCGGGCTTGGCGTTGATGAGCATTTGCAGGACGACGGGCGCACCGCCGAAATACTGCGCGCCATGGTCGGCGGCGGCATCGTAGATCGCCTTGGCCGAGACGGCGCGGGTGCAGACCATCGTACCGGCTTGTGCGGCCATCGCCCACGCATGGCCCCAGCCGTTACAGTGGAACAGCGGGACGATGTAGACGTATTTGGGGTGCTTCGGGAGCGGCCAGCCCATGATCGTGCCGATGGCGATGAGATACGCGCCCCGATGATGGTAGACGACGCCCTTGGGGCGGCCCGTCGTGCCGGAGGTGTAGTTGATCGCCATGGCATCCCACTCGTCGGCTGGCATCTGCCAATTGTATGCGGGGTCGCCGGAGGCAAGCAGGTCTTCGTGGGTGATGGCGCCGAGACGTTCGCCCGGTTCGGACTCGCTGTCCACGATGTCGATGACTTCGGGAGCCTCGTCGCCGAGGATGGCGAGGGCTTCCTTGACCACGGGAGAAAACTGCGTGTCACAGAAGATGATGCGGCTTTCGGAATGTTCGAGGATATAGGCGACCGTATCCGCATCGAGCCGGGTGTTGATCGTATTGAGCACCCCGCCCGCCATGTTGACGGCGAAATGCGCCTCAATCATCTCGGGAGTGTTGGGGCAGAGGAAGCTGACCACATCGTTGCGCCCGATGCCCCGCGCGGCGAGGGCCGAAGCGAGGCGGACGCAGCGCTCGTAGGTTTGGCCCCACGTATAGCGCCGCGCGCCGTGGATAACCGACGGGTGATCCCCATGCACCTCCGCCGCCCGACGCAGGAAGGAAAGCGGGGTCAGCGGCACGTAATTGGCCGGATTCTTGCCGAATACGTCGAAATCTTCACGGGCCATGGCGGCGGCTCTCCCCTGTCGTCGTTTTCCGGAACGATAGGACGGAGGGAACGGGAAGGGAAGACGCCGATGCTCCGGTGCCTCTCACCGGCGCTACGTCGCGACTCCGCAATACCTATCCACCACCCGCTGCACCATCGGTGCGAAATGGGCGAAACCGGGGGTTTGCATATCCGGATGCTTGCCCGCATCGTCCAGATACCGGACCTGCACAATTTCGCGGGAGTTCGGATTCCGCTCGAACGCGGCCACTTCCTCCGTGCTCATCGGCCCGCCCTGCAAGTTCAGCGAATGCACCGACGCCTCCGACAATCGCCCGAAATATTCCGGTTTTGTCGCGCAGAGATACCGCTTCGCCGCCACATGATACCGTACGCAATCCGTCACCAGTACCGGGAAGAACCGCTCCAGCACCGCTGCCCCCGCTTCCTCATGCAGCCGGTCCTCCGCGTCATCCATCGTAAACATCCCGAATTCGCTCGTGAAATGCCCGATATCATGCAGCAGCGCGGCGACCACGATCTCCTCCTCCGCCCCGCTGCGTTCGGCCATGGTCGCCCCTTGCAGCATATGCTCGGCCATGGTCACCGGCTCGCCCAGATATTCCTCCCCGCCCCGCCGCTCGAAGATATCGGCGAGGAACGGCACGATGGTGTCCGGGGTCAGGTCATGCGAGGTCATCCAATTCCTTCCTGCCCCGGACATGATCCGGGGCCACTCTCCGCTCGGAAAGGCCCTGCAGCGAGTGCGGGACAGGAGCAATTCATTCCGCCGCCTCTCGCGTCTCGGCCTCCATCGCGGCCAGCGTCGAGAGTAACCCGTCGCGGTCGGGATAGCACCCCTGCAACCACCGCGACCCGGCCCCCGAATAGCCCCTGCGGGCGTGCATCACACGGGTGTTGTCGACGATAAAACTCTCCCCCGGTGACAGCTTGAACGCCACTGCCATGCTTGGGTCGTCGATGATCTCCGCCCAGCGCCGATACGCCGCGTAATACGCCGCCATATCGTCATAGGGCACGTCCAAGATGGGCGCGGTCGAGCGATTGTTGAACCGCACCCCGATCAATTCCCCGTCCGGGGCCAGCTCGATCATCGGCCTGCGCGCTGTCAGCCGCACCCCCGCCGAGCCCGCATATTCGAACCGCGCGCAATACCGCGACAGCAAATCGAACCTCCGCGCATCTTCGTCGCGCAGGCGCAGGGCGGCGGCAAAGCCATCCACCACCATCGACTCCCCGCCCTCGGCGGAGTTCTCCAGACAGTAGAGGATCTGCATCGTCGGTACCGGGTCGCGATAGGGATTATCCGTATGCGCCTGCAATCCCAGCCCCGTATAGGCGAGGTTCGTCGGGTTCACCTCCGTGCGCACCTCGAACCATTTTCCATAGTTCGTCTCGCGCACATAGCCGAACAATCCAGCCACCCGCAGCAGCGCTCCGCTCTCCACCGGCCCGCCCGTCACCTTGGCGAAGCCATAGCGCCGCACATCGGCCAGCCAGCCGCCCAGCGCCCCCCGGTCATTTTCGAGCCGCGTAAACTCTTCGCAAGGCACGGCCAACGCGCCCTGCCAAATCTCGACGGTATCGCGCAACCACCCTGGCGCACGGATCTCTTGCCGATCATACGCATGAGCGCGCAGCCACGCGGCGGGGAACGTCACGGTCTTCCCTTCCGGTGCAAAACTCACGGTCAGAGCATCGCCGCCCTCCGCCGCCCCGATCCGCGTCTCGTGGGGAATATCGCCAATCGCGATCAGCCGCTGCCCGTTCCCCACCGCGCGCGTTTCCGGGTCGAGTGCGTTATCCCGCAACCACACCGCATGGAACCGCGCCGCGACCCCATCCGGCCATGTCAGGCGGATCGCATCGCCGTCATCGAGAATTTCATGGTCGATCATGCTCATCCTGTACCACCCGCTAAGGACCGTCACGATGGAATTTCGCCACCCCGGATGTAACGCAGCATGGAGTGCTGCTTTGCGGGTCCGGGGCCGGTTCTCGCTTCGTAAGTCCCGTAGAGCCTAACTCGCCAAGCTCTGCAACTCTTCCATCACCGCATCACTCACTGCAATCCCGCCCTTCGCCGCCGCCTCGCGTTTCGCCAGTCGCGACGACCCCGGCAAGCGCACGCCATCCTGCCCCAGCATCGCCTCGGTCAGCAAGGCCATGCGGTCGAGGAACCCTTCTCCCGCCGTCGCCCGGATATCGATGGCCAGCAGGAATTGCCCCACATCCGGCGGCCCGCCTTCGGCATTCAAGAACGACGTCGCTTCGAACCCGAACTTCCCGCCCGTCAGCGCCGCCGCCATGACTTCCACCATCAGCGCCAGCGCGGCCCCCTTCGCCTCGCCCATCGGCACCATCGAGCCGGCCAGCGCGGCCTTCGCATCGGTCGTCGGCTTGCCGTCCGCATCCAGCGCCCAGCCATCCGGGATCACCTCGCCCTTCTTCGATGCCGCCATCACCTTGCCGCGCGCAACCACCGACAAGGAAAGATCGATCACCAGCGATGCCTCATCCCGGCGCGGGGCAGCAAAGGCAATCGGGTTCGTCCCGAATAACGGTTTCGACCCGCCCCACGGCGCCATGGCCTCCGGCGTATTCGCGAACAGCATCGCCACGCAGCCCCGGTCCGCCAACCGCTCCACATGCCGACCCGCCTGCCCGCAATGGTGCGAGCGATGCACTGCCGCCGCCGCAATCCCCGTCTCCGCCGCTGCCGCCGACACCGCGTCTATAGCCAGATCGAAGGCCGGAAACGCAAACCCATGCGCCGCATCCACCACGAACCATCCTGGCAGCTTGCGCTCCACCGATGCCTGCGCATCGCCCTTGACCTTGCCCGCCTTCACCTGCGCGCAATACGACCCGACACGGTTCAACCCATGGCCCGCCTGCCCGTCGACCTCCGCCGCCACCAGCGCCCGCGCCGTGCTCATCGCATTCCCCGGCGCACATCCGCTCCCGATCAACGCATTCGCGACCAGCGCTTCGGCATCTTCGATGGGCAAGTTAGGCATGGTGGTCCCCCTATGGCGCTGCCCCGGACTTGATCCGGGGCCTTCTTCGATGAAGCACGGTGTTCGAACAAACCCCGACGCGCAGCGACCGGAGCAGAGCGTCTATTACAGAAAACCCCTCGGCACGTCCTCGCTTAATTCCCGCTCCGCCACAACCGTATCGCCTTCATACGCCGTCGTCTTCCGCCACAGTTGAAACGCCCCGGCATCCGCCGTCATGCGATTTTCCGTTACGATCCGCACGTCCCAACCCTCGCGGTGGAACTCGAACTCCCACTGTGCCCAATGGTCGGCACTCAAAGGATCATCCGGGTGAATCGAAAAACGCTGCGTCACCGTCGAGCCATCGACCAGCCCGTGCAACCCATCCCGCGCCATCCCGAAATCGTCGAAGGTTTCCAGCACCAGCGTCCCGTCATCCTCCACCCGCCGTTCCGTCCGGCTGTCCGGCTCGCGCAGCACCTCGGCATCCCGCACCGGGTAGTCACGCGGGGCAGGGGGGCCATCGCCTTCTGTCACCGTCACACGCGGCAGGGTCAGCGCACAGTCGTCCAGATGCAGCGTCACCGTCGCGGCTTCCGGCGCGGGCCACACCACCGGCCAATACCCCGTCGAGACCGCCAGCCGCAGCCGATGCCCCGCCTTCACCCGCAAGCCACAGGCATTGAGCAGCACCCTCGCCGTATAGCACCGCCCCGGCTCCAGCCGCTCCGGCACGTCATGCCCCACATGGTGGCAGAGGTTGAACGCCCGATACGATATCCGCGCCGACCCGCCCTCCGGCGAAACATCGCACAGCCGCAAACACACCTGAGCGACTGGCTTATCCACCGAGAACGACAGCACCGCCTCTGCCCGCCCCAGCAAATCCATATCCTCATCCAGCGGCCCGGTATCGAAGCAGGTCGACCCCGCATCGTCGCCCCCCTGATCAACTGCCAACTCATTGCCCATCCGCATCCCAACGCAGAAATACGCCGAGGCCGCCCCCACCGTCGCAGGCGACCGCACAGCAACCTCCCCGCCCCCCGGCAGATCACCCAGCACCCCGCCATCGGGGTACAGCGTCAACGGCTCCGCCGCCGGATCCGTCACCCACCGCCCCGGACGATCCCGATAATGCGGCGACGGTTCGTCCCAATCGAGCAGATACGCCCGAACCTGCGGCACATCCTCCTCGCCCCCGCGCATCCAGCGGTCGAACCATCCGATCACTTCGCCATGGAAATCCGCCGCGTTCGTCTTCGCGATATGCGGATATTTATGCTCCCACGGCCCGAGCAACGCCGCCACCGGCGCATCGAGATTCTCGACCAGGGCCAACGGCGCATTCACATACGCATCCGTCCACCCACCCAGCGACAACGTCGCCGCTTGTATCGCACCGAAATCCTCGCAAACCGACCCATGCTTCCAGAAATCATCGCGCACCGGATGGCGCAGCCAATCCGCCGCCATGAACGGCAACGTCTCGATCCGCTCCAGCCATCGCGCACGCCAGTCCTCCCGCAGAGCCGGATCCGGGGGACGCGTGTTGTAGGCGTGCATCTGCCCCGCCCAGTTGAAATTATCCGTCAGCAGGCACCCGCCCATAAAGTGAATATCGTCCGCATAGCGGTCCACCGTCGAACATACCGTCACGATGGCCTTCAGCGCCGGAGGCCGCCGCGCGGCCAATTGCAACCCATTGAATCCACCCCACGAAATCCCGATCATCCCCACCTGACCGTCACACCACTCTTGCGCCGCAACCCAAGCGATCACCGCCTCGCCGTCCGAAAGCTCCTGCTCCGAATACTCATCGTCGAAGATGCCGTCCGAGTCCCCCGTCCCCGCAATGTCCACGCGCACACAGGCATATCCGGCTTCCGCAAACACCGGATGCGTCGTCGCGTCCCTCGGGGCCGTCCCGTCCCGCTTGCGATAGGGCAGATATTCCAGAATCGCCGCAGCCGCCCCGCCTTCGGGCAGCCAGACCTTCGCCGCCAACCGCCGCCCATCCGGCAGCGGCACCCACAGATGTTCGATGATGCGAATGGTCATGGGTACCCCCCGGCAAGCGATGTCATCCGCCGACCATCCACCTCCGACCCCGGAAACGCCAGTGTCATAGAAAAATCACATGCATACGGAACGCCTGTCTCCGATTTATCACGAATTAAATTTTCGGTTGAAAACCACGGACCACATCTTTAAAGGGAGTTCGCGTGGCCCAGACGACCCACCGTATTCCTGTCGCGGACAGGGCGTCACCGATGAACCGCACCTCTCCCAAAGGTGCCTCAGACCGCCGCATCCGGTTGCTCACCGGAATGCGGCATCCTCCAAACCCGGCCACGTAGAGCATTCCAGCAACTCCAACCCCTCCGTGCGCCCGATGCACGGATCGCGGCTTCGCGCCGCCTGTTGAAAGAGAGATCAAAGTCGAAGTGTGAAGGAGGACTGCGCCATGCCCCGCAACCATAGCCCCCAACCTCACAACCTGGATCTGCGGTGTGCGTGCACCGTCTTCGGTACTCCCATGATCCTTATTGCATCATGGGCGGCGAATTTCTTTCGGTATGAAGGTGCCGATTACCAGTGCCCGAACTGCAACAGACGCAGGCGGGCCATGCTGGTCCCACGCTTCTTCGGTTCCGATCAACTTAAGTTCAGACGGTTGTGAACTGAAGGCCCTCCTATGGGGCGGTCGCGAAACCGCGAACCGCCTCGACCATCCGCTCAAATGCCGCGTCCGCTCGCCCGCTCATATGGCGCGCAAACAAATAGCTGTGCGGTAGGCCCGTCTCCACATGCGCCTCCGCCTTCACCCCCGCCGCACGCAGACGCTCCGCCCATGCTTCTGCATCGTCCCGCAACGGATCTTCCCCCGCCCCGAAAGCCACGCAAGGGGCCACGCCCGTCAGGCCTTCGGCCAGCAGCGGCTCGGCACGCGGATCACCCTCCGGCGCACCCCATTGTGCGTGATACCAATGCATATCTGCCGTCGTCAGCAGCCGCGCCTCCGCCTTTTCCGCATAAGCAGGCAACCCCAGTGTCAGCCCGCCCAGTGCCGGATAGGCCAGTACCTGTCCCGCAATCTTGCCCGCCCCGCGCAGGGCCACCGCCACTCCCGCCGCCAGTGTCCCCCCAGCGGAATCCCCCGCCAATACCAGCGGCCCATCCAGCGCTTCCGCCGCCGCCAACGCATCGTCACAGGCCGCCGGAAACGGATTCTCCGGCGCAAGCCGATAATCGAGCGCGATCACCTCGCACCCGGCCCGCTCGGCCAGCCCCGCACAGCAATCGTCATGGCTCTCCAGCGATCCGACGATGTACCCGCCGCCATGAAAGAACAGTACCCGCCCCCGGTCCCCGCCCGCATACCGCCGCGCCGGACGTCCCGCGAGCCGGAAATCCTCGGCTACCATCCCCGCAGGACGCCCCCCGTGCAGCCGCGCCCGCAGCGCCTCGTAGGCCGCGCGCATTTCCGCCACGCTTGCCCCCTCGGGCGCACCCGCATTCTCCGTCAGTTCGATATAGGCCAGCGTTTCCGTATCGAATGGCTCGTGCATCGGTGTCATCGTGGGGTCATCTTCTCGAAGCTCGGCAAAGCGGGATCGATGTGATCCCAGGACACAGCGCTGCCAGCGTAGATCACCCTTCCCGGTCTCGCCAGTTCGGGATCGTCCATCGACGAAGTGCGGATCACAATCAGCCCCTCCATTCCGTCGCGGGTATGATACACGGCGCTGCCACAGGCCGGGCAAAAGCGGCGATTGATCCGATTGCCGCTATCGGCGATCCGCTCGTATTCGGCCACCGCACCCGCAAGCGAAAAATCATCTGCCGGAACGACGGTATGTGTCGCATGACCTGTGCCGCCGATCTTCCGGCAATCCGTACAGCAGCAATGGACCGTCACCATCGGCGCCGCAGTGGAACGATAGCGAACCTTCTCGCAGAGACAGCCGCCCTCGAACACAACCGACATCGTCTACCCTTTCTCTGCCCCGCAGGGACCGCCAAAGAAAGCGCCGCCCCAGTGACGGGGCGGCGCAGATCGCGTTCAGACCTCGAAGATCACGCGAATGACCAGCGTTCGGCCCAACGTCCACCGTCCAGATCCCAGTTCGCGGCCATCTTCTCGCCATGCGCGACCTTGTCCGACATCGCGAAGACGTATTGCGCGAACATCGGGATGATCGTGCCGCCGTCGTCGCGGACGAGACCCTGCAACTCGGTGTACATCTCGGCGCGTTTCGCCGAGTCAAGTTCGGAGCGCGCTTCGAGTAGCACCTTGTCGAACCTTTCGTTGGTCCAGTAGGCGTCATTCCAGTTCACGCCGCCCTTGTAGGCCGTGCTCATCATCCAGTCGACCGTCGGGCGACCGCCCCAATAGCACGCGCAGAATGGTTCCTGCATCCAGACGTTCGACCAGTAGCCATCGTTCGGCACCCGCTCGATCTTCATGTTGATATTTGCGCCCTTGGCGCTTTCCGAGAACAGCACGGCAGCATCGACGGCGCCCGCAAAGGCGGCATCCGACGACTTCAGCGTGACGTCCAGCTTGTCCATCCCGGCTTCTTTCAGGTGGAATTTCGCCTTGTCGGGGTCATAGCTGCGCTGATCCAGATCGGCGGCGAAGAAGGGCTGGCCGCGACCGATGGGGTGGTCGTTGCCGACCGAGCCATAGCCCTGAAGGATTTTCGAGACCAGTTCCTCGCGGTTGACCGCGTGCTTCAGCGCAAGACGGACATTGACGTCGCTATAGGGCGCAGCGCGGGTATCCATGACGAAAGTATAATGCTGCGTCCCGTCGGTCGTCTGCACGTTGATGTTCTTGCGCCGCTTCAGCAGGTTGACGGTCTTCAACTCGACACGGTCGATCACATCGACCTCGCCGGTGACGAGCGCGTTCGTGCGGGCGGTCGGATCGACGATGGACAGCATCTCGACGGCATCGAAATGCGCGCGGTCCTTCTTCCAATACGCATCGAAGCGCTTGAACTTCGCGCGCACGCCCGGCTCGAAGGTTTCCAGCATATAGGGGCCCGCACCGATGCCGGAATCCCAGTCCACCACGCCATCTTTCGAAGGGCCGATGGGCAGGTGATAATCCGACAGGATGAAGGGGAAGTCGGCATTGCCGGAGGCCAGTTCGACCACCACCACATCATCGCCCTTGGCCATGATCTCGGAGATGTCTTCGAGGATCGGCTTGGCGGCGGAAGAGGTGTCCTCGCCCCGGTGATGGTTGATCGAGGCGATCACATCGGCGGCTGTCACCTTGTCACCGTTATGGAACTCCGCATCGCGCAGCTTGAACGTCCAGGTCGCTGCGTCGTCGGAGGCTTCCCAGCTTTCGGCCAGCTCGCCGCTGACGGAGCCATCGGCGTTCACTTCCGTGAGGTAGTTGTTCATCGTATGCGTGAAATCGAGCATGAACCCGTTCTCGTGCGTGCCGGGGTCGTAGCTGTCGGTGGTTCCGCCATGGGCCTTGCCCATGCGCAGGGTGCCGCCCTTCTTGGGCGCGGCAAGCGCGCCGCTTGCGGACAGGGCGATGGCAGCGGCGCCACCATATTGCAGGACCTCGCGGCGGTTCGGTTTGATGAAACTCATGTGTGGTCTCCCATTGGTACTGGGTTCAGTCCCGGTACGTTTGATAGCGAATCGACGGTCGCGATTGTTCACCATGCGATGCGGATGAGTAAACCCCCATGCCCCAAACGGTCACGCGATGATGTTGAGGACCGTCAGGGATACGATCAGGAACAGGATGGTCATGGTTCCCCCTGCCCGGATGAAATCCACCACCCGATAGCCCCCCGGCCCCATGATCAGGGCGTTGACCTGATGGGTCGGAATCAGAAAGGAGTTTGACGTGGAAATCGCCACTGTCAGCGCAAACAGCGCCGGATCAGCGCCGGCCCCGAGCGCGATATTCACGGCCAGCGGAACCAGCAGCACGGTCGCGCCGACATTCGACATGATGAGCGTGAAGATCGTGGAAAGAACGGCAACAGCCGCCTGAATCACCCAGATCGGCATTCCGTCCAGAACCGTCAGGGCCTGCCCCGCGATCCATTCGGCGGTGCCGGTGGATTGCACGGCCTGCCCCAGCGGGATCAGGCTTGCGAGCAGGAAAACCGTATTCCAGCCGACGGCCTCGTATGCCTCCTCGATCGAGAGGACGTTGCTGACGATCATGCCCACGGCTCCCACCAGCAGGCAAAGCGACAGGCGCATATCGGAGAAGAGGATCAGCCCTACCGCGACCAGAAAGAATGTCAGTGCCCAGCCGACCTTCTGGGGTCGCAGTTCTTCCTTTGGGTAATCCGAGGTGACGACCACGAAATCGGGGTTCTTCTCCAGCCGCGTCAGCGCGTTCCAGGTGGTGTGGCACACCAGCAGGTCGCCGGGTTTATAGGGGGTGCGACCTATTTCCTCCCGGTCGGTCGTCAGCACCTCGCCACCGCGATGGATGACCAGCGGAGACAATCCGATGGCCTTGCGGATGACGATTTCGCGGCCCGTTTTGCCAAGTATGCTCGCATCGGGGGCGATCACGACTTCTGCGATTCCGGCTTTGTCGCGGCCAAGCGTCTCGCTGAACTGTTGCAATTCCGGGGAATCGACCAGCCCGTACCTGTCAAGGAAACGCGACAGTACATCCGGTTCGGCGATGACGGCAAGGCGGGCTGGCGTGGCAATCTTGAGGTGGCGCACCGGGGCGATGAAGGTGTTGCCTTGCACCAGTGTCGCGATGATCTGGACGCCGTAGCCCTGTTCGAGATCGTCGATGCTTTTCCCGGCAATCTCGTTGCCTTCGGGGATGAAAATCTCGTGTATCTCACCCTTGAGACCATAGGTCCGGTTGAGATAGTCGAGCATCGTCCGGCCCTTGCTGCCATTGTCCGCCGAACCCGCTGGCAGAACAAAGCGCCCGAAAAGCACGAAATAGAGGATTCCGGTCGCGATTAGCGCGATGCCGACCGGCGTGACCGACAGCAGCCCGAACATCTCCATCTGCCGGTCGGGCGGCAGGGAGTCATTGATCCCGACCAGCAGGTCATTCAGCAGGATCAGGGGCGATGACCCCACCATCGTCAGGGTACCGCCGAGGATCGCACAGAACCCCATTGGCATCAGCAACCGCGACATCGGCAATCCTGTCCTGACCGAAATTCGGCTGACCACCGGCAGGAACAGCGCGGCGGCTCCGACATTCTGCATGAAACTGGAAATTATCCCGACCGTGCCGGATATCAGCGAGATGATCCGGGACTCGGTCGAACCGCCGGTGCGGGTAATCCAGGATGCGACGACGGACATGACCCCCGTCTTGTCCAGCCCCGCCCCGACGATCATGACCGCGATGATCGACATGACGGCATTGCTTGCAAAGCCGTCAAAGAGGTGCCGTACATCAATCAGGCTCTCCAGCCCCGGTAGATAGGTCAGGCAACCAAGCAGCACCATGATGATGATGGCCGCGAGATCGACGCGCACGATTTCAAAGACAAAAAGGAATACGGTGAGGCCAAGAATAGCGAGGACGACTGACATTTCGTATGTCAGAGCAGTTTCCACAGATCACCCCCTCATCGCCCCCAATCCATCGAAACGCATATCCCGGCACACATCAAGTCATTCCGTTAAGTATTGAATTGAAAGGGCTAATCCGCTCTCAGCGTAAAGTTACTTCATAGGCCAGATCATCCGTCACGTAGCGACTGCGCCGCAGTTCCACCACGCGATCCGACAGGTCCACCGCCCGCCGCGTCACCTCGATCAGCGGATCGCCCGCCGCCACGTCCATCACCGCCGCATCGGCATCTTCTGCGACAACGCCCCGCAACCGCTCATCCGCCCGCTGGATCGCGATGCCATAGGCTTCCTGCCAAAAGGCATAGAGCGCATTCGGCAAAGGCGCATGATCCTCTAGCGCGGCGAACAAGGCAACAGGAACGACCGATGCCTCACGCACGATCCGCTTCCCGTCGATGCTGCGAATACGGTCGATGCTGTAGACGTGTTTCGCCTCCGCGCTGAAGGCCTCGCGTTCTGCCGCTGTGCTCCGCCGCCGCTCCACCGTCTCCGCTGCCAGCATCGGCTGCGCTTCGGACCCATCGGCGTGGCGCAGGCGGAAGAAGTGGAAATGGTCCGTCTCCGGCGTCGTCGTTGCCACGACCGTCCCGCGCCCCTGTCGCCGTTCGACGATCCCCCGCCGCTCCAGATCGCGCAGCGCCCGTCGCGCCGTCCCCTGACTGACGCCCATCTCGCGGCCCAGATCGGTTTCGCTCGGCAACATCACGCCGGGCTTCAGAGAGCCGCTCACGATCCGCGCAACGATATCCTCGCTCACGCGCCGCCAGAGAGGGAGAGGGGTCATGTCATCCATAGGCGCAGCATAGAGATAGAAGAAGTCTTGTACAAGACTTCATGCCCTGCTACAGCGATACCATATTCAACAAGAGGGGCATCCCATGGGCGAAAAACCGCATCTTCTGGTCCACGAAAGCGCCGACAATGTCGGGGTCGTGGTGATCGAAGGGCTGACCGCAGGCACCGATATGCTCTGCGTCGTCACCCACGACAATACCGACTTCCGGCTGACCGCAAAGCACGACATTCCCATCGGCCACAAGGTCGCGCTGAAAGACCTCGCCGAGGGCGAC
>CALHLW010000080.1 GCA_938034615.1 uncultured Neomegalonema sp. | reverse complement strand
TGGCAGCCCTATATCCGCACCGTCCCGGCCTATTTCGACCACCCGCTCTATATCGAGGCGCTGGCGAAATCGCTGGAGGCGCATATGGCCGAGCGCGAGGCCGAGGGCCGCCCGCCGCCGGATGTCGTCGTCACCTCCTATCACGGTGTCCCGAAGCGCTATCTGCTCTCGGGCGATCCCTACCACTGCCAGTGCCAGAAGACGACGCGCCTGCTGCGCGAGCGGCTGGGCTGGTCGAAGGAATTCATGGAAGTCACCTTCCAGTCCCTGTTCGGTCGCGAGGAATGGCTCCGCCCCTACACCGTCGAGCGCGTGGCCGAGCTGGCCGAGGCGGGCAAGAAGGATCTCGTCATCCTCGCCCCCGGCTTCTCCGCCGATTGCGTCGAGACGCTCGAAGAGATCAACGAGGAGATCAAGGAAGCCTTCGAGGAGGCTGGTGGCGAGACGTTCACCTATCTCCCCTGTCTCAATGCGGATGACGCCCATATCGATCTGCTGGTCGATGTGATCCAAAACGAAGGCGCTGGCTGGCTATAAATCTTCGCGTTCAATATATACACAGTCCCATTAACTACCAGACCCCGCTCCTAGCCTGATTCTATCGAATAGTGTTCTGTTTTGGCTCGTCTCTTGCTCCTTCCTTGACCCAAGAGGTTCACGGATTTTTAGGAGCAACGCATCATGATCGTTTCCGGGATTGGCAGAGGCTTGGGGGCAGCGATCATGCAGAGAGCGCATCGGTATGAAATACTAGCAATCCGAGCGAGGCAGAACCCGACTTTATTAACCCTGGGATATACGGTCGCCGGATTATTTATCTTCCTCGGGATGCTGGATGTCCTCTCTACCAACTGGGCATTGTCGGTCGGGGCCTATGAGTTGAACGGTTTCATCCGCACGATGCAGGAACATCTGGGCGTCTTCTGGTACGTCCCGAAACTCGCGCTTCAGGCGACCGTGGCCGCGATGATCGTCTGGTCCCCGAACCGCATGACGATCTGCATCATGACCCTCATGTGCGGCTGGACATCAAGCATCGTAACCAGCAATTTTATAATCGCGTACTCTCTCTCCTGATCCGCTGATCCATTTTGGGACGATAAAATCGGCCTGCGCGATGCTTGAGTCTTGCCGCGCTTCCTCTATGCTCCGCTGATAATGCAGACCGGAGTCCGGCATCCAATGCTCCAGATAACTCGCCCTCGCACTGTCCACTCGATCGTCGAATTGCGCGATATCGTGCGTGACTGGCGACGTGCCGGAGACCTCGTCGCGATCACTCCGACGATGGGTGGACTGCACGAGGGGCATCTCTCGCTCGTCAGGGCGGCGCGGAGACGGGCACGGCGGGTCATCGCCACGATCTTCGTCAACCCGACGCAGTTCGGCAAAGGCGAAGATTTCGAGGCGTATCCTCGCGACGACGTTCGCGACGCCGAGATGCTGGCCGGTGCAGGCTGCGACCTGATCTACGCGCCCTCAGTCCTGGAGATGTATCCCGAGGGCTTCGGAACGACAATCAGTGTCGACGGCATCACCGACGAGATGTGCGGCGGGCATCGTCCCGGACATTTCGATGGCGTGACGACTGTGGTGTGCAAGCTGCTCAATCAAGCCCAGCCCGATTACGCGCTCTTCGGCGAGAAGGACTGGCAGCAACTTGTTACGATCCGCCAGATGGTGCGCGATCTTGATATGCCGATTCGCATCGCCTCCAGCCCGACGGTCCGCGAAGCGGACGGCCTCGCGATGTCCTCCCGCAACCGCTATCTCTCCCGCGAGCAGCGGGTCATCGCTGCCAAACTCAACAAGGCGCTCTTCGCCTCTGCCGATCATATTGCCCATGGTGTCCCTCTTGAACGAGTACTCGGCGCGTGCCGCAAGGCCCTCCTCTCGGCTGGGTTCGATTCCATCGATTATCTCGATGCGCGGGATGCTCATACGCTCAGCCCGGTCGACCGCTTCGCCGATGGCAACGAAAGCCGTCTCTTCGTCGCGGCGCGGCTCGGCAAGACCCGGCTAATCGACAATGTGCCCATCGAACGCACCGGCATGACAGAATGACCCGTTTCAGGATTTACTCCCTCCTGTCCCGTTGCTAGAAGCGCGACCAGCAACGGGGAGTCGCGGGATATGGACATGAAGCCGAACTCGGACATCAAGTTGCTGACCGGCAACTCCAACCGCGCCCTTGCGGAATCCATTTCCTCCAAACTGTTCCGACCGCTCACCGATGCACGGATCGAGAAGTTTGCGGATTCGGAAGTCTGGGTCGAGATCTATGACAACATGCGCGGCGAGGATGTCTACATCATCCAACCGACTTCCAGCCCCGCGAATGACAGCCTCATGGAGCTGCTCATCATCATCGACGCCCTCAAACGGGCCTCAGCAGGGCGGATCACCGCCGTCACACCCTATTTCGGCTATGCGCGGCAGGATCGAAAGCACCAGCCCCGCACCCCGATCACAGCCAAACTCGTCGCGAATCTTATCACCACCGCCGGCGCCGACCGCCTGCTGACCGTCGATCTCCATGCGGGGCAGATACAGGGCTTCTTCGACATTCCCGTGGATAACCTCTATGCCACGCCGGTCTTCGCCCATCACGCCAAATCGATGATGCCCGATACCGAGTCCCTGATGGTCGTCTCCCCCGATGTGGGCGGCCTCGTGCGCGCGCGCACCTTCGCAGGGATGGTCAATGCCGACCTCGCCGTGATCGACAAACGCCGTGAAAAGGCCGGGGTCGTTGCCGAGATGAACGTTCTTGGCGATGTCGAGGGCCGCACCTGTGTTCTCTACGACGATATCGTCGATTCCGCCGGCACGCTCTGCCGCGCGGCGGAAGCCCTGCTCGAACGGGGCGCGGCAGAGGTTCATGCAATGTGTACCCATGGTGTCCTCTCCGACAAGGCTGTGGACCGCGTCGAGGCGTCTGCTCTCAAGAGCCTCGCCATCACCGATTCCATCGATCAGTCGCACTTGGCTGAAAACGGCAAGGTCAAGGTTATCCCCATCGGCCCGATGCTTGCCATCGCCATCGACTCCATCGCTCGTCACGACTCGGTTTCTCGTCTGTTCAAGAAGGCGCCGATCTCCTGAATTAAGATAGAGTACGCCAAACCTCCCCGTCAGGAGTGCAAATCGCCAGCGATGGTGTTGCATCTCGACTTGCGGGCCAGGTCGACGCGCTTGAGGGCCGCGACCTCATCAATCGAACCGGGAAGGAGAGGCCTCGTTCCTCGATCCTTCTCAGAGGTGGGTACGCGCTCGCGAGGTATCCGGCTTCGATTCGGGCAAGCTACTCCGACATGTGTGTCACGGAATCCTCATCAAGCGTCTTGTACGGAAACCCGTTACGTAGGGCGATGCGCAGCGCGGCATCGAAATCATGGTGCGGGCGGTGGGATTCGAACCCACACTGGAAGGATTTTAAGTCCTGATGAAAGCAATTGAAATCAGCGAAGTTTAGCCACGTTCACAAATGTTCTTGCTGTTGTATTCATTTCCTTTTTTGGGCCGTGGCTAACCGTATTCAGAGGCGGCTCGGAAGCCAAAATCTGCTATGCATCTCATCGAAGGCTTGCAGACAGGACTCATCTATTGAAGTGCGCGGGTAAGGCATCTGTAGACCTCTACGGCACTCTGCGATCCAGCCGTGCGAAGCATCGGTTTTGTAAAATGACGCTTTACAAAACGGTGCGAAGTTTAAGGAAATCAAAGATTGTGCTGCCATGTTTTTTCTTTGTTCTGTCATTGAAGTGATTAGGGTTTTCGCAGAGTGGCAACGCATCCTGATTAAGTTCGCTTACGCTTATCATCTCGCCAAGTTCCGCAATCTATCGCGCACGATGCCAGCCCAGAGATTGACGCCGACTGGTAGCAACGCATCGTTGAAGTCGTAATCTGCTGAATGGAGTGGCTGCCAGTGCTGCCCATTCTTGCCATTGCCAAGCAAGAGAAAACAACCCAGCACGGCAGCGCTAAAATGGGTGAAATCTTCTGAGAAGCTCATGGGCGATCGATCTGGAATGGCCTCAAGACCGGCGGCGATGGCGGTTCGCACCACGGCTTCAGACGGTTCCGGAGCGTTGATCGTATCAATGAACTCGGTGTCGAAGTTGACCTCGACGGTGACGCCATGGGTGGCGGCGACCCCGCTCGCGATCTGGCGCATGAAACGCTCCACCGCGACGCGATCTTCCGGCACGCGCGCTCGCACGTCGCCCTTGAGGATGGCGCTGAGAGGTGGTCGCGGGATTTCGGACCAGTTGCTAAGCTGTAGCGACTGACGAAGGAACGACGCGAGATGACGAAACGGAAACGGTATTCGGCTGACTTCAAGGCGCAGGTAGCCTTGGCTGCGATCCGTGAGGATCTGACG
>CALHLW010000079.1 GCA_938034615.1 uncultured Neomegalonema sp. | reverse complement strand
TAGATCTTGTCGGCGGCTTCGGCGTGCCACTTGATGCAGTGGATGGTTTCGGGGATGTCGATGGTCTCGCAATCGCGGATGGGTTTTCCGCTGTCGAGACTTTCCATGACCGCCAATTCGCGCCGGTTGCGGGTGATGAGCTTGCAGAGACGAATCAGCACGTCCTTGCGCTCGCTCGGATGCAGCGTGTTCCAGCGTCCCTGATCGAAGGCTTCGCGCGCCTTGCCGACGGCGAAATCTACATCCTTCGCGTTGCAGGCGGCGATTTCCGCGATTGTCTCGCCGGTGGCCGGGTTCACGGTCGGCATCGTGCCGCCCGACCCCTTGCGGTACTTGCCGTCGATGAAGGCGGCGCGGGGGAAGTCGATGCTGTCGGCAATCGCGGCGTATTCGGCGCGGGTCAGCAGATCGCTCATGTCGAATACTCCCTCTCGATGGCCGACAGGGCCACGTTCATCGTGCGCCAGACTTCCGCGAATTCGCGCTTGTCGTCCTTGTTGAGCGGTTGCAGCGGGCGGCGGGGTGGTCCCGCGTCGATGCCGCGCAGGGTCAGGCCGTATTTGATGCACTGCACGAACTTGCCGCCCTGTTCGAGCACGCTCAGCATCGGCAGCATGGCGGACATGATCTTGCGGCCCTTGGTGAAATCGCCTTCCACGGCACAGGCACGGTAGAGCGCGATATGGGCTTCGGGCGCGAAGTTCGATCCTGCGCAGACCCACGACCGCGCGCCCCAAGCGAAGAACTCCAGTGCCTGATCGTCCATGCCGCAGGAGAGAGCGATATGGGGATAATCGCGGGCAAGCATGTGCAGGCGGTTCGGATCGCCGGAACTTTCCTTGATGGCGCAGAAATTGGGGGAGCGGCCAAGGCGGTCGAGCGTTTCCTCGTCCATGTTCACGCTCATCCGGCCCGGATAATTGTAGAGCATCGCGGGCAGGTTCGCGGAGCGGTCGATGGCCAGCGCGTGCAGGGCGATTTCGCGGCCCGTTGGGTACGCATAGGGCGGGGTGGCGATCAGCAGGGCGTCGGCTCCGGTTTCCTTTGCGGCCTCGGCGAAGATGATGCTGTCCTCGGTGCGGATGGCCCCGGTGCCGATGATGAGGGGCAGGCGGGAGCCGATGATCTTTTTGGCGAGGCGCATCAAGTGGATACGCTCCTCCGTGGTCTGAGCGTAGTATTCGCCAGTGGTTCCCGCCACGATGATCCCGTGAACGCCAGCGGCGATCAGGTGTTCGATAGCCGCCTCGAACCCGGCTTCGTTGATCGAGTGATCTTCGAAATAGGGAGTCACGACCGGCGTGTAGATGCCTTCAAACTGCATCCCTGATCTCCTGCGTGGGGTCGAGTGGAAGGGGGGAGGGCATGACGAACCGCTCGATGCCGTCGCGAGACAATGCCCAATGGTCAAGCGTCAGGCTGACCGCCTCTGCGGGGGCGCGTTGCTCAAAGGCCGCGATCATGGCGTCGTGCTGGTCGCAGGCTTTCCGGATCGTGTCGCGTTCCAGGGGCGTGCGGGCATCATAGAATCGCTGGCTCATGCGGGTATGATCGATCAGCAGGCGTTTGAGGCTGGGTATCAGGTAGGGGCTGTCCGCCATTGCGCCGATGGCCTCATGGAAGCGGTGGTTGTGGATCGCCATCTCCGCCGGTGCCTCGGAATCGCGAAAGGAGCGCTGGGCATCTTTCAGGGTTTCGATCCTGGTGGGCGATGCATTCTCCGCTGCCAAGCGCGCCACAGCGGCATAGATCATGGGGGCGGTCTGGATCAGGCTGCGGATGACCGGCAGATCCATCGACGACACCGCCGCCCCGCGATTGGCCTCCAGCGTCACATACCCTTCGCCCGACAGACGTTGCAGTACCTCACGCAAGGGAGTGCGGGAAACGCCGTAACTCTCGCACAGGGCCGCCTCGTCCAGCGCCGAGCCGGGAGCCAGCGACAGATCGAGAATACCGGCGCGCAGGGCATCGAAGAGAGTGGATTTCTTCACGGGCGACTCACTAAAATACATCTTGTATACAAATTCGGTACTGCCTAGCGTCGCATCGTTCAAGCGAATTGAGGGAAGTCATGGATCTTACAGGCAAGACCGCGCTGGTCACGGGTGCGGCGGGCGGAATCGGTCTCGCCACTACGCGGATGCTGCGCGGAGCGGGGGCGGCGGTCGCGGTTGCCGATCTCGATACGACAGGGTTGGAGGCCGATGCTTGGCTGTCCGGCAACCTGACCGATGTCGGATATGCGAATGGCCTGCCGCAGCGCGCGGCGGAGGCGCTGGGCGGGCTGGATATTCTCGTCAACAATGCCGGGATCATGCGCCGGGGTGCCGTGACTGAAAGCACGGATGCGGATTTCGATATTTCGGTTGCCGTCAACATGCAGGCCCCGTTTCGTCTGTGCCGTGCGGCTGTTCCAATCATGGCGGAGGCCGGAGGCGGGGCCATCGTGAATATCGCTTCCTGCTGGGGCGTGAGGCCGGGGCCGGATCATGCGCTCTATTGCATGACCAAGGCCGCCATCGCGTCGCTGACCCAATGCATGGGCCGCGACCACGCGCATCAGGGGATACGGGTCAACGCGGTTTGCCCGAATGAGGTGGACACGCCTATGCTGCGCACGGGTTTCGAGCGGCGGGGCTTCGATCCCGATACAGCGATTGCCGAACTGGGCGAGACGGTGCCGCTGGGCCGGGTCGCCACGCCCGACGAAATTGCTGAAGTCGTTCTGTTCCTAGCGTCCGATCATGCCCGTTATCTCTGCGGCTCGCTGGTCGAGGCCAATGGCGGGAAGCCGGTGGGGTGAGGTTTTCGGGCAAGGTTGCGCTGGTGACGGGCGGGCGCTCTGGCATTGGCCGGGCCATCGCCGAGCGGTTGCGGGAGGAGGGCGCGCGGGTCTTCACCGCCCAGCGCGGGGATGATCCCGATTTCGAGAATGTCGTCGCTGATTTCGCCGATCCTGACGCTCCGGCGCGGGCCGTGGGTGCCGTGATCGAGCGGGCGGGGCGTTTCGATGTGTTGGTCAACAATGCGGGGATGATGCAGGAGGCGGGGGTCGAGGAGCTGAGCCTGGCCGACTGGACGCGGACGCTCACGGTCAATCTTACCGCGCCGTTCCTGACCATCAAGGCCGCGCTGCCGTTCTTGCGAGAGACCAAGGGAGCCATCGTGAATGTCGGCTCCATCGAAGGGCTGGCCAGCAATCCCGGCCATGCCGCCTATTGTGCCTCGAAGGCCGGTCTCCATGCCCTGACCCGCGCCGTCGCGGTGGATCACGGGGCCGAGGGCATCCGGTGTAACGCTGTCGCGCCGGGTTGGATCGACACCGATCTCAATACGGCCTTCATCGACGGGATGCCGGACCCCGCCGCCTTCCGTCGCGATATCGCGGGCATTCACCCTGTCGGACGCACGGGCGCGCCTGAAGAAGTCGCCGCTCTCGTCGCCTTTCTCGCATCGGAGGAAAGTGGCTTCGTCAGCGGACAGGTCTTTACGGTCGATGGTGGGCGGACGGCGAAACTGAGTTTGCCGTAGTGGCTCCATCCACGCGCAGCACTGGCCCTATTGGCAAAACGCGCCTCGTGTCACGCTGTCAGGGAAGGGAGAAATCGCCATGTGCAAGGCCGCCGAAGGCACCGCAACCGGAACCGTCCTGATCGAGAATGCCCGTACCCGCGTCACCGAATGGCGCTTTGCCAAGCACCATGACAATACTGGCTGGCACCGACATGAGTACGATTACGTCGTCGTCCCGCAATTCGATGGCACGCTGGAGATCGACCAGCCCGACGGTAAGCGCATCACGGCTCCGATGAAGACCGGGGTTCCGTATTTCCGCGAAGCGGGCGTCGAGCATGACGTGCTCAACGGCAACGAGTTCGAATGTGCGTTTATCGAGGTGGAGTTTTTGCAGTAGGCAGTCATTGTTTGCGATTCAGATAGTCTTCGAGCCGTTGAATGCTCCGCATTCCTCTCGCGTCCCGAACATCGATGATATTTATGGTCGTCTCGTCCAAAATATACAGGAACGAGAACGGCGTTCTGAGGATCGTCAGTTCCCGGACGTCGAGATATCCATCTACCGGGTGGCCTGCCTTGGGATTGTCTGCGAGCAGTTTGAGCGATGCACGGTATTTTCCCAACGCATTCGGTTTGCCATTGGGAAATACCCGATCATAATAGTCGCGAAACCAGCGTAATCCCGGTTCTGCCGTGTCGAGAAATACGACCTGCACGAGCGAGTCAGGGTGTGGGAAACGGCGTTTCGGACTCCTCGGCCCACTCTGCCATCCATTGATCGACAGCCTCAGCCGGGATTGTGCGGCCCGCAGCAATCTCGCCTCGGGCGCGTTCGATCAGGTCATGCATCGACTCGCGATCTGCAATTGTCGCTTCGAGTGCCGTTCGCGCGATCTCTTCAGAACTCTGCGCTTCCCGCGCCGCCAGTCGGTCCAGCCGCTCCTTCAGGTCGGAGTCGAGGGTGACGGTCAAGGACGTGGTCGACATGATCGATATCTCCCGTGCGTATTCATATTACGGGGCAGCGTACCATCGGAAACCGGGCGACGCGCAATTTTCTAATCGATGGTCGCCTCGGCATAGATTGTCTCGACGATCTCCTGATTGCGGATGTACTGCGCCGCTGACGTTTCCGGCTCCTCCCCCTCTCGCCATGCTTCCAGCGTTGTGCGGTTGGTGAGATAGACGCAGTCGCC
>CALHLW010000078.1 GCA_938034615.1 uncultured Neomegalonema sp. | reverse complement strand
GATGCCAGCTTCGCTGATTTTACGGATGCCGAGGGAATGACGCAATCAATGGTGGATAAACTGTTCGGCAATGCGGAGACGAAGCTGCCGAAGGGGCAGGGGTTGGTACGGCCCGAGCATTGGCCGACGGAGGAACTCGGTTGGCAGGAGTCGCGGAAACGATACTGTGCGTGGTTGAAGGAGGAGGGGCAGGAATCGCGGTTTTGCCCGAAACAGAGCGGTGACTGACTGTATCCCATTCTACACGACGTGTCTTGCCGTGGCTTCCGCTGCACGGCGCGACGCGCGGCATCCATTTCTCCACATGCGCCATCGCACGGGTGGAGAAATGGACCCCGCTGTCGAGCAGCGGGGTGACAGGCATGATTGATCCCCTCCCCTACCTGACCCGCATTCGCGAGTATTACGCCGCCCTCGGCTATGGTGCGCCGTATCGCTGGGCGGCGTTCGAGGATGTGCCGTTCGTGCCGCTTCGCAAGCCGTTGCGGGAGGCGAGGATCGGGGTCGTGACGACTGCGGTGCGGTATGATCCGGCGAAGGGCGAACAGGGGCCAGACGCCGCCTATAACGGGGCGGCAAAGTTCTTCGAGGTGTATTCGGGGGGGACGGGGTCGCAATCTCTAGATGGTCATTGTCGGGCTTGTCCCGACAATCCAGAAGCCAAAGCGTCGCAGAAATCTGCAATGGATCGTCGGAACAAGTCCGACGATGACTGCGGAGATCGCGAGCCGGACCTGCGGATTTCGCATATCGCCTATGACCGGGATCATTCGCCTGCGACGGATCAGGCGAGCTGGTTTCCGCTGCGGGCGCTCCGGCATCTTGCCGCAACGGGCGAGATCGGGGGGGTGGCAGAACAGTTTCATGGGTTGCCGACCAATCGCTCGCATCGGGTGACGGGGGAGGTGGATGCGCCGGAGATCGTCGCGCGCTGCGTCGAGGACGGGGTGGATGCGGTGGTACTGGTGCCGAATTGTCCGGTCTGTCACCAGTCCTGCGCCTTTGCCGCCAATGCGCTGGAGGCGGCGGGGATCGCGACGGTGGTGATGGGCTGCGCGCTCGACATTATCGAGCATGTGGGGGTGCCGCGCCTGCTGTTCAGTGATTTTCCACTCGGCAATGGCGCGGGGCTGCCCCATGACCCCGGCGCGCAGCTCGCGAGTGCGCGGATGGCGCTGATGATGTTGGCCGGGGCGACAGGGCCGCGCACGACCTGGCGCTCGCCGCAGGTATGGCCGGGGGCGAAAGACTGGAAGCAGGATTACTCCAACGCCGCGCTGCTGTCGGCGGAGGAGATCGCGACACGGCGGGCGGCTTTCGATGCGGCAAAGCAGGCGGCGAAGACGGGGTGAAAGACTTCTGCATTCGACCCCTTGTCCATGCTTGCACCCGCTGTCGGGTTCGCCTAAATCCGATCCATGGCCATCAGACCCATCCTGCTGCATCCCGATCCGCGCCTGAAGAAGCGCTGCGAGCCCGTCGAGACCGTCGACGAGGAGATCCGCACGCTGATCGCGGATATGTTCACGACGATGTACGATGCCCCCGGTATCGGCCTTGCCGCGCCGCAAGTCGGGGTGCTGCGGCGCGTTCTGGTCATGGATTGCGCCAAGAGCGACGAGGAAGACCCGGCCCCCATCGCGATGGTCAACCCGGAAGTCGTGTGGGAATCGGATGATCTGAACGTGCACGAAGAGGGGTGCCTCTCGATCCCCGAGGAATTCAACGATGTCGAGCGCCCTGCTCAGGTGCGGGTCGCCTATACCGATGCCGAAGGGACCGCGCAGGAAATCGAGTGCGACGGGCTGCTCGCCACCTGTGTTCAGCACGAGATCGACCATCTGAACGGCAAGCTGTTCATCGATTATCTCGGCCCCATGAAGCGGCAGATGATCACGGGTCGCATGAAGAAGCGCAAGAAAGAGAAGGCGGCTGCCAAAGGCACGACCGCGAAGGCGTAGCACTTTCTCGCTATTGCGGTGACGGTCACAATCTGTCGAGGCGCTTTCCTTCGCGCTGTCTGCACCTATCTTCCAATCAAGTGAATTTTGCTGTCAGGGGAAACAACATGGCCGATGTAACGCTGGAGTTTCTCGCTGCACAGATGCAGAAGATGCTCGACGCGCAGCGTGATACGAGTGCCCGTATCGAAAAGATCGAGGATCAACTGGACGGCATCGACAGGCGCTTTCAGACCTTTTCGCTCGAAATTTCCGGTTTGTCCCGAACTGCCCGCAGGGACAGTGGCGACCTGGCATCCATCGAATCGAAGTTGGAAGCGTTGGAGGAGCGTATCGAAACCCTCGAAGGAACGGGAGGCTAGGCCGATTGCCAAGTCAGCAGCCCGTTACGCACACTCGATGCCACCCGTGTCGATAGAATGACCCGACCTCTCGCCCCCATGCGCGTCGCCCCCATGCGGGTCGCCTTCATGGGCAGTCCCGAATTCGCTGTCCCGACCCTCGATGCGCTCGTGGAGGCGGGGCATGATGTGGTTGCGGTCTATGCGCAGCCGCCGCGTCCTGCCGGGCGGGGCAAGAAGGATCGGCTCACTGCCGTTCATGCCCGTGCCGAGGCGCTTGGCTTGCCGGTTCATACGCCGAAGACTTTGCGGGATGACGATGCGCAGGCTACGTTTGCAGCGCTCGATCTGGATGTCGCGGTGGTTGCCGCTTACGGCCTGATTCTGCCGCGCGCCATCCTAGATGCGCCCCGGCTCGGATGTCTCAATATCCATCCCTCCCTGCTGCCGCGCTGGCGCGGAGCCGCGCCGATCCAGCGGGCGGTGATGGCGGGAGATGCCGAGACGGGTGTGTGCATCATGCGGATGGAGGAAGGGCTTGATACCGGCCCCGTGCTGATCCGCGAGACGACACCCATCGGCCCGCGCGAGACCGCCGCAGATCTGCAGGGTCGCCTCGCCGTATGGGGCGGCGCGCTGCTCTGCGATGCGCTCGCGGCGTTGCAGGCGAGAACGGCGACCGAGACGCCGCAATCCGAAGAGGGTGTCCTCTACGCGCCCAAGATCGACAAGGCCGAGGCCAGGGTCGACTGGACACGCTCCGCCGCTGACCTCGATGCGCATATCCGGGGTCTCTCGCCCTTCCCCGGCGCATGGTTCGAGGCGAAGGGGGAGCGGATCAAGGTTTTGCTGGCGGAACCTTTGGACGACGGGGGCGATCCCGGCGCGGTCATCGCCGGGGATACCATTGCCTGTGGCACCGGCTCGCTGCGCCTGCTGCGCCTGCAACGGGCCGGGAAACCAGCGATGGATGCCGAAGACTTCCTGCGGGGGTTCCCGCTGGCGTAAACCACGCCCCCTAGAGCAAATTGCATTCAAGTTGGACCGGCTTTCGCTGCCTCTCGCCTGACAGGCTCGAACGCGAAACCCAATACTCTGTTCAACCAAAATGCAAATTGCTCTAAACGGCAGAAAACGCACGGCGAACCGTGCGTTTTCCAATGTCGCTTCAGGGAGCGGCCAGATCGAACCCGATCAGCCCGCTTCTTCCAGCTGGTCCACGATCTTCCATTTTGCGAGCATGTCGCGGATGTTGTCGACCGAGACGGGCTTGGACAGGTAGTCGTCCATGCCAGCCGCGAGACATTGTTCGCGGTCGCCGCTCAGATTGTGGGCGGTCAGGGCGATGATGGGAGTATGGCCCCGGCCCATCTCGGTTTCCAACTCGCGGATCTTCGCGGTGGCGTCATAGCCGTTCATGCCCGGCATCGAGACATCCATGAACACGATGCGCGGATTACGGGCCGTCCACTGCTCCACCGCGACTCGCCCGTTCTCGGCGATGGCGTATTCCGCATCGAAATCATCGAGGATGTATTCGATGTAGTTCTGGTTGGTCTCGTTATCCTCCGCGACGAGGATATCGAGCGGACCCTCCGCCTCGACCTCGGCTCCGTCGTCATCGGAGGCGTCGTCGTCGATATCGGCGATTTCGAGTTCGGACAGCGACGCGGCGGGATCGTCAGCCTGCTGCACGGTCGGGTTATCCGAGCCGTTACCGGCCATGGCATCCGACAGATCCAGTTCTTCCAGATCGATTTCCGCAGGGGCAGCCATCTTGTCGGACAGGGCCGTCTCGGTCGCCGCCTCGATCTTGAAGGGGCGGCGCTGCTGCTTCAGCACGGCGGCGGAGGGGACGCGATTGCGCTTCAGTTTCCGCTGCGCCGCAGAGAGTTTCGGCTCGGCTTCAACTGCTACATCGGCTTCGGGCGACGTCTCGTCAGGGGCAACCTCGGCCTCCAACAGCGTCTCATCCACTGCCTCCACTGCCTCCACTGCATCTGCGTCCATCTCTGACTCGGCACTCTCGGATTCGAGAAGTTCCGGTTCGACGATCTCCGGCTCGGTCAGGAGCAGAGGTTCAACCGGAGTCGCGGCCACAACGGCCTCTTCCTTGCGCGCCTTGATCTTCTCGATCGCCGAGGGGGCAGCCTCGGGCAAGGCGCGTTCAGCGTCTTTCTCGAAGGCTGCGACCAGTTCATCCTCTTCCACCTTCTCGACTTCGAGGCCGATGGAGGCGAATTGCGAATCGGTCAGGCAGGTCGAGATGGTGTCGAGCAGCAGTTCGGATGGCGCGGGCTTGGTGAGGATCGCCCGCATTCCGGATTTCATCAGGCGGCGCTCGATCTCGTCATCGTTGACGGAGGTGAGCATCAGCACCGGGATCGAAGACAGGTCCGGGTCGGCCATCAGCGCGTCGAAGAAGGCTTCGCCGTTCATGCCGGGCATCTGGTAATCGAGGATGATGAGGTCGACCATCACGTTCTTCGACCGTGCCTTGCGCAGCACCGACAGGCCCTTTTCCGCCCCGTCCACCGTCGCGCACTGGCATTTCCAATGGGCGAGCTGTTCGGTGAGGATGTCGCGGTTGACGGCGTTGTCGTCCACCACGAGGATCTTCGAGCCGACGATCTCGGCAGGCGCGAACTTCGGTGGCGCGGCGTCTTCGGCGACGGGCAGATCGAGCGTCACGGTGAAGACGCTGCCCTTGCCGACGGTGCTTTCCGCTTTGATCGTGCCGCCCATCATCTCGATCAGGTTGGCCGAGATGCTGAGGCCCAACCCGGTGCCTTCGTATTGGCGGCTGGCCGAACCGTCCACCTGACGGAACTTCTCGAACACATTGTCGATCTGATCGGCGGGAATGCCGATGCCGGTATCTTCCACCCGGATCACGAGATTCGCGACATCGCCTTCGACCTCACCCGCGACATCGACGAGGACATGACCCTCGTTGGTGAATTTCAGAGCGTTGCCGACGAGGTTGGTCATCACCTGTCGCATCCGTCCTATATCGCCAACGAAGGTCTGGGGCAGGTCGGGACGGTAGCGGATCAGCAGGTCGATGCCCTTTTCTGCCGCCGAGTTGGACAGCAGAGTCGTCACGTCCTCCAGGCTTTCGCGCAGAGCGAAGGGGGCGGCGTCGATCTTGGCCTGTCCGGCCTCGATCTTGGAGTAATCGAGAATGTCGTTGATGATCTTCATCAGCGCGTTGCCGCACTTGTTGATCGTGTTGACGAAGTGCTTCTGACGCGGCTCCAGCGTGGAGCGGTTCAGAAGGTCGGTCATGCCGATGATGCCGTTCATGGGCGTGCGGATCTCGTGGCTCATGTTCGCGAGGAACTCGGCCTTCGATTTCTGTGCGGCCTCTGCCGCGATACGCGCGCCTTCGATCTCGGTCACGTCGGTCAGGCTGACCACCTGTCCCCCATCGGGCGTCGGGACAGCGCGCTGGATAAAGTGGCGGCCTGCATCCGTGGTGATGGTGCGGTGCGTAGCAAGCTGGCCGGTCGATTCTTCCCCGTCACCGTCGATCCATCCGGTAAGAGCGGCGGCATCGGAATCGAAGGCGGCGGAGGCGTTCAGCCCTTCGAGGAAGGCATCGCGGGTCATGCCGATATGGCAGGGCACGCCGAAGGAGGCCATGGCCGTCTTGAAGGCCGCGTTGACCTGAACGGCCTCGCCCTGGGCATTGAAGATGAGCATCCCGTCGGTCATGCTTTCCAACGCCGTCTCGAAGGTCGAGAGGGTCGCGGAAAGCTGTTCGGCCTTGGCCTTGTGCGCGTCGGTCATCTTCGTCAGCGCGAAGCCGACTTCGGAGGATGGCATCATGTCGGCAGCCATCGCCGGGGCCATGGCGGCGAGATTCGCCTGCGGGCCTTTCGCTGCCGCGCCGGGAACGGGGGCTTGAGCGGCAGGCATTGCGGGCGCGAAGCCCCCTGCGGGCTTCGAGACGTCGAAAGCCGATTTCAGGTGATCGGCGGTCACACCGGGAAGGTGCTCGCCGAAGTTCAGGCCCAGATATTCCTGAGCATCGGAGACGCGAAGGATGCCGAACTTCTTGAGCGCGCTGATAATGATGTAGCCGGTCACAAAGGCCCAGACGATGGCAACGGTAGCACCGATACCCTGCGCGATGAGCTGTGCGACCATGCCGCCCGCTGGTAGCGCAGTGACAGCGAGGAGCGGGAAGATCAGGCCGCCCGCGAGGCCCGCGACGCCGTGAACGCCCACCACGCCCACAGGATCATCGATCTTGAAGCGATGCAGGATCATATGGTTGGCGAAAATTCCGATGAAACCACCGATCAGACCAATCGCTGCCGCGCCATAGACATCGACGTAGACCACCCCCGACGTGATCGCCACCAGTCCGGCGAGGATACCGTTGGTACTGGCCATGGGGTCATAGGTGCGGTCATTCAGGAAATAACCGATGATCTTGCCGCCAAGACCCCCCGCTGCCCCCGCGATGATCGTGTTCAGGACGGCGTCACTGAAAAGCTGCGTTCCCGGTGCAATGGAGCCGGTGTTGAAGGGAATCCAGGCCACGAAGAGGATCAGGCCACCGGAGAGGGCGAGCACGTAGCTCGAACCGGTGATCGGTAGTACGTTGCCGCGTTCGTCGAAGCGTCCTTGCCGTGCACCCAGTACGATACAGGCCGCAAGGGCGTAGAACGCGCCGAGCGCGTGAATGGCGATCCCGCCCGCGTGGTCAGCAAAGCCAAGGTCTGCGAGGAAGGCAGAGTTCGATTCGATGATCGTGTTGCCCCAGGTCCAGTGCCCGAAGACCGGGTAGACCAGCGTCGCGATGGCGATGGTACTAATGAAGTAAGCGCCAATACGCATCCGTTCGGCCACGGCACCCGACACGATGGTCGCCGTCACGGCGCAGAATGCAAGGTTGAACACGAGAAGCACAGGCCAAAGCCCCTGCTCCTGCAACACGGGCTGCGCACCGCCCATGCCAAGATAGCCGCCCGCCGATACACCGAACATGATGCCAAACCCGGCGAAGGTGTAGCAGAACATGCAGATAATCATGTCCGAGACGTTCTTCTGCGCGACGTTGGTCGAGTTCTTCGACCGGACGGTACCTGCCTCGATCAGCAGAAAGCCAGCCTGCATCAGAAAGACGAGCAGGGCAGCAATCGACATCCA
>CALHLW010000077.1 GCA_938034615.1 uncultured Neomegalonema sp. | reverse complement strand
GTATCGCTATCGAGGCAGGCGTCGAAATGGGTTGGTCGCGTTATACCGGCGACCCGGATGCTTTCATCGGGATGGACGGCTTTGGAGCGTCGGCTCCGGCAGGCGATCTGTTCACGCATTTCGGCATCACGGCGGATGCGCTGGTGGAAAAGGCGAAGGCGGTTATCAGCAAAGCATGAACTGAACTGCGGCCCCGCATCTTCGTGCAGGGCCGCAGTTACTGTGGCGAGGTCAACGCCTTGGCAAAGGCGGCAGCCTCGTTGACAGCATCGCGATCTGCGCCGGTCGTGTAGCCGCGCTCTTCTACAAACGGAATGACCGCTTCGGTCGCGACGTTTCCTTTCGCACCCGGCGCATAGGGGCAGCCGCCCAAACCCGCCACGCAGGAATCGAAGATGCGGATGCCGTGCTCGAGACTGACGCCGATATTTTCCAGCGCGCGGCCCTTGGTGTCATGGAAATGGCCCGCGAAACGGTTGGCCGGGGCGACGTTGAGCACCGCTTTCAGCATAGCGTCGGTGCTCTCAGGGGTTGCGTGGCCGATGGTGTCGCCGAGGGAGACTTCGTAGCAGCCCATCGCGAAGAGGGATTCGGCGACGCGCGCGGCGGTTTCGGGGGCGACGGGGCCATCATAAGGGCAGTCGGTAACGACCGAGACATAGCCGCGCACGGGGATTTCGGCTTCCAGCGAGGCTTTGGCGACAGCGGCAAACCGTTCCAGCGCATCGGCAATCGAGGCGTTCAGATTGGCCTTGGAGAAACTTTCCGACGCGGCGGCAAAAATCGCGATTTCATCGGCCCGTCCTGCTTTCGCGCCTTCAAGCCCGCGCAGGTTTGGGGTCAGGACGGCGTAGTCGATGCCGGGGGCGCGGGTGATGCCGTCCATCACATCCGCCGCATCGGCCATCTGCGGCACCCATTTCGGGGAAACGAAGCTGGTCGCCTCGATCTTGGTGAAGCCGCATCGGGAGAGCCGGTCGATCAGAGCGATCTTGTCGGCGGTCGCGATGGGGCGTTTTTCATTCTGAAGGCCGTCGCGCGGGGCCATCTCGAAGATCGTGACATGCTCTGAGGTCATCGGGTCGCTCATGGGGCTAGGGGAAAGACGAGGCAGGTGGTGCTGCCGGTGGCGAAGACCTTGCCGTCCTCGCCGACCATCTCGCCCGTGGCGGTGGCGATGCGACGACCGGAGGTGACGACGGTGCCGATGGCCTTGAGCGGCGGTGTATCGGTGAAGGCGGGGCGCAGAATCGTGATCTTATACTCGACGGTCGTGTAGCCGGTGCCTTGGGGCAGCGTCGTCTGGACGGCGCAGGCCATACACGAGTCGAGCAGCGTGCCGAACCAGCCGCCATGCGCGCCGCCCAGCGGGTTATAGGCGTCGAAATCGGGCGATCCTTCGAAGATGACCCGGCCCTGTTCGACCTCCGAGAGGCGATAGTTCAGGGTTTTCGCGATGGGGGGATGGGGGTAGCGGCCCGTGCGCATACCGTCGATGAAATCGAAACCGCTGATTTCAGCGAGTTGGGCGGGGGTGAGCAGGTCATCGGGGCTGGCGGCGAATGTCATGGCGTCTCGCTTCTCGCCCGCTCGCGCAATGCGCGACGGACGATCTTTCCGGTGGTGGTGAGGGGCAGGGCGTCGAGGAAGGCGATCTCGCGGGGGTATTCGTGGGCGGACAGGGTGGTCTTCACGAAGATGGAGAGGTCGCGCGCGAGGGCGTCGGAGGGGGCGTGGCCTGGGGCGAGGACGATATAGGCTTTGACGATCTCGCCGCGCATCGGGTCGGGCTTGCCGACGACTCCGGCCATGGCGACGGCATGGTGACGGAGCAGGGTGTCCTCGATCTCGCCGGGACCGATGCGGTAGCCGCCGGAGGAAATGACGTCATCGTCGCGGCCTATGAACCGGATCGCGCCATCGGACTCCTGCATGCCCCGGTCACCGGTGAGGAGCCAGTCGCCTGCGAACTTTGCCGCCGTGGCCGCTTCGTCGTTCCAGTAGCGCAGGAACATGACGGGGTCGGGGGAGTGGATGGCGATGCGGCCTTCCTCGTCGGTGACGGGGGTGTCGTCTGCGCCGAGAACAGCGACGTCGTGGCCGGGAACGGGCCAGCCCGTGATGCCGGAGCGGTGCGCGCCGAGGCGGGCGGCGCTGGAAACGACCATGTTGCATTCGGTCTGGCCGTAGAATTCGTTGATCGTGACGCCGAAGGTCTCGCGGCCCCAGTCGAGCAGGCCCGCGCCGAGGCTCTCGCCGCCGCTGGCGACGCTCCGCATGGGGTAGGGGGCCGGGTCGTCGGCGCGCATCATCTTGAGCGCAGTCGGGGGCAGGAAGGCGTTGCGGACCTTGTGGCGGCGCATCAGATCGAAGGCGGAGTCGGTGGTGAATTTGCGGAACCGCTTGGCGACGACCGGGACGCCGTGGTGCAGGGCGGGCATCAGTACGTCGAGCAGACCGCCGATCCATGCCCAGTCCGCCGGAGTCCAGATCACGTCGCCGGATTCGGGGAAGAGGTCGTGGCTCATCTCGACGCCAGGGAGGTGGCCGGGGAGAACGCGGTGAGGGAGCAGCGCGCCCTTGGGGTTGCCGGTGGTGCCAGAGGTATAGATCAGTATAGCGGGGTCGTCGGCATGGGTATCGGCGGGGGTGAAGCGGTCGGGCTGAGCGGGGAGGGCATCGCGCAGGTCGGTGGCGTCTCCTCCGTCTACGGACAGGACCGTGTGCAGATCGGGCAAGCGCGCGCGCAGGGGGGCGAGGCGTGCGACCCCTTCGGCATCGGTCACGATGACACTCGCCCCGCTGTCGCCAAGACGGTGGGCGAGAGCGTCGACTCCGAACAGGATTGCCAGCGGCATCGAGATCGCCCCGAGTTTCAGAGCGGCGATATGGGCCACTGCCGTCTCCAGCCGCTGTGGAAGGAGAACGCCGACACGGTCACCGGGGGCCACGCCGCACTCGCCCAGCAGGTTTGCCATTCGGTTGGTGAGGCTGCGCAGCTCATCGAAGCTGACGCTGCGGTCCTCGTCATCGAGGATCAGGGCCGTGCGGGCCGGGTCGGTTTGTGCCCAGCGATCACAGGTATCGACACCGATATTGTAGTGGTCGAAAGCGGGCCACTCGAAGCGGTCTTGCAACTCGGCATAGGTATCGGCACGGGGCAACATGGGACAGGTCTAAACCGGGTGCCCCGCCTGCACAACGCCGCTGCTGAGTCAGCGTTCCGGCGCATACCCTTCTGGCTGCACGAGGAACAATCCGCCGAGCATCATCGCGATGGCGATCCAGGTGGACACCGGGTAGCTTTCGCCCAGAAAGATGAGGCTGGCGAGGATGGCGGAGAGTGTGACGATATAGGCGATCTGGCTGCTGAACACGGCACCTGCCAAGCCTACGAGGGCGACGTAGCCGGTATAAGCCATGGCGTGGCCGAGGGAGCTGCCTATCAGCGCCCATTCCGCCGTACCCCATGGCAGGGACGGATCGACCCACATTCCGCCGTGCCATGCGATGATCCCCGCCACGGGGGTCACGAGGACGGAGGAGGCGAAGATGACACCGAGGGGGGTCACGTCGGACGGGGCGAGGCGTTCGACGATATTGCCCTCCATCCCGTAACAGAACGGCGCGAAGAGGCCGAGGAGGAGCAGAGACGCCATGCCTGCACCGGGCAGACTGGCATCCGGGATGGCGAGCAGCATCATGGCGATGACGCCAAGCCCGATCCCGGCCATGCGCCGCACCTGAAATCTCTCAGACCGGATGATGAGGGCGACCAACAGCGAGAACATCGGAACGGTCGCCAGTAACAGGCCCAATATCCCGGCGGGCAGCTTCGTGGCGACGAAGAAGGAGACGCTGCTCGGGATCAGCGTTCCGATGGCGCCGATCAGCGCGTAGTAACGGATATGGTGCGGCGTGGTCGGCACAGCTTCGCGACGCCAAAGAACCACGGGTCCGAGGGCGATGGCGAGTATGACGACTTGCCAGAAGATCAGCCCCATCGGCTGATGCCCGGTCGAGACCGCGATCTTCATCATGGGGATCGTCGCGCCCCAGACCGTGCCGCACAGGATGAGGATGGCGAAGGGGAGAGCCTTGGCAGAAACCTTGGGGGGTTGGATCGGTGCGGTCATGGGAGGCGCACGCTGTCATGGCTTCTGCCGGTCCGCAAGGGGCGGCATCCTGCCCGCTAAATTGACACAGGGGCGACAACGCTTGTCGGGGCAGGGTCAGAAGCCTAGATTTGGTTCAAACGCACAGGAGATTTCGCGATGAATGCCCCCGTAACGCTCGATACCAGCAAAGCCGCCGCCGTTTTCGACTGGGCCGATCCGTTTCTGATCGAGGATCAGTTGACCGAGGACGAGCGGATGATCCGCGATGCCGCCCGCGCCTACGCCGAGGACAAGCTGGCACCGCGCGTGATTGACGCTTTTGCGGAGGAGCGGGTTGAACCGGAGATTTTCTCCGAAATGGGAGCGATGGGCCTGCTGGGCGTGACGGTGCCGGAGGAATATGGCGGGGTCGGCGCGGGCTATGTCAGCTATGGGCTGGTGGCGCGAGAAATTGAGCGGGTCGATAGCGGCTATCGCTCGATGATGAGCGTGCAGTCGTCGCTGGTGATGTACCCGATCCACGCCTACGGGTCGGAGGAGCAGCGGAAGAAATATCTGCCGAAGCTGGCCAGTGGTGAATGGATTGGATGTTTTGGCCTGACCGAACCCGATGCGGGATCTGACCCCGGCGGAATGAAGACGCGGGCGGTGAAGACGGATAACGGCTATCGGATCAGCGGCTCGAAGATGTGGATTTCCAATGCGCCGATTGCGGATGTTTTCGTTGTCTGGGCGAAATCCGATGCCCATGACGGCAAGATCCGGGGCTTCGTGCTGGAAAAGGGGATGGCGGGACTGACCGCGCCGAAGATTGGCGGGAAGCTTAGCTTGCGCGCCTCCGTAACCGGCGAGATCGTGATGGAGAATGTGGAGGTGGGCGAGGATGCTCTGTTGCCGAACGTCTCCGGGCTGAAAGGACCGTTCGGGTGCCTGAACCGGGCTCGCTATGGCATCTCCTGGGGTGTGATGGGGGCAGCAGAGGATTGCTGGTACCGGGCGCGCTCCTATGGGTTGGACCGGGTGCAGTTCGGCAAACCCCTCGCGCAAACGCAATTGTTCCAGAAGAAACTGGCCGATATGCAGACCGAGATTGCGCTGGGACTGCAAGGATCGTTGCGGGTCGGGCGACTGTTCGACGAAGGGTCGATGGCCCCGGAGATGATCTCCATCGTCAAGCGCAACAATTGCGGCAAGGCGCTCGATATCGCCCGGAATGCACGGGATATGCATGGCGGAAATGGTATTCAGCAGGAATACCACGTGCTGCGCCACGCGATGAATCTGGAGACGGTGAACACCTACGAGGGGACGCATGATGTTCATGCGCTGATCCTCGGGCGGGCGCAGACGGGTTTACAGGCGTTTTTCTAATGCAGATCGCTATGTTCCAGTCACCCCCGCAGTCGGCGGGGGTGGAGGCGGCTCTCGCGCGGCTGGATACGGTGGCGGGGGAGGCGGCGCGGGATGGTGCGGATGTGCTCGTGACGCCGGAGATGTTTCTGACCGGCTATGCCATCGGGGAGGCGCGTGCACGGGCGTCGGCCATAGCCGACGGGTGCAACACGCTCGGGACCGTCGCGGAGATTGCGGCACGACATGGCATCGGCATCGTGGTCGGCTACCCCGAGGCCAACGGACGTGCGCTTCCGTATAATACGGCGCGGTTCTTCGGGCGGAACGGGAGCGTCTTGGCGAACTACCGCAAGTCGCATCTGTGGTTGGAGGTCGATGGGGCGCAATTTTCGGCGGGTGAAGCACTGTCGCCCGTGGTTCCGTTCGAGGGATGGAGCGTCGCGCTCGGAATTTGCTACGATATCGAATTTCCCGAATATGCGCGGGCGCTGCGGTTGGCGGGGGCTGAGCTGGTGATCGTGCCGACGGCCTGCAAGGCGCCGTTCGACAGCGTGTCTACGCGGGTGGTGCCGACACGGGCGGAAGAGAACGAAATGGCCGTCGCGTATTGCAATTACTGTGGGGCGGAGGGTGATATCGTCTATTTCGGGCATTCCGTGATCTGTGGGCCGACAGGCGACGCGCTGGTGATGGCGGGTCGAGACGAGGCGCTGGTATCCGCGGTGGTGTCGCGCGAGGCGATTGCGGCGGCGCGGGGCGTGCTGGACCATGTGAGCGACCGGCGGATCGATTTATACGGAACGCTGGTATCGTGAGCGACCCGCAGATCACGCTGTTCGGCCCGGATTTTCCCTTCGCCTATGATGACTGGCTGGCGCATCCGTCGGGGTTGGGCGCTGTGCCGGAGGCCGCTCTCGGGAAGCGGGTTGCGGTGATAGGGGCCGGAATTTCCGGGTTGGTTTGCGCGTTCGAGCTGATGAAGATGGGGTTGCATCCGGTTGTCTATGAGGCGGGGCAGCTTGGCGGCCGTTTACGGTCGCAGCCCTTCGAGGGGGCCGAAGGGGTGGTCGCGGAGCTGGGCGGGATGCGGTTTCCGGCATCGTCGCGGTGCTTCTGGTCCTATATCGATAAGCTGGGTCTGGAGAGTGCGGATTTTCCGAATCCGCTGACGGAAGCCGCTGGATCGACGGTTATCGATATCGAGGGGCAGACCTATTATGCGGAGACGGCAGACGACCTGCCTCCGATCTTTCAGGAGGTGTTTGCGGCCTGGGACGCGGCGCTGGAGGAAGGCGCGAACTTTACCGCGCTGAAGGCAGCGATACGGGCGAAGGATGCGGCGCGGTTGCGGGAAATCTGGAATCCTATCGTGGCGGCGTGGGACGAGCGGTCGTTCTACGATTTTCTCAGCACGTCGAGCGCGTTTAGGAAGCTGTCGTTTCATCACCGGGAGGTGTTCGGGCAGGTCGGGTTTGGCACAGGGGGGTGGGACTCGGATTTCCCGAACTCGATGCTGGAAATCCTGCGGGTGAATGCGACCGAGCAGGATGACGATCAACGATATATTGTCGGCGGTGTCGAACAAGTGCCGCAGGGGATCTGGCGGCGGGTGCCGGAGCGGATGGTGCATTGGCCGGAGGGGACGACTCTCGCGTCGCTGAATGGCGGGGCGACCCGGCCCGGAGCGGCGGAGATTGTGCGTGGCGGGAAAGGCGCAATCCGGGTGACGGATCGCTGGGGACGGGGCGATGAGTTCGACGCGGTGGTTGCGACATGCCAGAGTTGGCTGCTGACGACAGCGATCGAGACGGAAGAGGTGTTGTTTGGGACGAAGCTGTGGCAAGCGCTGGATCGGACGCGCTATATGCAGTCTTCCAAGACCTTCGTGATGGTGGACAGGCCGTTCTGGAAGGATCGCGATCCGGTGACGGGGCGGCATCGGATGTCGATGACGCTGACCGACCGGCTGACGCGGGGGACGTATCTGTTCGATAATGGCCCCGGCAAGCCGGGGGTGATCTGCCTGAGTTATTCGTGGATGACCGATGCGCTGAAGATGCTGCCATTGCCGGTGGAAAAGCGGGTGGCATTGGCTCTGTCGTCGCTGGAGAAGATTTACCCGGATGTGGACATCACGGCGCATATCGTGGGTGATCCGATTACCGTGAACTGGGAAGCGGATGATAATTTTCTCGGGGCGTTCAAGGGGGCGTTGCCGGGGCACTACCGGTATAATCAGCGCATGTTCGGGCAATTCGTGCAGAAGGATATGCCGCCTGAGCAGCGGGGCATCTTCCTCGCCGGGGATGGGGTGAGCTGGACGCCCGCCTGGGCGGAAGGTGCGGTGCAGACTGGGTTGAATGCGGTCTGGGGAGTGATGGCGCATTTCGGGGGCACGACCCCTGCGGACAATCCGGGGCCGGGTGATGTCTGGGATGATCTTGCGCCCGTTAGCCTTCCGGAGTGAAATGGCTCAACGGGCGGTGAAGCCGCCATCGACGCTGAGAATCTGGCCGGTCACATAATCGGAAGCCGGGGAGCAAAAGAAGAGGGCAGGGCCGATGATATCGGCCATTGCGCCATTGCGCCCTATGCAGGTCTGTGCGGCATTGCGGGCGGCGCGTTCCGGGTCATCGAAAACGGCGGCGGTCAGTTCTGTGCGGAAGAATCCGGGGGCTAAGGCGTTGGCGGTGATGCCGTCGCGGGACCATGCCTCGGCCATTGCGCGGGTCATCTGGGCGATGCCGCCTTTCGATGAGCCGTAGGCGAGGCCGCCGGGGAAGGCGCGGAAAGACTGGAGTGAGGCGAAGTTGACGATGCGGCCCCAGTTTTTCGCTTTCATGGCAGGGACCAGAGATTGCGCGAGAAAGAACGGGACAGCGAGGTTCAGGTCGATTGTGGTGCGCCAGCCATCGAGAGTGACATCATCTGCTGCCTGTCGGGTATTGATCCCTGCAGCATTGACGAGGATATCCGGGGCACCGAAGGGTTTCGATGCGCGCGCAGCGAGGGTTTGCGCAGCATCGGGTGAGCCGAGATCGGTGGCTATCAGGGCGGTGTTGCCCTTTGTCTCGGCGCGCCAATCTTCCAGTGCGTCGGCACGGCGGGCGATGCCGACGACCTTTGCTCCGCGTTCTGCAAGGGCGGTGGCGATGGCGCGGCCCAAGCCGCCGGATGCGCCGGTGACGACGGCGACGCGGCCCGCCACCGAGAAAGGATCGCTCTCAGACATCGATATCCTCCGCGAAACGGGCGTTGTCCTGAATATACTCGAAGCGGCTTTCGGCGCGTTTTCCCATCAGCCGCTCGACGAGGCTGTGGGTTTCGCCGGGTTCGATGTCTTCTAACCGGACCCGGATCAGCTTGCGTTTTGCGGGGTCCATGGTGGTTTCCTTGAGCTGCTTGGCCATCATCTCGCCAAGGCCCTTGAAGCGCCCGATATCGACCTTTTTGTTCTTGAATTCGGTGGCGATGAGGCGGTCGCGTTCTTCCTCATCGGCGGCGTAGGTAGAATACGCGCCACTGGTGAGGCGGTAGAGGGGTGGGGCAGCGAGGTAGAGTTTGCCGCTGGTAATGACATCGGGCAGTTCGCGGTAGAAGAAGGTCATCAGCAGGGCGGCGATATGGGCACCGTCCACGTCGGCATCGGTCATGATGACGATGCGGTCATAACGCAGGTCTTCGAGCCGAAAGCGCTGGCCGGTCTGGACGCCGAGGGCGAGGAGCAAGTCCTGTAGCTCCTGATTCTGGGCGAGCTTGTCGGCGGTTGCATTGGCGACGTTGAGAATCTTGCCGCGCAGGGGCAGGACGGCCTGAAAGCGGCGGTCGCGGGCCTGCTTGGCGGAACCGCCTGCGGAATCGCCCTCGACCAGAAAGATTTCCGAGCCTTCGCGGGTTGCATCTGAACAATCGGTCAGTTTGCCGGGGAGGCGCAGACGCTTGGTCGCGGATTTGCGCTGAGTTTCCTTTTCCGAGCGACGGCGGGCGCGTTCATCGGCTTTAGCGATGCAATAATCGATCAGGGTCTCGGCACGACGCGGGTCGGAGGCGAGCCATGTGTCGAAGCGATCCCGCAGGCTGCCCTCGACCAGTCGGGCGGCATCTGCCGTGGACAGCTTTTCCTTCGTCTGGCCCTGAAATTCCGGGTCGCGCAGGAAAACGGAGATCAGCGCACGGGCATCGATCATCACGTCATCGGCGGTGATCAGTGCGGCTTTCTTGGTTCCGGCCATCTCGCCATGGGCGCGAAGCGCACGGGTGAGCGCCTGTCGCAGGCCTATCTCATGGGTGCCGCCCTGCGGCGTGGGAATCGTGTTGCAATAGGATGAAACGACCCCATCCACGGCTTCCGACCAGTGGATCGCCCATTCTACGGCCCCCGGCGTGTCGCCGAATTTCTCGGAGAATTCAGCACGACCGGCGAAGGGTTCGTCGGAGAGGGTCGGCTTGCCGTCGAGATCGGCGGCAAGGAAGTCGGCGAGGCCGTTGGGGAAGTGGAAGGTTGCTTCGGTCGGCGTCTCGTCCCCGGTGCCGATGACGGACGCATCACAGCGCCAGCGGATTTCCACGCCCCGGAAAAGATAGGCTTTCGAGCGGGCCATCTTGACGAGGCGTGCCGGGCGGAAGCTGGCGCGCTCGCCGAAGATTTCGGGGTCGGGGGTGAAGGTGAGCGTGGTGCCGCGCCGGTTGGGGGCTGCACCGCGTTCTTCAAGTCCCGTGACGGGCAGACCGCGCGAGAACTTTTGTCCATAAAGGCGCTTCTCGCGCGCAACTTCGACGTCGAGCGAATCGGACAGGGCATTCACGACGGAGACGCCGACGCCGTGGAGGCCGCCGGAGGTCTGGTAGACCTTGCCGGAAAACTTGCCGCCCGCGTGGAGGGTCGTGAGGATGACTTCGAGAGCGGATTTCTCGGGAAAGCGGGGATGCGGATCGACGGGGATGCCGCGCCCGTTATCGCGCACGGTGACTGAGCCGTCGGCATTCATCGCTACATCGATGCGACTGGCGTGCCCCGCGACCGCCTCGTCCATGGAGTTGTCGAGGACTTCGGTGACGAGGTGATGCAGCGCGCGCTCATCCGTTCCGCCGATATACATACCGGGACGTTTGCGAACAGGCTCCAGCCCTTCGAGAACCTCGATATCATCAGCGGAATAGGCTTTCGAAGCCGCGTCGTTCTGCTCGAAGAGGTCGGAGGGCATGGCGATGGGTCGTCCGGTCCGTTTACGGGGCTTGCGCGCTCCATAGCCCGGTTCGGCGCTCTTGGGAAGCGGAGGCTTGCCTCGCAGGGAACCAGCCATCGGTCAGGCCGCGATGTCGTCGTAGCAATCGCCTTCATCGATCAGGTCGTATTCGTATTCCGCCTCTTCGGCTCGCTTTTCAGCGCGGCGGATCGTCATGGCCCGCAGGGCTTCACGGGCGGCCTGTGCGCGATCGACAGGGGCCTTGGCATGGCCCTGCCAGCAGGACCGTTCCAGTTCCGTTTCCGCACGGCGCAGTGCTGCACCGGCCATCGCAACGCGCGTCTCGGTAGTCGCGAGATCAGCGCGGAGGGCGGTACGATAATTATGGCCTGATTGATCCTGCATCGTTCTCTCCTGTGTCTGATTTGTTCTCATTGCCATAAGAATCAAAATAGAACAAGAGTGGAACTGAAATTTCCTAACGTTTTTGAAAAAAGGCATTGTTCTGACAAGCCGCGGCGCGAGGCCGGGGCAGGAGAGAATGGGTGGTGAAAGATTCCCACTTTCGCGGGAATGCCGATGGATCTCAGGGGGTTATGGCGTGGACTGCCAAGGTTTCGTAATGGGGGCGGCAGGCTTCAGCCAAGGGGGCGAGATGGTCGGGCAGGGGGCGTGGTGCACGCGGAGGAGCAAAGCCGGTGGAGGTTTCGACGGAGCCGTACCAATGGGCAGCCCAGACACCGTCGTCATTACGCGCACCAGGGGGCCATGACAGCATCGCGGGGTCGAAAGGAATGGCTAGGGCATTACACAGGGCGCGCAGGGTCGCTTCCGGGGCGGCGAGGACCGTGTCGCTGTCGACGACGGGGGGCGCGCTGCCCTGCAATTGCGTTATCAGGGTGAAGAGTTCGGCCTGACGCTCAAACCCAACATCGTCAGAGGTCGGATCGGCACGGCGGTCATGGTAGGAAGCGATCACGGCTTCAGGGCGGCGGATGAGGAAGAAGTTGCGCGCCTCTGCCGTCCAGTCGAGGGGGATTTCGGGCTGCATGTGCATGGTCATATGCTTCTGGAACCAGAAGCGTGGCACCGCGCGATGGCGATTGGGGCGCGATGGTGTTTTCAGACAGCGCGCGATCACGGTGTCTGCGTCGGTTTCTCCCGCATCGATCACGGCATCGCGCATAGGATGATCGAGGCCGGTCGTCGAGAGGTAATGCGCGTAGAAAGGTTCGTCCCAAACCGCCGTGTCGGTGCGGTTTTCGAACGCACGCATCATCGCAGTCGAGATGTTGCGCGGGCCGGACCACATCGCCAGAGCAGATTTTTCGGACATCGTATCCCTATTTTCATGTGTAGAAAGCCAGGATCAATATGTCGCAGGCTCGCGCAGCCGTGATTCGCACGGAGGACTGGAGCAGCTTAAATCCATAGGCATCCGGAGGAAATCCGCTCCGACACCAAGAAGGCTGTTTCGTCATGTCCGTTACGATCTCATCCCCTATCCGGGCACTTACCTGCGCCCTTGCCCTGCTCTGGAGCGGGGTCGCACAGGCGCAGAGTACTGTGGTCGTCGAGCTGTTCACCTCACAGGGGTGCAGCTCCTGTCCGCCAGCCGATCAGGTGCTCGCAGATCTGCGGGATGTGCCTGGGATCGTACCGCTGACCCTGAACGTGGATTACTGGGATTATCTGGGCTGGAAAGACGATCTGGCATTGCCGGGTAATGCCTTGCGCCAACGCGCCTATGCCCGCAAGCAGCGTTCACGGAACGTCTACACGCCGCAGATGATGTTCGACGGGAAAATGGACGTCGTGGGCAGCCGCAAGCGCCAAGTGCGGTCCGCGGTAAATGCCTATAGCGGCGAGGAAGATGCAGTCGCGGTCTCGCTCGCTCCGACGGGGGATGGTCGGTATCGGGTGCAGGCCCCTGCAACAGCAGGATTGTCGGCAGATACGGTGATTTGGGTCGTCGGCTATGACCGGGACGTGACGAAAGCCATCGGTGGTGGTGAGAATCACGGGCGGACGATCACATACGCGAATGTCGTTCGTGAATGGCGCGCGGCGGGGAAATGGGACGGGAAAAGCCCGCTGGACCTCGCGTTTACGGCACCTACAGGTGACGGGGGTGCGGTTGTGATCGTGCAGCAGGGGAATGTCGGGCCGATCCTCGGGGCAGCGCAAGCGCGTTACTGATCGGTTTGTCCGCCGAAACGCTTGTTTCCCCAGCGATTGTGCAGCCAGAAATACTGCTCCGGGGTTTCGCGTATCCATGACTCGAGACGGCGGTTGATCTCGGTCATCATGTCCCGCGCGGCAGTCTCGCTGGAGGTCGGTTCGAGAGGCGCGTCGATGGTCACGTCGAAGAGACTCGTGCGGCCCCGCCGTATGCCCCGCACCGGCAGGAGAGCCGCACCGTATTCCATGGCGATCTCAGCCGGAGCGAGGGCGGTCTTTGCGGGTATCCCGAAGAATGGCAGAGCAGGTGCACCGCTGAAGCGTTGATCGCAGAGAATGACGGCGGCGCCGCCCCGGCGGATGTGGCGCAGCAGTCCGAGAGTGCCGCGCTTGCCCTTATGCAGGATCGGGCCATTGAACGCGCGCATCACGCGCTGTGCTTCGTCGTCGATCACCGGGTTGTTGAAACGGCGGTAGATGATCGCCGGGGGCCAATCGAGACGCGCACAGGCAGCGCGAACGGCTTCCCAGTTTCCAAGATGACCTGTGACGAGGACAGCCCCGCGACCGGCAGCGCGGGCGGCCTCGATATGGTTGGCACCGGTTATGACGATCCGGTCGGCGTCATCGCGCAGCTTGGCCAGATGCAGGTATTCGATCGCATTGCGCGCCAGATGATCGGCGAGACCGGTGACGATCCGACTCTTCTGCGGTGCATCCAGTTCGGGCATCGCGAGGTTCAGATTCGCAAGGGCACGCTTGCGCAAGCCTGGGGAGACCGAGCGGCCAAAGGCGGCAGCGATGGCCGTTCCCCGGTCGAGGCTGAAGCGTGCGAGGACGCTGCGAACAGACACCAAACCGGCGTGTTCGATACGGTGGCGGAAGGCTGTCATATGTGGATTGGCATCCTTGGCCCCGTCAGACGCCCCGGTGTGAGCCGGGGCGTAGTGGGCATCAGGCGCGCGGGCCGACGACCATGACCATCTGGCGACCTTCGAGTTTCGGCATCGATTCGACCTTGCCGATATCTTCCAGATCGTCGGAAACCCGCTGGAGCAGGTCGCGGCCGAGTTCCTGGTGCGCCATTTCGCGGCCCCGGAAACGCAGCGTGACCTTCAGCTTATCGCCTTCCTCCAGAAACTTGCGCGAACTGCGCAGCTTCACATCGTAGTCGTGGGTGTCGATGTTCGGACGGAACTTGACCTCTTTGAGATCGATCGTCTTCTGGGTCTTGCGCGCCTCGGCGGCCTTTTTCTGCAGCTCGTACTTGTACTTGCCGTAGTCGAGGATCTTACAGACGGGGGGATCGACATTCGGGGAAACCTCAACGAGATCGAGGCCGACTTCAACAGCAGCCTCCCACGCATCGCGGGGGTTCATGACACCGAGGTTGTTGCCCTCATGATCGATCACGCGCACCTTGGGGGCGCGGATGTTTTGATTGACGCGGGGGCCGGTATCACGGCTTGGCGGCGCCAGATTTGGTCGACGAGCTATCGCTATTCTCCATCATTGTTTACGGGGGCCGCGCTCCGGGTGGGAACGGTTTGCCGAAGGGCCTTTCTAGAAGGCTTCACAGGCTTATACTGCGAAAAAGGTGAAAAGTCGCGCCATTTTCGGTCAGAACATACGAAAAACACGAAATGACACGCTGCCGCGTCGCGATTTGCGCCATTTTAAGGTTTCATCCGGGTTTTCTGATACATGTACTGCGTAACGCTTCCTTTTCCGATACGCAGGATATGAGCATGACACGACGCATTCGCAAGGCCGTCTTTCCCGTGGCGGGGCTCGGCACCCGGTTCCTGCCCGCCACCAAGGCGATGCCGAAGGAGCTGTTACCCGTCGTGGACAAACCTGTACTGCAATACGCAGTGGAGGAAGCGAAGGCTGCGGGGATCGAGGAGTTCATCTTTGTCTCTTCGCGCGGCAAGGGGATGATGGAAGATCATTTCGATGCTCATCCCGAATTGCAGGCGGCGCTGGAACGCAAGAACAAGGTGGAGGCGCTGGAGGCGCTGGTCGCGTCGACGTTGCCATCGGGGAGCATGACCATCGTGCGGCAAGGCCAGCCGCTGGGTCTGGGCCATGCCGTCTGGTGCGCCCGTCATGCGGTGGGGGATGAGCCGTTCGCCGTGCTGCTGCCTGATGAGGTAGTGCTGGATCATTCCTGCATTGCGGAACTGGTGGAGGCCCACGCGAAGATTGGCAAGGGGCATGTGCTGGCGGTGCAGGATGTGCCGCGCGAGAAGACGTCGATGTATGGCATCCTCGATCCTGATGGAGAGATGGCCGATGGGGTCTTCCGCGCGAAGGGCATGGTGGAGAAGCCGAACCCCGATGCCGCGCCGTCGACCTTCGCCGCCACGGGCAGGTATATTCTGGAGCCATCGGTCTTTGCCTATCTCGACAAGCAAGAGAAAGGAGCCGGTGGCGAAATCCAGCTTACGGACGCGATTGCAGGGACAATGGGCGACGCGCCGCTCTATGGGTGTTCGTTTGCCGGAAGGCGCTTTGATTGCGGCGATAAGCTCGGGTTCCTGATGGCGAATGTGGCGGCGGGGCTGGCCCGCGACGGTTTGGGCAATGATCTGCGCGCGTTCCTGCGCGACCAACTCGAAGGAGACGCATGACGGCCCGAATCATACCGGCAGTGATGCGTTGTGGCACCGGCTCATGGCTGTAGCCGGTGTCGCGGACGCTATATCCGGGCGAGGACGATATCGTGCGGTCGGAGGGTATCTGTAATCGAGCTGGGTGACACAATATCCAGCCAAGAACAAAAGAGCCACAGTCCGTCAGGACTGTGGCTCTTTTGTTCTTGATGAGCGGTCAAGGTGAAGATGGCAAGCTGCCGCTATTCCCGTTCCAGTCCTGAACCGCCCCTGCCGGATCGAGAACAGGGGAGGTGAAGGCCGCTTCCATCGCGAGAGCGGCGAGAACAGTCAAGGATAGGGACAGCAACAGATCGCGGAACGTCGAAAAGCCAGCGTGCTGAGACTTGTGGACGGGAAGGCAGAGAGGGGTATCGGCCATGGCTGTCATGGTGTGCTCCTTCGGTTTGTGTCTACCGATGGGGATACGGGCTTATGTTATATAATGATAACGAATGATTGTGAGATTTTAAATTCATATTGGTGATGATTGGGAGGATATGTTCCGGGTGCGGCTCACTTTGAAAAGGCGGTACCTTTTGTGGTGCGCCTTTCCGCATTGTCATCATGGAAGTATAGGTGACTCCAACGTCCGTATGAATGTCGGAGCAGAACATGAAGGTCATCCATA
>CALHLW010000076.1 GCA_938034615.1 uncultured Neomegalonema sp. | reverse complement strand
GAGGGTGTGCCGTTCGCACCGACGGATGAAAGCTGGCTTGCCGAGACGGCGCGGGATGCGATGGCCATTCCGGCGCGGTTCATGGGGATGCAGATCACAGGCGGGTCGTCCTCGACACCCGACGCTTATGAGAAGATGCGGCGGGCGGGGGCGGCGGCGCGGGTTGCGCTGGTGGAGGCGGCAGCGAAGCGGCTCAATGTCGGGGCGTCGGAGCTGTCCACGAAGAACGGTGCCGTGACCGCGCCGGACGGGACTGCACTGCCCTACACGGCATTGGCACAGGAAGCGGCTAAGATCGACCTGCCCGACGATCCACCGCTGAAGCCCCGCTCGCAGTGGCGGTTGCTCGGGAAATCACTGCCGCGTGTCGATATGGTCGGCAAGTGTACCGGCACGGCGGACTATGCCATCGACGTTCAACCCCCGGACATGCTCCATGCGACGGTGCGGATGAACCCGGCGCTTGGTGCTCCAATGCGAGGGTTCAAGGCTACGGAAGCGCGGGCAATGCGCGGCGTTCTCGATATCATCGAGATGCGCGGCGGCGGGATTGCCGTGATAGCCGACAATACATGGCGCGCGATGCGGGCGGCGGAGGCGGTCGAGATCGACTGGGAGGATGCGCCCTACCCTGCCGATACCGCCGGTCACATGGCCGCCGTGGAAGCGTCGTTCTTCGAGGATATGCGGGACAGTCAGTTCCGAGATGATGGCGACGTAGAGGCCGCATTGACCGGCTCAGGCGTGGTTGAGGCGGAATATCGCGTGCCGTATCTGGCCCATGCGACGATGGAGCCGATGAATGCGGTGGCATGGCTGCGAAGCGGTATGCTCGATATCTGGGCGGGCAATCAGGGGCCGACCATCGCGCGCGAGAAGGCGGCGCAGATTGCCGGTCTTGAGGAGAGCGCCGTGACGATCCATACGCCGGTCATGGGCGGGGGCTTCGGACGACGGGCCGAGATGGATGTCATCGAGCAAGCGGTCGAAATCGCGGTGGCAATGGAGGGGCGGCCCGTCAAACTGACATGGTCACGGGCCGAGGACATGACCCATGACGCCTATCGCCCCCCTGCCATCGGGCGGTTCCGGGGAACGGTCGAAAATGGCCTGCCGCGCGCCTTCGATCTGTCGGTCGCGGCACCATCGGTCATGGAATCGCAGATGGGACGCATCGGCGTCTCGATGCCGGGGCCGGATGTGACGCTGGTGCAGGGGGCATGGGATCAGCCGTGGCGCATCCCGGATTACAGGGTCACGGGCTATCGCACTCCTGCCCTCGCGCCGGTCAGTTCATGGCGATCAGTAGGCTTTTCCTACACGTCTTTCTTCCATGAAAGCGCGCTGGACGAGTTGGCCCATAAGGCAGGGCGCGATCCGCTGGAAATGCGGCTTGCGATGATCGATCACGAGCCGAGCCGGAAAATTCTGGAGGCGGTTGCCGAGGTTTCGGGATGGGGCAATGCTTTGCCGAAGGGGCATGGGCGCGGGCTCGCCTTCACGCTGTCCTTCGGGGTGCCAACGGCGCAGGTAATCGAAGTCGCAGCGACCGATGACGGCATTCGGCTGGTGAATGCCTGGGGGGCAGTGGATGTGGGTGTCGCGCTCGATCCGGGGAATATCGAGGCGCAGGTGCAGGGCGGGATGATCTACGGATTGTCGGCGGCGATCATGGGGCAAATCGATTTTGCAGACGATCATGTCGTGCAGACGAATTTCCACGATTACGACGCCCTGCGCCTGCACCGATGTCCGCCGATTTCTGTGACGGTGCTGGAGAACGGCTCGAAGATACGCGGCATCGGGGAGCCGGGAACGCCCCCCGCTGCGCCCGCGCTGGCCAATGCGATCTTTGCGGCCACGGGCCAGCGGATCAGGGAATTGCCGATGAACCGACAGATCAGGTTCGTGTAGCTACGGGCGCAGTCGAAGCGGTCAGCTTGCCCGCTCGACGGCTCGCAATGCCACGCGCGCATGGGGTGGTGCCTGAACATTCTCGACCCGATGCGGTGGGATCATGATCGACACTGTGGTTCCGGTCCCCGGTACGCTGTGGATATCGAGCCGCCCTTCCATCATCTCGATGAAGCCGTTCGCGATGGAGAGTCCCAGCCCCAGACCGCCCTTGTGGCTGCTGTACTGATCGGCATGAACCTGCCCGAACGGTTCCCGTATGCGGCTGAGATCTTCGGATGCAATCCCGCAGCCTGTATCGACGATCTCGATGACGACACCACCATCCTCCGCAAAGCGTGTCGTCACGTGGACGATACCGCCGCGTTCGGAAAATTTGATCGCATTGACGATGATGTTCACCAGCGTCTGCGTCAAACGGTGAGGGTCGGTCCGCACCATGACATCGGGGACATCGGAATCGAGAGCAATCGTCACACCCTCCTCCAGAGCATCGCTTTCGCAGATTGTCACGCTGCCCCTGACGATCCGGGACAGCGGAGTCACGGCATCTTCCCACGCGATCTTCTGCATTCCGATACGCGAAACTTCGAGCAGATCATCGATACCCGTCTTCAGGAGCGTGGCGCTGAAATGAATATCGTCGACATATCCACGATAGCGCTGCGGTTCGATCGGACCGAAGATTTCATTCTGCATGACTTCGGAGAAGCCCGCGATGGCATTGACGGGCGTGCGCAATTCATGGCTGACGCTGGCGAGCAGGCGGTCCTTGGCAAGGCTCATTTCTACCGCTTGCTCGTTGAGCAATGCGAGACGCCGTTTGGCGAACCATTGCTCGCGCTCCAGCTTTTCGCGGACGAAGGTTCCCACGAGGGCCGCGAAGACGCTGATCGACAGGAAATGCGCATTCGTCGCGACCGCGGCAAAGGAGCTGTTCGAAAAGGGCACGGTGATCCAGTACAGCGTGTAGCTGATGATCGCGAACCAGAGCGCCGTACGAAAGCGCGGGGCGACGAGACCGAACCCGAACGCCATGATCATTGAAATCGCAAAGGGCAGCAGATCGGCAGCGGGCGCATCGACGATGGTGATCATCACGAGGTTCGCGACGATGGTGACGAGACCCATGGCCGCCAGAAGCACTTCGCGCATCGCGGGGGTTTGATCCCTGCCGAAGAGAACCCATAAAGCCAGTGCAATCGCCGTCGCGGCGAAGCGAACGATCAGGATTTCTGCCAGATTGTCCTCGACGATCAGGATATCGACGACGAGAAAAGCCAGGAAGGAAAGAATACCGGCGAGCAGCATCCAGCGGCGGAAGAAATAGAAGCGGGTGTCGCGGTCTTTCCAGAATTCGGCTTCGGCCTCCGGCGATTCGAACCGGGGGAGCGTGCACAAGCGTCGGGCGGCAGCCCAAGAACCGAATATGTCGAGGCTGTTCGGGGGCACGATGTGGGGTTCTCGTTATGTTGTACGGCCTACGCTATCGCTCCCCTTGAAGTTTGGCAATCATCCCGTCGCAACGCGCTAAAAGTGCAACTCCCGTGCACGGATGACTGCGGAGAGCGTCTCGTTATACGGCGCTGGGATGCCGAGTTCGGCTCCGAGGATCGGGGCCATACCGTTCAGCGCGTCAATTTCCGAGCGACGCTGGGCGTGGTGGTCTAGCAGCATGGAGGGGCGGGCGTCGGGCATCCGCTGGCCGAAGGCGGTGACGTAGGAGACGGGGTCATCGTAGGAGAAGTTGACGCCTTTCGCCTTGCCGATGGCATAGGTTTCCTTGGCGCAACCCAGCGCGATGGCCCAGCGGTCGGGAGTGGCCATGATCTCTCCGATGGTGGCGTCGAAGGCGGTGCAGGGGCCGGAGAAGGTGCAGTTGCAGACGTATTTTTCCCAGATGAGCTGTTCGATATCGGCGAAGGCTTTGACGTCGAAACCGGCGTCGCGCCAGACCCGTGCGATGGTTTCGACGCGGTCGGTGCTGCCGCCTTCCATCTCACCGATGCGAATGAGCTTCATGCCGTTGTGATGGGCATGGCCGGGGCCGCGCATGGAGGCGCCGAAGCCTTCGGCCACGCCGAGCAGGACGTTGGCGGTGGGCATGTGCTCGGCGATGCGCTCGCCCGCGCCGAGGCCGTTCTGGATGGTGAGGACGAGGCTGTTCGCGCCCATGAGCGGGGTGATCGCCTGCGCCGCCGCGCCGACGCCATCGGCCTTGGTGGCGAGGATGTAGAGGTCGCATTCGCCCGCATCGGCAAGGTCGGTGGTGGCATCGAGGCGGATGGTGCGGTCGCCGCTGGCTCCCTCGACGCGCAGGCCGGTGGCGTTGATCGCCGCAATATGCTCGGGCCAGGTATCGACGGCCCAGACCTCGTTGCCCGCATCGGCGAGGAGAGCGGCGTAGATGGACCCCATGGCCCCGGTTCCGACGACGGCGATTTTCATGGGTGGCTCCCTCCAGCGTCACCCCCGAACTCGTTCCGAGGGTCCATGGTGTCGTTCGTACTGATAGATGGATCGTCGGAACAAGTCCGACGATGACAAACACGAAGGATCAGGGAGCTTCACTCACCGCATACTCCGCCTTCGCGAGCCATTCCGGCGATATCTCGACGCCCCAGCCGGGGGTATCGGTGACGGTGGCGTGGCCGTCTTCGATGGCGTAGGGGGATTGGACGAACAGGCCCTCCTGCCACGGGTAGTAGTCCGGGCCTTCGATGGAGAATTCGAGGTATTTCCCGGCGTTCGGGATGGCGCGCAGCAGATGCATGGTGAAGAGCGTGACCATGGAGAGGTTCGCGCAATGGGGGGTGACGGGGAGGTCTGCGGCCTCGGCCATCCGGCAGACGCGCAGGGTGCGGGCGATGCCGCCCAGGTACAGGATATCGGGCTGGACGATATCGACGGCGCGCATGTCGATCATGCGCCGCCATGTGGGCAGGTCGCAATCCTGCTCGCCGCCCGTCACGTCGATGGTGAGGGTATCCGTGACCTGTTTGGTCTGCTCCAGTTCCCAATAGGGGCAGGGTTCCTCGTAGTGGCAGAACCCCTCCCCTTCCAGCATCCGGCCCACCTCTATGGCGCGGGCGGGGGAGTAGCAGGAATTGGCGTCGATCAGCAGGTCGGCATCGGGCAGCGCGACGCGCATGGCGGGGATGATGGCCTCGGTGCGGCCCGGCCATTCGTCGCGGTTTCGGCCCACTTCTGCGCCTGCGCGCATCTTGAAGGCGGTGAAGCCGCGCGCGTCCGCCAGCCGCCGGAAGCGCGCGGCCTCGGCTTCGGGGGTGATATCGCGCTTCATGGAGGAGGCGTAGGCGCGGATTTTTCCCGGCGAGCCGCCGAGGAGCGTGGCCACCGGCACCCCCGCGCGCTTGGCCAAGAGGTCATG
>CALHLW010000075.1 GCA_938034615.1 uncultured Neomegalonema sp. | reverse complement strand
CCGTGATTGGGCCTTCCCAATAGGAGAAGGAGGTGTCGTTCCAGCTCTCACGGTTGAGGGCTTCGACGGTGACATCAAGGTCGCGATCTGCGACGGCGAGCCGCCATTTGATGGGCATGGTGCGGTTCGCGACTTGGGTGGTTTCCAGCGGTTCCATGGTGATGGCATCGGGGGTCAGAGCCTTGCTGGTGCCGTCGGGGGTGATCCAGTTGCCTGCGAAATAGGGGAGGCGGGTATCGCTGCGCAGGCGGAAGAGCATCAGCTTTGCGCCGCTCTCCAGATGCAGCGAGAACCAGTCCCAGCCGGTCTGATCCGGGGCCAGCGGCTGGGACGACCACTCGCGGTCCATCCATGCCTGCCCCGTCACCGCGCGGTCCTCGCCGTCGAGGGTCACGGTGCCGGCGACGGTGAAGAAGGGCTGACTGACATAGTAGGACGCCTGCCCCCGGTCGGATTTTCGGCTGTAGCCGCCCTCGCCCTGCAACACCATGGGGGCGTCGGTGGCGAGGGTGAGATCATAGGCGAAATCCGCGCCTTTGGCGGAGAGGCGCAGGGGGGTGAAATCGGTGGCCTCGCTTTTAAGGGACCACTCGTCGATCCATGCCTCGAAGGGCGCAGCGGTGACGCCCGCCTGTCCGATGCCGCCGCGCGAAAGGCGTTCGGCGTGGTGGTGGCTGCGGGCGGTGGTCAGCGCGGCGTGGCCCATCCAGTATTGCTGGCTGGCCCAGCCTGTCGCGGTATCCTGCGGGGCGCTGGCTTGGCGGAAGAGGGTCCATTGCACGCCCAAGGGTTCGCCGGTCGCGTCGATGAGATTGGCGGTGACGTACCACCACTCGATGCGATGACCGGGATGCGCGCCGTGGTCCTTGGGAAAGGTGATCGGCGTGTCGGGGCGGACGGGGGCGTAGGTGTTGCCGTCACCGCCCAGCCCTGCGAAGCCCTGCGTGCTGGCGGGGGAGGCGAGGAGCGTGAGGGCAAGGCATGTCATTCCCGCGAAGGCGGGAATCTTTCTCAGCCGAAAGAGAGTCCCGCTTTCGCGATAATGACAGTGTCTAGCGTTCATCGGTAAAGACCCTCACGAGGCGGACGGGCGGCATGGTGCGCAGGCTGTAAATCGGCCAGAGCGCGGCCATTGCTGCCGTCAGGAGGGCCAGCCCGACCAGCGCCGCCCATTGCAATGGAAAGAGGTGGAAGGGCAAGCGCCAGCCGAACGCCTGCACATTGACCACGGCGACGAGGCACCATGCCACCGCCAAGCCTAGCGGGATCGCCAGCATGGCGGTGAAGAGCGCGAGCGCCAATGTCTTCAGCAGTTCCAGCCCTGCGAGGCTGCGCCGTGTGACGCCCGCTGCCCAAAGCGGCGCAAGCTGGGGCAAGCGCATCTCGGAGAGGGTGAGCAGCGACATGAACAGGGCAAAGCCCGCGACGCCCATGGTCAGCACGTTCAGGGCCGCCGTCACGGCAAACGTGTTCTCGAAGACACCCTTGGAATAGTCCTTGAGCGCGGCCTGATCGATGAGGTTGTCCTCCATCGCGAACCGCTCGCGCATGGCGGCGATGACCGGCCCGATCTGGCCTTCGTCCACGATCAGGCCCGTGCCACTGCGCTGTGCGCCGGGGAAGCGGTCGAGGACGGTGGCGATCTCGGCGCTGATCTGGCCCTTGGGGTTGCCGTAATCGGGGAAGATGCCTGCGATCTCGGCGGTCCAGTCCGCGATCTCCACCGAGTCGCCGACGGAAAGGTCCATGCGGGTGGCGAGTTGCTCGCTGGCAAAGACGGCCTCGCCCTGTGCTACGCGGTCGAAGGCGTCCTCGGCGATGTCGATCATGGGCCAGCTTTCGCGATAGGCGGCATCGTCGGTATATCCTGCGACCATGATCGGCAGGCCGTCCATCCGCGCGTTCGCCTGCACGCCCCGAAGCAGGGAGACGACATCGTCGCGCGTGGCGAGCCAGTCACGGATCTGCGCGTCCTCGTCGTCGTTGCGGGCGTCGTAATAGATATCGGCCACCAGCCGCCGGTCGAGCCAGTCGGTGAAGGTGTCGCGGAACCCGTCTACCATCGTGCCGACGCCGATATTCGCGCCCAGCGCCAGCAGGAGGGCCATGAGTGCGAGGGAGAGGCCCGAAAGCTGTTGCTGCGCATCGGCCCAGAACCATTGGGTCAGCGGCCCGCGCGCGGCCCCCTGCCCTGCCCGCAGGATCATCGCTAGTGCAGGGGGCAACAGCAGCGCGGCTCCGAGCAGCAAGGCGGCCAACCCCGCGAATCCGGCGACCAATCCTTCAGCGAAAACCATCAGGAAGGTGGCGGCGAGGAGCAGGATCGCCGCCAACCCGCCCTGTGCCCAGAGCCATCCGTGCTGTGCCGCGCGCCATGCGTGGCGGCTGGCGGCGGCGAGGGGGGGCATCCGGTGGACCTTCAGCAGTGAATACGCCGCTGCGCCCATCGCCCCAAAAACCGAAATCGCGATCCCGGCGAGCCACCACGAAGGCTTCAGCGACAGCGTCCCCGGCACGTCTGCACCGTAGAGACCGCCCAGACTGGCGGCGACATCGGGCATCAGGGCGGCGGCGATGAGATAGCCGCCGATCACGCCCGCGATGCCGCCGAGCAGGGAGAGGGTCAGGAGTTCGGCGAGCAGCACCCCGGTCAGCATCCGTGCCGAAATGCCGAGCGCGCGCAGGGTGCGGAGCATGGGCAGGCGCTGCTCGAAGGCCAGCGCGATTGCGGAATAGACGATGAAGAGACCGACGAGGAAGGCCAGCAATCCGAATGCGGTGAGGTTGAGGTGGAAACTCTTGGTCAGCCGGTTGAGATCGCCCTGCGCTTCGGTCGCGCTGCGCTCCAGCGGCAGGGTCGTGGCCTCGGCCAGTGACGTCTCGGGCGTTGGTGCGTCGGGATCGATTAGCAGCCGGGTGATCACGCCCGGTGCCTCGAGCAAGCCCTGCGCCGCGCCGATATCCATGAGCAGCAGGCCGGGGGCGAGGTCGGCGCGGGGGGCGAGGGGGGGCAGGCCCGGCTCGTTTTGCAGGGCTTCCGCTGTCTCGGGGGCAGCGAAGGCCCGCCATGGCGGGGCCATGAACCCGTCGAACATCGCGGCATCATCTGGGCCGATGGCCTCGCCGGTCATTCGGGCCTTCGCAGGCATTGTCAGCGGTTCGATCCCGAGGATGCG
>CALHLW010000074.1 GCA_938034615.1 uncultured Neomegalonema sp. | reverse complement strand
GAAAGCCACCACCACCATGTCGAGGGACAGGGAGCGAGCGCGCCGGGGTCGAATGTCGAGGATTGCAAGCATTGCGACACGTTCTGTACGGGGGCGTGTCGGCTGGCCGATGCAGGGCATCATCACCATCACGACCATGGCGACGGGCATACACACGACCACGATCACCACCACCATCCTCACCCCCACGCCGATCATCCCATGGGACCGGAGAGCGTGCGGGGGCGGATCAAGTCGTGAAGGCGAACCCCACCGCTCTCACCTATGAACGTGACCCTGCCGCGATCTATGCTGAATCCTTTGCCACAGTCCGCGCCGAGGCCAATCTCGCGCGCTTGCCCGAGAGCCTGCACCCCGTTGCCATCCGCCTGATCCATGCCTGCGGGATGGTGGATGTGGCGGATGATTTGACCTTCTCCTACGATGCGGCTGAGGCAGGGATTACGGCGCTGGCGGGGGGTGCGCCGATCCTGTGTGATTGCGAGATGGTGGCGGCGGGGATCATCCGGCGGCGCCTGCCTGCGGGGAACGAGGTGATCGTCACGCTCAACGATCCGCGCGTGGCGATGTTAGCACAGAAGCTGAAGACCACGCGCTCGGCGGCGGCGGTGGTGCTGTGGCGTGAGCATCTGGAGGGCGCGGTGGTCGCCATCGGCAATGCGCCGACGGCCCTGTTCAACCTGATGGAGCGGCTCGATACCGGTTGGCCAAAACCGGCGGTGATCTTCGGGTTTCCAGTCGGATTCGTCGGGGCGGCGGAGTCGAAGGCGGAACTGGCCCGTGACCCGCGCGGCGTGCCCTTCGTGGCGTTGCAGGGGCGGCGGGGTGGCTCGGCCATGGCGAGCGCCGCCGTGAATGCACTGGCTGGTGGTCTGGAATGACCGATTTCGTGGCCTGCCCGTGTTGTGGCTATCCAACGCTCGGCGAACGGGGGGCCTATGAGGTCTGCACGATCTGTTGGTGGGAGGACGAAACGACGGCTTTCGACACCGCCCCCAACACGATCAGCGCCGCGAACCACGAGTACACTCTCACCCAAGCGCGGGCAAATTTCGCGGATCATTTCGATATTTACGATGCGGGCAAGGGGATCGGTGCAGTCGCGAATCCGTCGCCGACGCGGAAATCGCTGCTCGCCCATCTGGCAGCGGTGAAGGAGGGCAGCCGCGCTTTCGATGCCCGCGCCCTGCATGGATTGCTGCGCAGCGATGCGGAGGCGCGGCGGCGTGAAGAGCGATGAACGCGTGGCTGCACATCATCGGCATTGGCGAGGACGGTATGGCCGGTCTTTCCGCAGCGGCGCGCGCGCAGGTCGAAAATGCCGAAGTCATCGTCGGCGGCGATCGGCATCATGCGCTGGCGGCGAATGTGAGCGCGCAGCGGGTGGCGTGGCCGTCGCCATTCGATGCGATGATTTCGGTGATTCGGGGCTTTAAGGGGCGGCGGGTCGTGGTGTTGGTGACGGGTGATCCGTTGTGGTTCAGCGTCGGGGCGCGGATATCCAATCCGAAATATGAGAGCCACATCCCGGCGAACGAGATCGTCTATCATCCGCAGCTTTCCGCCTTTCAGTGGGCCGCCGCGCGCATGGGTTGGTCGCTGGCGGATGTGGAGACGCTGACGGCGCATGGGCGGCCTGCCGAGCAGGTGGTCCCGTATTTCTGGCCGGGGGCGCGGCTGCTGATCCTGACTGCCGGGGCGCAGACGCCGGGGGAGATTGCGGCGTTGCTCACAACGCGGGGCTTCGGCGAGTCGCGGCTGACGGTGCTGGCGGCGCTGGGCGGTGCAGATGAAACGCGCATCGAAGGGACGGCGACGGGCTGGCACGCCCCCTCCCCCGCCTTCCACACCCTCGCCGTCGAGGTCGCGGGCGAGGGCCGCCGCCTGCCCCGTATCCCCGGCCTGCCCGACGATGCCTTCGCCCATGATGGCACCATGACCAAGCGCGAGATGCGCGCGCTGACGCTGGCCAAGCTGATGCCCGCGCGGGGCGAGCGGCTGTGGGATATCGGCTGCGGCTGTGGCTCGGTCAGCGTGGAGTGGATGCGCGCCGCCCCGGATGCGGAGGCGACAGGGATCGACAATCGCGCCGACCGGTTGGCCTTTGCGCGGGAGAATGCCGTGCAGCTTGGGGTGCCGCGCCTGAAGCTGATCGAAGGGCAGGTGCCGGAGGCGATGGATGGCCTGCCGCGCCCCGATGCGGTCTTCATCGGAGGGGGGGTGTCCGATGCGGCGGTCACCAAGGCACTCGATGCACTCGCGTCGGGCGGACGGCTGGTCGCCAATGCGGTTACGCTGGAATCCGAAACCCTACTGGCGCAGATGCAGGAGCGTCACGGCGGCGAGTTGGTGCGCGTCTCCACCGCCCATGCCGAGCCGGTCGGCCCTTATCGCGGCTGGCGCACGGGGATGCCCGTCACCCAATGGAGTCTGCTGACATGAGTGATGCGCGTCCCGGCACCTTCTACGGCATCGGCGTTGGGCCGGGTGATCCCGAGTTGATGACGCTGAAGGCCCATCGTCTGATCTCGGCATCGCGGATCGTCGCCTATCCGGCCCCGGATTCAGGCGAGAGTTTCGCGCGCGCCATCGCCGCCGACGCCATCCGCCCGGATGCGGTAGAAATCCCCATGATCGTTCCCATGCGGGTCGAGCGGTTTCCGGCGCAGGACGTCTATGCCGGGGCGGCGGAAACCATCGCGGGGCATCTGGCAGCGGGGGAGGATGTGGCGGTTCTCTGCGAGGGCGATCCGTTCTTCTATGGCAGCTTCATGTATCTGTTCGCGCGGCTTTCGGAGCGGTTCGCTTGCGAGGTCGTGCCGGGGGTGTCATCGCTGGCGGCCTGTTCGGCGGCGCTGACCCGTCCGCTGACGGCGCGCAACGATGTGCTGACGGTGATCCCAGGCCCGCTACCTGACGACGACCTTCGCGCGCGGATCAACGGGGCGGAGGCGGTGGCGATCATGAAGGTGGGGCGGCATCTGCCGCGCCTGCGCGCCCTGCTCGATGCGATGGACCTGACGGCGCAGGCCGGGTACGTGGAGCGCGCGTCGCTGCGTGAGCAGGTCGTCCTGCCGCTGGCGGATGCGCCCGATGCCGCGCCGTATTTCTCGATGATCCTGATCTACAAAGGGAATGACCCGTGGCTGACCCCGTAATTCTGTGCCTCTCCCGCTCCGGCGAAGCCACGGCGCATCGTGTTGCCGAGGCACTTGGCGCGACGGTGCATGGGCGCGAGGGGCGGGTCGGGAAAGCCGATGCGTTCTTCGCCAATGCGCTCGACCATGCCCGCGACCTCTTCG
>CALHLW010000073.1 GCA_938034615.1 uncultured Neomegalonema sp. | reverse complement strand
GATGCTCTCTTCCTCGGCCACGGCATCGTAGAGCGCCCGGCGCAGAAAACGGTTCTCCACCAGCGTTCCGAACGGCTCGTCGCCGACTTCCGCATGATCGAAATGCAGGAACAGCGGCGAAGCCCCCTCGGAGACGCGCCCATCACTCACGATGATATCCGAGATCGGCTCCGTCGTGTCCTCGACCCGGCTCCAGACCCTCAGTTTGCGCAGCATCGCCCGTGACCCGGCGGCAATCGCCGTCGCCCGCCCGTCGAAACCTTCGTCGGCCCGCGTCTCCAGCGGCGCCGCATCGAACAGCGTGACCGAAAACCCCTCCCGCGCCAACGCCAATGCCGACGCCGCCCCGTTCAACCCGCCACCGATAATGGCGATATCCGTGTCGTTCTTTTCCATGAGACGAAAGTGGCGTAGCGGCGGGCTTCTGTCGAGTGGCTATAGGTCGCGCAAAAACGCATCCACCCGCAGATCATGCCACGCCTCCGGCCCGTGCCTGCCATGATACCCCACATGCCCGCCCCGCTTCGTCAGCGTTAGCTCCACATTCGGCGGCAGATCATCGCGCAGGGCGAGATAAGGTTCGGGCGGAATCCACGGATCGTCCTCGGCATGGATCAACAGCAGCGGCACCCGCACCTTCGGCACCATATATTTCCCCGCCGTCGCCTCGTAATAGGTGGCGGCATCAGGATAGCCATGCAGCGGCGCAGTCGCCGCATCATCCACCCCCAAGATGGTCCGCGCCTTGTCGAGATTGTCCGCCACCTCCGGCGTCAGAAACCCCCGCGCATTATAGGCTTTCTTCATCTGATGCACGAAGGTGAAGTGATACACGATATTGTGCCGCTTCATCAGCTCCACCGCCGCCTGCATCGGATCGAGCGGCGTGGATACCGTCGCCGCCGCCCGCACGTTCAAACGTTCCGGCAGGTTCGGCAACGCATTGAGCGTCACACTCCCGCCCAGCGAGAACCCCACGATGAAGAACCCCTCCGGTGCTTCCGGCAGCATCGCATCCAGCACATCGACGATATCCGGCCAGCAACCCGCGAAATAAAACCCTTTGGCATATTTAGCCGCCGGTCCCGCTCCCCGCAGGTTCAGCCGCAATACCCGCCGCCCCCGCTTTAAATGGAACCGCGACGCCTCCCAGATATATGCCGAATGATCGCATCCCATCAGCCCATGGATCAGCACGACCAGCGACCCCGACCCGCCGCCTTCTGGCGTGTCGAGACGCCCCATCATACGGTCGCCACTGCCATCCGAGAGCGCAAACATCCGCTCCTCGGTCGTACCGGGAAGCGGCCTCTCCCGATGCACGAGCCGGTTCCGCAAAGTTTGCAAATCCCCACCCCACCAGGGGAGTCGCTGCTGAAAGATAGGAAGGGTCAAGAAAGGCGCTTTCGAGTTAGTAGGTCTGGGTCTGGTTAGCGACCGGTCATGTCGAACATACGGCGCAGCCCTACCCGCGACAACCTATCGATCCGACTCTCGCCACCTTGGATTGATCCATGGCTCCGCATTCGAAGGGGGCAGCATCGGCTTCCCGAGAATGTGATCCGCCGCCTTCTCGCCCACCATGATCGACGGCGCGTTGAGGTTGCCATAGGGGATACGCGGAAAGATCGAACTGTCCGCGACGCGCAGCCCCTCCACCCCGATCACCCGACATTCCGGATCGACCACGGCCATCGGATCGTCCAAACGCCCCATCTTCATCGTGCCGCAGGGATGATAGGCGCTCTCGGCATGTTCGCGGATAAAGGCGTCGAGATCGTCATCGCTCTGCGCGTCCACCCCCGGCTGGATTTCCTTGCCCGCATAGGGTGCAAACGCCTCCTGCGCGAAAATCTCGCGGGTCAGGCGGATCGCATGGCGGAAATCGATCCAGTCTTCCTCATGGCTCATGTAGTTGAACAGGATGGATGGATCATCCTTCGGATCGGCAGAGTTCAACGTCACCCGCCCTCGCGAGAGCGAGCGCATCGGTCCGGTATGGGCCTGAAATCCATGCCCTTCGGCGGCGACCTTGCCATCATAGCGCACGGCGATGGGAAGGAAGTGGAACTGGATATCCGGGTATTCGACCCCCGCTTTGGACCGCACGAAAGCACAGCTTTCAAAGTTGTTTCCCGCCCCCACGCCGGTCTTTGTGAACAGCCATTGCGCCCCAACCCACGCCTTGCCGACGAGGTTCCAGTATTTGTACAGCGTAATCGGCTGAAGGGACGCCTGCTGGATATACAGCTCCAGATGATCCTGTAGATTTTGCCCTACCCCGGCCCGATCCGCGATCACCTCGATGTCATGCTCGGCCAGATGCGCCCCCGGCCCGATGCCACTGAGCATCAGGATCTTCGGCGAGTTGATCGCTGAGGCGGACACGATCACCTCCCGGCGCGCCCTCACGACCGAGACCTCACCGTCCCGCTCGATCTCCACGCCCACCGCGCGCCCGCCCTCGATGACAACGCGCCGTGCGAAGCATCGCAGCATATCGCAGTTCGGACGCTTCAGCGCATCGTGCAGATAGGCATTGGCCACCGACCACCGTCGCCCCTTCCATACCGTCTGCTCGAATGGCCCGAAGCCTTCGCCCTTCTCGCCGTTGTAATCATCCGTCGTCTCGAAGCCCGCCTGCTCCCCCGCCCGCACGAACGCCTCGAACAGCGGATTGGTGCGCGGCCCGCGTGTCACATGCAGTGGGCCGTCATTCCCGCGCCATTCCGGGTCGCCTCCATGCCCACCCGAATGCCAGTTTTCCATGCGTTTGAAATAGGGCAGCACATCCGAATACGCCCAGCCATCGGCCCCGCTCTCGGCCCAATGGTCAAAGTCCTTCGCATGGCCGCGCACATAGACCATGCCGTTGATCGAGGACGACCCTCCAATCACCTTACCGCGCGGACAGGGTAGCCGCCGCCCGCCCAGATGCGGTTCCGGGTCCGACCAGAATCCCCAGTCGTACCGCTTCATGTTCATGGGGTAAGACAGCGCCCCCGGCATCTGGATGAACGGCCCCATGTCGGTGCCGCCATATTCCAGCACCAGAACCGAATGCGCGCCATCTTCCGAAAGGCGCGATGCGATGGCTCCCCCGGCCGAGCCGGACCCGATGACGACGAAATCTGCTTCCATGGCGTGAGGTCTAATCGAGAGGCAATCCGCTGTCAGAAATAGAGACGACGGGTCTCATTACGATTACGACTCAGGTTCATGAAGCGTCATGCTTTCGCACCGAGACAGGCATCCCTTGCAGTTCCATCAGACTTTTCGACGTTCGATGGCAAACGGAACCTTCGCCTTCTTGAGATCGGCATTGAACGCGCTAAGGTCAGCGGTCTCGGGATCGATCATGGCGAGCATTTGGCCCATCGAGGCGGTAAGTTGATCGAAGTTACCGGGCAGGATCAATTCTTCTGCAAGTGACAATTCTACAACCTCAGACAATCGTTCAGTCGGAAAAACGAACGGTTTTTCACGCTCGATCTCGATACAGGCTTTACCATCGCAAATCGGTACACTGGCCTGAGTCTGATCGGTGATCGCTCCGCTGGCGTCGAAATAGGTGGTACGGTTCTGCGCTGTAACCATCACCTTCACCGGAACATCGCTTTGCGGCCCGAAAGAAGAGATGATCGGTTTGTTGGGGACCGGTGAACTGAAAACAGACGGCAGACGAAGGCGCACGAAACCACGGACCTCGAATTTCGACATCGCTACAGGTGTCGTATCTAGCAATTCCATAGGAGACGACTGCTCTCTCGCTGGAAATACGCTCAGAAGAACTGCCACTAGGGCCGTCGTTTCGGGAACAACGTTGACCAAAAACTCAGTCAACCTTCACCGACGTCCTACCCCATCGCCTCCAGCCGTGACACCGCCGCTTCCAGCTTGGCCTTCTCCTCATTCGCCGCATCGAGACGCGCGCGTTGTTTCTCGACTTCGTCGGGCGGCGCTTTGGCGAGGAAACCGGGATTACCGAGTTTCTTTTCCAGCCCGCCGGTTTCCTTCGAAAGCTTGTCGAGTTTCTTGCGCAGGCGTGCGCCCTCGGCCTTCACGTCGATGAGGTCTGCGATGGGCAGGTTGACCGTCGCGCCCTCGACCGCCGTGACGATGGAGCCCGCCGGAGCCTCGTTTCCAACTGCCGTTTCCGACAGGCGGGCAAGGCGGCGGATGAGCGCGCCCTGACGGAGCAGGCGTTGGGCCGCTTCGTACTCGAAATC
>CALHLW010000072.1 GCA_938034615.1 uncultured Neomegalonema sp. | reverse complement strand
GGACAAGGCCGAGAGCGCGCTGGAGCGGGCCGTTCAGCAGGTGACGAATGATTACGAGATCGACCCCGGCGAAGGGGCGTTCTACGGGCCGAAACTGGACTTCAAGCTGACCGATGCCATCGGGCGCGAATGGCAATGCGGCACGTTGCAGGCGGATTTCAATCTACCGGAGCGGCTGGATGCGGAATACGTGGCAGAGGACGGGTCGAAGAAGCGGCCCGTGATGATGCACCGGGCGATTCTCGGGTCGTTCGAGCGGTTCATCGGTATCCTGATCGAGAACACGGGCGGGCGCTTCCCCTTGTGGATGTCACCGCGTCAGGTGGTGGTGACGACCATCGTGTCGGATGCGGATGAATACGCCGAGGGCGTCGTCGCGGCCCTGCGCACCGTGGGCCTGCGGGCGGAAGCGGACCTAAGGAACGAAAAGATCAACTACAAGGTCCGCGAGCATTCCGATCAGGCAGTGCCATATATCCTCGCCGTGGGGCGCAACGAGGTGGACGAGCACACCGTATCGGTGCGGAAGCTGGGCGAGAAGGGCCAGAAGGTCATGCGGCTGGACGACGCGATTGTCATGCTGCGAGAAGAAGCGGAGATGCCGGGGTGAAAGATCAAAACCGCTTCAAATGCGAACTACGCAATCCTACATGCATCATGCTAGGTCTCGGCCTTGCAATTGTTTTGTTTTGCATAATGTGGCCGTTAATCTACCCGAATATCTTCACAAGATTTTTTGGTGAGAACCACGATTTCGCTGCAAGCGGAAATTTCGCAGATGGCTATGGGATACTGATTGCTATGTTCAGCGGTCTAGGCTTTGTCGGATTGATTGCAACTCTTACTGCACAACAAGAAGCCTTGAAGAACCAGAGAGAACAGCATGAAAGTGAACATTTTCAATCAATGTTCAGGTTTTTAATTGAAGATTTGGAAAGAATTATCGGTACATTTGAGCACGGCGGGAACAACGGCCACTCTGCATTTATCTCAGCGTCGGAGCATTTGCAGCGCTCCATTGTAACTACAAGCATGAACCAGCACCTGACCCCCAGAGAAAGATTTGCAAATACGCTCGAAAGCACGAAATTTAAAAAATATATACCCCTATACGCCATGTATTTTTATAATATAATGCAATATATTGAAAGCAGCGGAAAAGAAGATGTTCAATTTTACAAATCCACCTTTATTCTTGGAATACACAGAGATGAATTGAATCTTTTAAATATGTACTCCTATATACATCTAGAAAAGAACTATGATGATTTGAAAAAATATCTCAAGAGCGCTGGTGTGGATTATGAGTCTTATAACTGGTGAAACGAATTTTTTAGAAAGTAGAGCTTACACTTAACCAACCCATAACTCTCCAATATCAATTGTTAAATTCAGAAATCCCAGCGACAAATCTCCTTCCCTTACGAACCGCGTTGCGACCTCGTCGCCGTTACGGCGGTGGTGGAGGACGAGTTTCTTCTTGGCGTCCACGACAAGGTAGTGCTGGACGCTCGGCAGGCTGAAATAGGCGCTCATCTTGCGGCCCATGTCGATATGGGAGGTGGATTTCGACATGACCTCCACGAGCAGGACGGGTCGGGTAGCCTCAAGCGAGTCGGGATCGACGGGCGCGTTGCACTGAAGGGTCATGTCCGGCTCGAAAACGGTCCAGTCATCGATACGGATGCTGCATCCGTCGCCAAGCACAGTACAATCCAGACCAGCGCGCCTGACGGCATTCGTCGTCGCGATCAGCATTGCTGACTTGCAGAGGTTATGGCGATTGTTCTCGGCCTGCATCCTGATGACGTAGCCGTCCTCCAACTCGAAGCGTCCGATAGGCTGCGTCTCGTCCCATTTCCGGAATTCCTCGACGGTCATCCGCTCGGTCGGAATATCGATTTCAGGTTGCTCACTCATCGCCCAACAATAGCGCAAAGCGAGGAAACCGGCAATGAAGCCGCTCCCGCTTGCAAGGGCCGGGGGTGCGGCGTATGAGGGCTGCGCCTATTCAACTGGAGTCAATCGCATGTCCTTCCTCGCCGAATCCCTCGCCCGCGTGAAACCTTCGCCGACGATTGCGGTGACGACGAAGGCTGCGGAGTTGAAGGCCACGGGCAAGGACATCATCGGCCTCGGGGCCGGGGAGCCGGATTTCGATACGCCGGAGCATATCAAGCAGGCCGCCAAGGATGCGATGGATCAGGGGAAGACCAAGTATACGGCCCCCGATGGCATCCCCGAGTTGAAAGACGCGATCATCGCGAAGTTCAAGCGCGAGAACGGGCTGGATTATGCGCGGGAGAACATCTCGGTGGGGACCGGGGGCAAGCAGGTGCTGTATAATGCCCTCGTCGCGACCCTGAACCCCGGAGACGAGGTCATCATCCCTGCACCCTACTGGGTCAGCTATCCGGACATGGTGCTGCTGGGTGGGGGCGAGCCGGTGCCGGTAGAGGCCGGGATCGAGACGGGGTTCAAGATGACCCCGGAGATGCTGGAAGCGGCGATTACGCCGAAAACCAAATGGCTGATCTTCAACTCGCCGTCGAACCCGACGGGCGCGGGCTATTCGCGCGAGGAGTTGAAGGGCCTGACCGACGTGCTGATGAAGCATGAGCATGTGTGGATTCTGACGGATGATATGTACGAGCATATCGCCTATGCGCCGTTCGAGTTCTGCACCCCCGCCGAGGTCGAGCCGCGCCTGATGGAACGGACGCTGACCGTGAACGGGGTGTCGAAAGCCTATGCCATGACGGGCTGGCGCATCGGGTATGCGGGTGGCCCCGCCAAGCTGATCGGGGCGATGCGCAAGGTGCAGTCGCAATCGACCTCCAACCCCTCCTCGATTTCCCAATGGGGAGCGGTGGCGGCGCTGAACGGGCCGCAGGATTATATCAAGGAATCGGGCGAGGCGTTCCAGCGTCGCCGTGATCTCGTGGTGTCGATGCTCAACCAGTGCAACGGGATCGAATGCCCGACGCCGGAGGGCGCGTTCTACGTCTATCCGTCGATCAAGGGCTGCCTCGGCAAGACCGCGCCATCGGGCAAGAAGATCGAGACGGACGAGGATTTCGTGACGGAGCTGCTCGAAGTCGAGGGCGTGGCGGCGGTGCATGGGGCGGCGTTCGGCCTGTCGCCGTATTTCCGGGCCAGCTATGCGACGTCGGATGCGGTTCTGGAAGATGCTTGCCAGCGTATCCAGAGGTTCTGCGGTAGCTTGAAGTAGCGCCCTCTCCATCGTATCTTCGGCGCATGACCGAGGCTGAAGAAATCGTCGAAACCCTGCGCGCCCATCGCGCCGAGCTTGAGGCGATGGGCGTTCGTCACGCGGCCCTGTTCGGGTCGCGTGCGCGTGGTGACTCCGATATCGACATCGCCTCCAGTTTCGCACCCTAGGCAATGGGTAGGGGTTACAGTATTTTTGACTGCGCGCCGATGTGGAAGAGCATTTGTGCGCCTTGTTCGACGGGCAGGTCGAGATTTCCGATGAAGCCATGATGCGCGAGCGCGTGAAACACGGTTTCGAGAGAGACTAGATCGTTGCCTTCTGAAGACATCATCGACCGCCTTCATGGCTGCGGCGTAATCTCCCTCGGACGGCCCAGTGCTTCCGGCAGCGGTATGAACTCCGCCTCATCCCCCGGCACCGTGTCGAAACGCCCCTGCCGCCATTCTTCCTGCGCCTGCTCGATCCGTTCGCGGCGAGAGGAGACGAAGTTCCACCAGATATAGCGCGGCCCGTCCATCGGCTCGCCCCCGAACACCATGAATTGCGCGCCCCGCGCCGAACCGACCGTGATTGCATCCCCCGGATGCAGGATCAGCAATTGCCCCGGCACGTATGTTTGCCCCGCCACCTCGATTTCTCCCGAGATCGTATAGAGCGCCCGCTCCACATAGAGCGGCTCCACCTGAAACCGCGCCCCCGCCGCCAGCGTCACGTCCGCATAGAGCGTCTCCGACAGCGCATCCAGCGGCGACACCGCCCCATGCGTCCTCCCTGCGATCAGGCGCATGGAGATCCCGTCCGCGTCGAGGATCGGCAGGTCGCCCGCCCCGTGATGCACAAAATCCGGGTCGCTCTCCTCCGCATGAGCCGGCAGGGCGAGCCATGTCTGGAGGCCGAACAGTCGCTGACCAGTGCGCTTGCGCTCGTCTCCCGTCCGCTCCGAATGCACGATCCCCCGCCCGGCGCGCATCCAGTTCACCGCGCCGGGTGTGATCGCCAGATCGGTCCCGAGGCTGTCGCGATGCCGGATTTCCCCTTCGAACAGGTATGTCAGCGTGGCGAGGTTGATATGCGGATGGGGCCGCACGTCGATCCCCTCGTCAGTCAAGAATTCTGCCGGTCCCATCTGGTCGAAGAAAATGAACGGCCCGACCATCTGCCCTGCCTTCGAGGGCAGCGCACGGCGCACCTCCATCTCGCCCAGATCGACGGCGCGCGGCGTTATGACGGTACGGATCGCATCGACGGACGTTGCGTCACCGGGAACAGGGTCGGGGCAAGGGTGCCAGCTCATCTGTCGTCTCCTTGGGCGGGTGGTGGCAAGGCATCGGTGGCCTGACTCGCTGCGGCAGCCACGGCCTCCTTCTGCTCGTCATTGAGAGATGTATTGTCGATGCCCGGAATCGCCACCCTCACCTCGCGGCGGGCGAAGGAGATGCCTGCTTCCTCGAACGCCCGGATCACGCGGTTGTAGACTTCCTTGCGCAATACGAATTGCCGTCCCGGCTTGGCCATGAACTTTCCACGGATGATCATGCCGACATCGTCGAAATCGAACACGCCCTGTGACTTGAAGGGTTGCAGGAAATCTTCGGCATAGGCGGGTACCTCCATCATCTCGGCCCCGATCCGCTTGAAGATTTTCTTCACCTTGTTGGGGTCGGTATCGAAGGGGACCGTGAACTTCAGCTTCATGATCACCCAGTCGCGCGAGAAATTCGTGATCTTCGGAATCTCGCCATAGGGGATCGTATGGACGGCTCCCTTGTGGTGCCGCAACTGCATTGAGCGCACCGAAATCTGTTCGACCGTCCCCATGGTGCCGTCTACATCCAAGTACTCACCGGCCCGGAAGGCATCATCGACCAGAAAGAAGATGCCCGAGACGATATCCGCCACCAGCTTCTGCGCGCCGAACCCGATGGCCAGCCCCACGATCCCGGCACCGGCCAGCAGCGGTGTGGTGTCGATGCCGAAATTCCCGATGACGATCAGCCCGAAGATCACCGCGATGGTCACCTTGAGGACGCCCAGCAGCAGCGGCAGTACGGTGGCCAGCCGCGAGACGCCGGTGCCGCCCTCGTCGCCCGCGCTGTCGTCTTCGGAATCGAAGCCCATCGCCGTGCGCTCGGCGGCGAGTTTGCGGTTGATCCAGAGCGAAGTCAGTTCCCAGATCAGGTAGCCGACCAGCGTGATGATGATCCCTTCGATCAGCTTTCCGGCGATCCTGAATCCCACCCCGGCGGCGGCGAGGTTCGTCAGGTCGATCTCCCACAGCCAGCTTATGAGCAGCACCACACTCACCCCCGCGATCACCCGTCCGATGCGGATATAGCTGCGCTTGGCGCGCACATACGCGGCGTGGGCCACCAGTCCTTCTCCCGTCGCGGGCGGCGTCATCCGCCGTACCACCCCGCGCACTGCCGTATCGAAGGTCGGTGCGAACAGCAGCAGCAACAGCGTTATCGTGGCTCGCCCATCGAGCAGGTGGAACATATTCTTCGCGACGAGGGCTTCGATCAGCAGCCAGTTGAGGACCACAAGCCCCATGCAGATATAAGGGTAGAAGCGCGCAATCGCTGCCTCGCCGGGAGTCACATCCTCATCAGCCCCGATCAGCATCATCGTCAGCCCGTCGCGCGCGCGCCAGCACATGTACAACAGAATCCCATAGGCCGTCGCATTCAGCCAGAAACCGATCCGTAGATCCTCCACCGGCATCCCGTGACTCGCCAGAAATGGAACGATGAACCAGAGAATGCCCCAGAGAACGAAGACGATGCCGATCCGCTGATAGAGAAACCTCGCCGTCCAGTCATCCGTATGCACCAACCGCAGATGCGGTTGATTCGGAGCGATCAGGAAACGGTTGATGAGCAACAGGATGCGGGGGATGATAATCACGGCGCTGACGAAACTGGTCGCGATCAGGGCATCGGGCACCTGCGTCTCGCCGGATACGGGGTTCGTCGTGGCCCCGGACAGCATCTGGCGCAGCGCAAATCCGGCCACATAGAAAAACACGACCAGCCCGATCACATCGAAGAACGCACGCTTGACCAGAAGAACCAGCGTCTCGCGCAGCGTCTCCGGCAAAGCATTGCGCACCTGTCCCCGCCATCGCTCCGTCAGGCGGATGACCAGTTTTTCCGCCATAAGCCCGATCAGAATGCCCAGCAGGGTCAAGCCGACCAGCCGACCGACACCGTCCCATCCGCGCGGTGCAAAGAAATTCCCGAAACCCTGCGACAGACCAGCCAGGACATCCGGCCCCCGGCGTAGCGATTCTTCGATACTGGCCGATGTTTCCGTCACGGATTCGCTCAGAAGCACCACGGCCGACCGGCTCTCTACCTCGCTCTCTTCCTTGGCCGTCGCATCCAGCCGGTCCAGCAGCAGGGTGCGGACTTCCTGATCGGACAACCGTGCCACCAGTCCCCGTATCGCCTCCTCGGTCAGGGGATCGGGCAGCGCCGTCACATCCGCCGTCCCGGACGACGGTGTCAAGGCGACCTGCGCTCCGGTGGCCTGGGGCAGGATCGCTCCGATCACCAACACCATGACGGCCAATCGCAGCCACATCCTCCGAACGCGGATTATCATCCCTGACACAGCAGCCCCCTGCAAATCCCTCAGATCAGGAAACCATAGGCAGGGCACCGGCCAAAGTCGCGGGCTTTTGGACCATGAAACCTCGCTCCTGCATTGCGCCTGCCTATTCCCTTTTGTCGCACCCTGCCCCATATTCCCGACTGACAGTCATATCATCCAAGGGGAGCGCATCATGCAGTGGCGCGGGCGCAGAGGCAGTAGCAATATCGAGGACCGTCGCGGCGGGGGCATGAGGCGTGCGGGCGGTGGGCTTGGGATCGGCGCGATCCTGCTGTTCGTCGCCTCGATCTTCTTTCCGCAATACGTACCGCTCCTCCAGATGGTCGGCGTTGGCAGCGGCGGGGGAGGTGGCGGGTCCACCTATACGCAAGGGGAAGGGATCGATGACGATCACAGCAAGTTCCTCGGCGTGGTGCTCGCGGATACCGAGGACGTCTGGTCAACCATTTTTCAGGAGAACGGCGCGCGGTATCAGGCGCCAACACTCGTGATATTCGACGGGAAGACCAGCTCGCCATGCGGCCCGGCCTCGACTGGCTCCGGCCCATTCTACTGTCCTGCGGACAAGAAAATCTATATCGATCCGGGCTTCTATGACGTGATGGAGCGCCGTCTGGGTGCGCCGGGAGACTTCGCGCAGGCTTATGTCGTGGCCCATGAGGTCGCGCATCATGTGCAGAATCTCGAAGGCACGATCCCGAAGGTGGACCGCTATCGGCGCAGCGTCTCGAAGACCGAAGCGAACCAAGCGACGGTGCGGCTGGAACTTCAGGCGGATTGCTATTCCGGCGTCTGGACCAACCGTATCCAGCGCGGCAAGCAGGTGCTGGAAGAGGGCGATATCAAGGAGGCACTGAACGCGGCCTTCCAGATCGGCGACGATACGTTGCAGGGTCGCTCTGGCGGGCATGTGGACCCGGCCAGCTTTACCCATGGCACATCTGAGCAGCGGGTGAATTGGTTCTACAAGGGACTGCGCGCGGGGGATATCGGCGCGTGTGATGCCTTCGGACCGAACTACCGGGATCTTTGACCGGGCATATGGACCAGTAATAGCTGAACGAAGGGGGCAGTCTGCGGGCTGCCTCTTTTGATTTGAGAGACCTGCTCAGACCGAGAGTAGCCCCGGATACGCTTGCTACGCGACGCTGGGTTGGGCAGTACGTTGGATGTTTGGTTTTCTGAAAGGCTCTGCCCATGCGTGCGCTCGTTTATACCGGACCCAATACACTCGAAATGGCGGATGTGCCGGAGCCGGTGCCGAATGCCGGGGAGTCGGTGGTCGAGATTGAGGCGGTGGGGATCTGTGGGTCGGATCAGCACGCTTATCACGGGACCGATCCGCGTCGGGTGCCGCCGTTGATTCTCGGGCATGAGGCGGCGGGGCGGGTAATCTCGGGGCCGATGGAAGGGGAGCGGGTCACGATCAATCCGATGGTGACGTGCGGGACGTGCCGGTACTGCATCGAGAAGCGCGAAAACCTCTGCCCGGATCGGAGCCTGTTGTCGATCCCGCCCCGAGAAGGGGCATTTGCGCAGCGCGTGGCGATCCCGCCGGAAAACCTCGTGGTCGTGCCGGAGGGGGTGCCGTTGGCCCATGCCGCCCTGGCCGAGCCGCTGGCCTGTGGGTGGCACGCGCTGCGGCTGGCCGCGAACAGCTTCGTAAGGCCCATCGGGGATGCACGGCTGGTGGTGCTGGGCGGCGGGGCCATCGGGCTGGGGACGGCGCTGGCTGCATTGGTCTATGGGATCAAGGATATCTGGATTTCGGAGCCGAACCCGGCACGGCGGGAGATGCTGGCCGAGGCGGGACCGTTCCAGATTTATGGCGCGGATGAGGAAGGGCCGGATGATGGCACGGTGCCGCTGGTGGTCGATGCCTATGGGTCGGAGGCGAGCCGGACGACCTCCACGCGCCTTGCCGCGCCCGGTGGAGTCATTGCGCATATCGGGCTGGCAGGGGGCGGCGCGGGGCTGGATACGCGGCGGATGACCTTGCAGGAGATTACGTTCTTCGGGACGTATACCTATACCAACGACGATTTTCGGGCGACGGCGCAGGCAATCTTCGACGGGCGGTTCGGGGATTTCTCGTGGATCGAGGAGAGGCCGCTGGAGGACGGGGCGCAGGCGTTCATCGATCTGGATGCGCGGAGCGTGCGGGCGGCGAAGGTGGTGTTGAAGCCGTGA
>CALHLW010000071.1 GCA_938034615.1 uncultured Neomegalonema sp. | reverse complement strand
TGGTGGACGATACGCTGGTCCGAGGGCTCGAAGCGGTCGATCTCGTCGAGCGGATGGGTTCTTCCTTCAACTCTCCGCAGCCGATGATCCTGAAAGTCATCCTCTGCGTCGGGGCGTTTATCTATCTCACGCAGCTCATGGTGAACCTCTACCGCCATTTCGAGAGCCGCACGGGGCAGCGCGTGGTCCTCGCCATCGGCGCGCTCATGCTGCTGCGCCTCGCTCTTGTCGCGCTGGTCCATTACACGGGTGAGGACGGGATTGCGGCCTCGGTGAATGGCCTGTTCTCCACGGCGGGCGGCTGGGTGAACCCCCAGAATTTCGTCAGCCCGCGCGATTATGGCCTCGGCACGGTATCGCTCTGCATCGTCGCCTTGCTGCTGCTCCTGATGATGACGGGGATGCCGCTGGGGGTCGTGACGCTGTTCGTCTCGGTCCTGACGGCCTTGGCCTATTTCGGGCCGAACGGTCTCTACCTCGTCTCCACTAATGCCTTCGGCCTGCTGGAAAAATACCCGCTCGTCGCCGTCCCGCTCTTCGTCCTCATGGCCTCGATTCTGGAGAAAGCCGGGATCGCCGAAGACCTGTTCGACGCCATGTCGATCTTCGCGGGCAACCTGCGCGGCGGTGTGGCGGTGCAGACGGTCGTGGTCGCCGTGATCCTCGCGGCCATGTCCGGTGTGATGGGGGGCGAGATCGTGATGCTCGGGCTGGTGGCGTTGCCGCAGATGCTCCGCCTCGGCTATGACGAGAAGCTGGCCATCGGTGTGATCTGCGCTGCCGGATCATTGGCGACCTTGATCCCGCCCTCGATCATCATGATCGTCTATGGCTTGTCGGCGGATGTGGCCATCGGCGACCTGTTCCTCGCGGGCGCGGCCCCCGGCATCATGCTGGCGACCTTCTACGGCATCTTTGTTGTCCTGCGCTGCTACGCCAATCCCTCGCTCGCTCCGACTGCCGAGGAAGTGGCTGAAATGCGCGGCAAGGAAGTAACGGCGATGACGACCGAAAAGCGCCTTGCGGTCGCCATGTGCATCGCCCTGATCGCCTGCGTCATGGGATCGATCTATGCGGGCATAGCCTCAGTGACAGAGGCGGCAGCGGTGGGCGTCTTCGGCGCTCTGTTCGTTGCGCTGGTGCGTAACCGCTTCGACTGGCACATGCTGCAACAGGCGCTCGCGGGCACGATGTCCACGGTCGGGACGATCATCTGGCTGATCCTCGGTGCCGTCGCCTTTGTGGGCATCTACAACCTGATCGGCGGAGCAGACTTCATGCGCTCGCTGTTTGCGGGGTTGGGCCTCTCGGCGATGGGCGTGATCTTCGTGATGATGGGCATCCTCATCATCCTCGGCACCTTCATGGAGTGGATCGCCATCGTCTTCATCACCGTGCCGGTTTTTGCACCCGTTGTGCGTGACATGGCCCCGGAACTGGGAATGGACCCGGACTGGGCAGCCGTGTGGTTCGGCGTGTTGTTTGTGATGAACATCCAGATCTATTTCCTCTCCCCGCCCTTCGGCCCCGCCTGCTTCTGGCTAAAATCCGTGGCCCCGCCCCACATCACCCTGCAACGCATCTTCGCCGCTGTGATCCCGTTTATCGGGTTGCAGATCATCGGTCTGGCGCTCGTGATGCTGTTCCCGGAGATCGCGCTGTTCTTGCCAAAATGGATCGGGGGGTGACAGAGGCTTGGTTATCAGACGGTCAGCATCCTGCTTTTTGCCATATCGGTTCTATCGCTCGTTCTCTTCAATGCGATCTTTGACAGAAGCGAAATAGGGAGAGACGCGAGACGGTTTCTGATCTTCGCTATATCGACCGGCACGATCTTCGTTTGGTGGAATTGGTGAACTTCTACACCGTGCAGTCAGTCCGCCCATACCGATGCAAATCGGGTCCGTGCTCGCGAAGCCAGTCCTGCCACTCCCGATAATCCGGACATAGCGCCTTCACATGCCCCCAAAACTGCGCGGAATGGTTCATCTCGCGGAGGTGCGAGACTTCGTGGGCGGCAAGGTAGTCCAGCACCGCATCGGGGGCCAGGATCACGCGCCAGGAGTAGGAGAGGGTGCCTGATGACGAGCATGACCCCCACCGGCTGCGCGTATCGCGGATGGCGATGCGGGAGAACTTGGCCCCAAGCGCCTCGGCATGGGCTTCGCTGCGGGCGCGCAGGCGCGTGCGGGCCTGTCCCTTGAGCCACCGCTCCAGCGAGCCGGGCAGGGTATCCGACGATCCACCGACCTCTATGGTCTCCCCGGCCATCCGTACCCCGCGCCCCTCGCGCCGCACAACCCGCAGGTCGCGCCCGCGATAGGGCAGGGTCATGCCATTCTCGAAGGGCACCGCTTGCGGCATCGCCCCAGCCCGCGCGTGCAGCCAGTCGCGATGCTTCAGCGCAAAAGCCTGTGCGTCGGCCATCGGCATCCGGGGAGGCAGGGTCATCGTCGCCACCCCGGTCGCGCGGCTCACGCTGAGGGTCAACCGCCGCGCCCCGCGTCGCCGGATCACGCGCACCGGATGCGCCAATCCCTCTACGGCAAGGGTCGTCGCCATCGCCTACTTGCGGTGCCGGGCGATGAACGCCGCCAGCTTTGGCTGGGTCGTCTCGCGCCACCGGCTGCCGTTGAAGATGCCGTAATGGCCGACATCGGGGTTCGTGTAGGCCTCCTTCATGGCATCGGGCAGGTTCGCTGTGAGGGTTTGGGTAATATGCGTCTGCCCCTCGCCCGTGATATCGTCGCGACCGCCCTCGATGGTCATGATTGCCGTATCCGTGATCGCGCTCAGATCGACCAGGCGCCCCTTTACCTCGAATTCACCCTTCGGCAGCAGGTGGCGCTGGAACACCATGTCGATGGTCTGGAGGTAGAACTCCGCCGTCAGATCCATCACCGCGAGGTATTCATCGTAGAACGCCCGGTGCGCCTCCGCCGAATCCCCATCGCCCTTGATGAGATGCCGATACTGGCGCACACCGGCGTTGAAATGCCGGTCCATGTTCATTGACATAAAGCCGCTGAGTTGCAGGAACCCCGGATAGACCCGCCGCATCACGCCCGGATTGGGCAGGGGCACCAGCGAGGTCAGTTGTGTCTCGAACCAGCTCAGTGATTTTTCGTCCGCCAGCTTGGTCGGCTCGGTCGGGCTGACCCGCGTGTCGATCGGGCTGCCCATCAGAATCAGGGAGTCGGGGCGGCAGGGGTCGTTATCTTCAGCCATCAGCGCGGTCGCGGCCAGTGCCGGAACCCCCGGCTGACACACACCGACCATCGACGACCCCGGACCCATGAATTGCAGGAATTCGATCAGGTATTGCACGTAGTCTTCGAGGTCGAACAAACCTTCCGTAACCGGCACGTTTCGCGCATCGCGCCAATCGGTGACGTAGACGTCATGCGTCTCCAGCATCTTCGCGACCGTTCCGCGCAGCAGCGTGGCAAAATGCCCGGACATCGGCGCGATCAGCAGGACTTTGGGATCTTTCCCCTCGCCGCATCCCTCTCCATAGCGTTTGAAATGCAACAGGCGACAGAAGGGTTTCTCCATCGCCGTTTCGATCCGCACGGCGGCGGGGTGGCCATGGGCGTCGATGATATCGATGTCCCATTCGGGGCGTCCATAGCGCTTTGTAGCGTCGTTGAACATTTCCAGCGAGGCTGTCATCGTGCGGGCCAGAGGGGTGTCGGCCCAAGGATTGCGGGGATCGGTCCATGCCTTGAGGCCCGCCTCCGATGCCTGTCGCAGCGGCGTGATCGTGGAGTGGGTCCATTCATAGGCGTGATAGAGCATCGTTTGTCCCGTCTGTTCGCTGTTCGGCCCTGAAATGCCTTGCGGCCAGTGTAATTCGGTGCCGTTAAGAAATGAGTTTACCGGTTTTTGTGTTGCGCTGCAACAAATCGTCGAGAAGCCTGCAAGGGCCTTTGACATCCGCCCCTGTACTGTGGCATCGGATGCGCTTCTCAATCCGCCGAATTTCAGGAAATCATCCGATGGTCAAACCCGAATGGGGCGTCAAGCGCCAATGCCAGAGCTGTTCGGTTCGCTTTTACGACTTGAGCAAGACACCGATCATCTGCCCCGCGTGTGAGGCAGAATACGATCTCATCGCCGCGACCAAGATCAAACGAGGCAAGGCCGCCGCCGCGCCTAAGGAGAAGAAGGTCGTCAAGAAAGTCGTTGAGGAGGAGGATGACGAAGAACTCGTCGAAGTCGTTTCCTCCGACGATGATGATGACGACGAGGACGACGCGATTCTTCCGGCGGATGCCGAAGATGACACGACAGTTGTCGCCTCCGGTGACGATGATGACAAAGATGATTTCGTCGCCGACGATGCGCTGATCGATGACGATGAAGGCCTCGATGACGACGAGGATTCTTCCGACGACGACGACGACGAGGATATCGATGTCGATATCGTGGTCGCCGAAGATGATGACGATGACGACGAACCGGAAGAAGAAACCCAAAAGTGATCCGTTGATCGCATCGGTTTTCGCTTGAACTGCGCGGCGCGTCCGACTAAACGGTGCGCTCTGTGACGCAGTTCGCAATGCGGTACGGGGCCTTAGCTCAGCTGGGAGAGCGCCTGCATGGCATGCAGGAGGTCAGCGGTTCGATCCCGCTAGGCTCCACCACCCCGTCCCCCGGGGTTTTTCAATACAGAACAGTGCGTTGGGCGGTATTTCGATACCGCTTCGATGCGTCTCCGAACCCCTCCATGAGGTCCTCGGTCACCGCCGGGTCACTCGATCTGGTGACCTAATTGCTCAGAGGGCCGTTCCTCGGCGGTTTGCAACCGGTGACATGGGGTCATGGCTCGCCGCGATTAAAGCCCTCGCAGAGCGTGCAGTTGAACCAAGGCCGTCGCGCTGCTTGTCTGATAATTAGCTTATCAGAGCCGCCGCTTCGCTCTCCTGATCGAGCCGCTGCCGATCCGGCGCAGAGGCCTCCGATGCGGGCAGGAAGCTCTGTACGGACACCATAAAACGAATCGGTCATTTGGATCAGGGTTCCATTGGGAGTGGGCTTGCTGGTGTGCAGCGCACACGAAAGCCATAAGCGCAGCGATCATTGAAAGGGGTGCGGGACCAGCTTGCTTTCATGAGTAGGTAAGATGCTACGCAAATTATGGTATTTGTGAATAGAATTACATTTTAGCACAATTTTACACATTAATGACAATTGCTGGCGCATTTACCATTCTAGGAAGGCTCTGTCGAAACAAGAGAGGCTAAATAGATAGCCTAATCTTTAATGTTGTAGGGAAAAGATATGCAGATTCTTTTGATAGAAGATAATAATATAATGGCTAAAAGTATTGAATTGATATTTAAAGAAGGCGGTATGAATGTTCATACAACCGATTTAGGTGAAGAGGGTGTTGAGCTTGGCAAATTATATGATTACGACTTAATCGTTCTTGATGTAAATTTACCTGATATGAGCGGATACGCGGTGTTGCGGCAGCTTAGAATTGCAAAAATCAACACTCCTGTTCTGATCCTTTCGGGCAATGATGGCACTGATGACAAGATTAAAGGGCTTGGCTTCGGCGCGGATGATTATATGACGAAACCCTTCAACAAAGACGAGTTGCTCGCGCGCGTTCGTGCGATTGTGCGCCGTTCGAAGGGGCATAGCCAATCGATCATTTCTACCGGAAGGATGGAGGTCAATCTGGATGCTAAAACTGTTGAGATTGACGGTGCACGGATACATCTCACTGGTAAAGAATACCAGATGTTGGAGCTTCTGTCGCTTCGCAAAGGTATCACCTTGAGCAAAGAAATGTTCCTCAACCACCTTTATGGTGGCCTAGACGAACCTGAAATTAAGATCATTGATGTGTTTACCTGCAAGCTGCGTAAAAAACTGTCGGCAGCGACCGGTGGCGAGCACTACATTGAGACAGTTTGGGGCCGTGGCTACATGTTACGCGATGTGTGCCAACAGAGCATCGCCGCCTGATACGGCAAACCGATTGTAAGACGTGAAAGAACCGGCGCTGCAGATCGGTTTTTTGCACGATTGCGACGAAGCGCGCCCTTCTCCGTTTACCGGCCGATTAGGTCAACCTTGGCCAAACTCACCCGGTATTTAGGAACGTGGGTTAGGCCCACATACTGTGATCGGCGTCCATCGTGCTCACAGTTGCAATTAACAAGTTCAGGTCTTGGAACCGCTCAAACGGCAATCTGAGGGCAGCAACCCAACTCTGCGTGTCCACCGTGTCCATCTAATCTATAACAAACGTAGATTAGATGGTCAGGTTAACACTCCGGGTATGGGCTAGCACACGTACCCCGGGGAAGCCCCTCCGCTGCGGGTGAACATGGGGGGTCTGGCCACCCTGCCCATCTAATCTATACATCTGGTCGTGGGGGCTCGATGACCCTGACACACCGCCTGCGCCGTCGTAGCCATTGGAGCGGTATCGGGAGCGGCATGGGACACCGGGCGGGGGCCGATATAGCGGCGCGAGCGACGCCGCTCCCCGTGCCTCCCGGAGACCTCATGCCCCGCCGCCGTAAGCACGATCCAACCGCTCAAGCGCCTCTGCTCCACCCCGAACAGCTTGGGTGTAGTGGCCCAGTGTAACAGCAGAGAGGTGGTCGCGGGATTTCGGACCAGTTGCTAAGCTGTAGCGACTGACGAAGGAACGACGCGAGATGACGAAACGGAAACGGTATTCGGCTGACTTCAAGGCGCAGGTAGCCTTGGCTGCGATCCGTGAGGATCTGACG
>CALHLW010000070.1 GCA_938034615.1 uncultured Neomegalonema sp. | reverse complement strand
TGATGACGATAGGCCACGCATCGGGGATCGCCCGCGCGAACGGCTGGCAAGGGGTGGCGTGGATCACCCCCGCCCTTGCCGCCCTGTTCAACATGGTCGGTGCCTTTGCGGGCGGCTGGCTTGCGGACCGGATCGCCCCTCTGAAACTCCTGACCGCACTACCCGTGATCTCGGCAGCGGCCCTGCTCGTCATTCTCGGGACGCAAAGCGGGGGGAGTGCCCTGATCGGTCTGTCCTTCGTCGGCTTCACTTATGGCGCGATCATCGCGGTGTTTCCGTCAACACTCGCCAAGGTCTTCGGCACCGCTGCCGGGGCGCGGGTTTACGGAAAGGTCTTCACGGCCTGGGGCAGCGCGGGCCTGCTGGCCCCTTGGCTGGCGGGATATCTCTACGATCGGAGCAACAGCTATTCTACCGCCCTCTCGGTCGCGGTCGCCCTCAGCCTTGTGGCAGCCGTGACGGCCCATGTCTTGTCCACACGGTTTGCTCGCCGCGCCCTACTGCGTTAAGGCGGGGAAAGAATGGTGAGGAAGAGCATATGGCAGGGTATCCTGAGGGCGAAGCGATGAGCGCGGCGACGAACTTCACCCATGCCATCGTCCGCGCGCCCTCTGCCAGCGTGACGGACGGCCTGCGCGCCGTCGATAGCGGGACGCCGGATCCGAGCCAGTTCGCGGCGGACCATGCGGCCTATGTCGCAGCGTTGCAGGCGGCGGGAGCCGAGGTCATCGCCCTGCCTGCGCTAGAAGATTTCCCCGACTCGGTCTTCGTCGAGGATGCCGCGCTCTGCCTGCCGAACGGCGCGGTGGTCATGCGCCCCGGCGCGCCCTCACGGCTGGGGGAAGCAGCGGCAATGGCTCCGACCCTGCGCTATGTCTACGGGCAGGTTGAAACGGTGGAGGACGGGTTCATCGAAGGCGGCGATATCCTCGTGACGGATCGAGAAATCCTCGTCGGTCTCTCCGCCCGCACTGATGCCATGGGAGTTGCCGCCCTGCGCGCCATCGTGGAGCCTTGGGGATATACCGTTCGCGAGTTAGCGACGCCTCCCGACGTGCTGCATTTCAAAACCGATTGCGGGTTGCTCGACGGCGAGACGGTGCTGGCCACCGAACGCCTCGCCGCCACCGGGTGCTTTGCGGACTACAGGGTGGTCCCAGTCGAACCGGGTGAGGAGCCTTGCGCCAACTGCATCCGCTTCAACGGCGTTGTCCTCTTTCCTGCGGGCTTCCCGAAGACCGCCGCTCGCCTTCGCGATGAGGGGTACGATCTCGTTGAATTGCCGAACGAACAGGCCGCGCTGATCGACGGCGGTATGTCCTGCCTGTCGTTGCGGTTCACGCCGTCCTGAAAATCGCGTAAGCCCGCCCCGACCCTACCAACCGGAGACGGCCATGCTGCCCCAGATCGCCAACGATGCCCCGCTAACCCTGATCGCCGGTCCCTGTCAGATGGAGACGCGGGACCATGCCATGATGATGGCGACCGCACTGAAGGAGATGTGCGAGGGGCTGGGTATTCCGCTGATCTTCAAGGCCAGCTACGACAAGGCGAACCGCACCTCGATCCATGGCAAACGCGGGATCGGGCTGGATGGCGCATTGCCGGTGTTTGCGGAAATCCGCGAAACGCTGGGGCTGCCCTGCGTGACCGATGTGCATGAGGTCGAGCATTGCACGCCGGTAGCCGCAGTCTGCGATGTGCTGCAAATTCCCGCCTTCCTCTGTCGCCAGACCGACCTGCTCGTCGCTGCCGCGAAGACCGGCAAGGCCGTCAACGTCAAGAAAGGCCAGTTCCTCGCCCCATGGGACATGAAGAATGTCGTCAACAAGGTGCGCGAGGCGGGGAACGATAATGTCTGGGCGACCGAGCGCGGGGTCAGCTTTGGCTACAACACGCTGGTCGCCGACATGCGCTCGATCCCGACGATGAAAGAGCAATGCGCCTGTCCGGTCGTCTTCGATGCCACCCATTCGGTGCAGCAACCGGGGGGCCTCGGCGGTGCCTCAGGCGGCGACCGGACCATGGCCCCGCTGCTCGCGCGTTGTGCGGTGTCGCTCGGCATTGCGGCGGTGTTCATCGAAACGCACCAAGACCCTAACAATGCGCCATCGGACGGGCCAAACATGATCCCGCTCGACCAGATGAAGGGCGTCATCGAACGGCTGATGGCCTTCGACCAACTTGCCAAGAGTTAGGCTCGCCACCCCCTTGCAATCGTTCAGGTTGAAGCGCAGGCTCGTGGAAATCTGCAAAACGGGGGAGGCGACGATGACGATACGCAAAGGTTTGCTGGCACTGATCGCGGCATCGGTCCTGACCGAAGCACCTGCCTTCGCCGACGATATCGAGATCGCGATCCAGTCACGCTATCCACCCCTGCAATTCCCGGATGCCTCTCCCGGCGGTGCCTGATCGACCTTCTGCGAGAAGCTGCGCCAGAGGCAAAGGCGCGGCAAGCGAAGCAGAAGGCGGATGCCGGAGATGATACGCTGTCGCGGCTCAAAGCCGCCATGACTGCCTATCGCGACGCCCAAGCGATCTACTCCGATTTCGGCGACATCAACCAGGGACAATCCAGGTTGAAGACGTCGCCCTGAGCGCAAGGATCAGAGCATCCGCCGCAGCACGCCGTCTTTCTTGATGAACGCGTGCTGCAAGGCGGCGGCGATGTGCACGACCACCAGCGCGATGATGACCTTGCCCATGATCTCGTGGATCTCGAACAACTGTTTCGACAGATCACGGTCGGCCCCGATCAGGGGCGGGAATTCGAACAGGCCGAAGAAGGGCAGTGGAGCCGGAAAGGCACTGGTGGCCGCCCATCCGACAATGGGCATCAGCAGGATGAGGGCGTAGAGAAGAAAGTGGGAAGCCGCCGCCGCTGTGCGCTGCCATGAAGAGACACTCGCCGGCAGGGGCGGCGCACCGAAGACGATCCGAGCCACGACCCGCAGCAGCATCAAGCCAAGAACGAGCATCCCGTTCGCCTTGTGCAGCGCATAGAGCTGGTTCTTGAGCGGCCCGTTATCCAGCCAATCCAGCGCCGATCCCGCGCCCAGCGCCCCGATGACCAACAGCGCGATGAGCCAGTGCAGTAATTTCTGAATGAAATTGTAGCGTTCGATGGTGACGGTCATGGCTGCCTCCGCATTTTCCGCTTTATTAGGTCATCCGTGATCGGCCTTGGTCAAGTCGCATTGAAACAACACATCGCCATCGTCAAAGAGCAGGGTGCGGGTGGCAGGGGTCAATGCTTCATCCAGTCGGTCGATAGGCGGCAGAACAATCCCCTCGCGGCCCGAGCCGAAAATCTTCGGGGCGACCATGATGTGCAGATCGTCGATGACCTCTGCCGTCAGGAAATGCGAGAGCGTAGTCGGACCACCCTCAACCAGAACCCGCCGCAAACCACGCTCTGCTAACGCAGCGAGAATCGCAGCGGGCGACAAGGTGCCGTCGCACGACGGGCCGATCACAATCGGGTTCTTGCAGGGCGAGCCGATCCCCTCCCGATGGATCAGAAGGGTTCGGACGGAGGCATCGGTCAGGCACCGCGCGTCCTTCGGCATCCGGCCTTCGGGATCGATCACCACACGGACGGGCGACGGCCCCTCGGAAAGGCGGACGGTGAGACGGGGATCATCGGCAATAATGGTGCCGACCCCGACAATCACCGCATCCACCCCGGCCCGCAGGCGATGCAGATGCTCCAGCGCACATTTGCCATTGATATAGAGCGACTTGCCAGTCGGCGTCGCCACACGCCCGTCGAGTGTCTGGCCGATCTGGCCGATCACGCGAGGGCTGGCGAGCAGATCTGCGGTGCCGAAAGGGTGTTCGGGATCATAGTGCATCGCGAGAGAGGAATGGGACGCCGGGGCGTCCTGTCAACTGACCTCACGCGCGAGTGAGAGCATGGCATCGAGATCGAGATGGGTTTCGAGGTGTTCGGCGAGGGCTTCGAGCGTATCATCCACGCCCCCCGCATAGTCACGCTGCCCTGCTGTAACACCAAGCTTGGCGACGAACGCAGCCCGAAAGGCATCGGCAGAGAACATGCCATGGAGATACGTGCCGCAGGTCAGCCCGTCTGAAGAAATTGCGCCCTCGGGAGTACCATCAACCTCGAACAGAGGGCGTTTCCGGTCGGGGCCGGAGGTGACGCCGATATGGATCTCATACCCGGTCAGATCGGTGTTGCTGGCGCGATGCCGTGCTGCCTTCTTCGTGAGCGATTTTTGCGGGGTCATTACCGTCGCGACGTCGAGCAGACCAAGAGCATCAGAGAGGCCAGCCGCGCCCTCGATGCCCTCCGGGTCATCAATGGTCTTCCCGAGCATCTGATAGCCGCCGCAAATTCCGAGGATCATCCCGCCCCGGCGGCGATGGGCCATCAAGTCGATATCCCACCCCTGCGCGCGCAGGAAGGCGAGATCGCCACGCGTGGATTTGCTGCCGGGAATGATGACAAGAGCGGCATCGCCGGGGATGGATTGGCCGGAGGCGATCATCTCGACGGTGCAGCCGGGTTCGGCGCGCAAAGGGTCAAGATCGTCAAAATTGGCGATGCGTGAAAGCTGGAGGCAGACGATCTTAACCGACCCATGATGAAGAGGCGCGCGCAGGTCGGAGGCGTCTTCAGCGGGCAAACGACCTGCATCGGCAAACCACGGCACGACACCGAAACCGGGCCAACCCGTGTGCTGTTCAATCATGCGATAGCCGTCATCGAAGAGAGACACATCGCCCCGAAACTTGTTGATGACGAAACCCATGATGCGCGCCGCATCGGCGGGATCGAGCACGGCTTTAGTCCCGACGACCTGTGCGATCACCCCGCCTCGGTCGATATCACCCACCAGCACCACCGGCGTATCCGTCGCCTCCGCAAAGCCCATATTCGCAATATCTCCCGCGCGCAGGTTGATCTCCGCCGGACTGCCCGCTCCTTCGATGAGGATGAGGTCGGCATCCTGCGAGATACGCTCGAAGGACTCGGTGACCGCTTTCAGAAGCGTGGGTTTCAGCGCCGTATAATCCCGCGCCATCGCATGGCGCAGGCGCGTCCCCTGCACCACCACCTGCGCCCCGCTCTCGGTTTCAGGTTTCAGGAGAACCGGGTTCATGTGGACACTGGTGGGCATCCGGGCAGCCAGCGCCTGCAACGCCTGCGCGCGGCCTATCTCGCCGCCATCATCGGTGACGGCGGCGTTGTTGCTCATGTTCTGGGGCTTGAACGGGGCGACCCGCAGCCCGCGATTGGCATAGGCTCGCGCGAGGCCCGCAACGAGCATGGACTTGCCGACATTGGAGCCGCAGCCCTGAAGCATCAGGCGGGGGGTCATGGAGTGCCGCACCTACTGCCCCTCTTCCCGCTTGCGAGGAGAGGGAGAAGAGGGATCGCCTCCCGCACTCATCCCTTCATCACCATCGGCAACCCCGCCACGACGAACTCCACATGGTCGGCCACCGCCGCGATGCGCTGATTCAATCGCCCCTGCGCATCGCGGAAATCGCGGGAGAGTTTCTCCATCGGCACCAACCCCATGCCGATTTCGTTGGAGACGAGGACGACGCGGTTCTGGGTGGTGGCCAGCGCCGCAATCACGCGGGTGGTCTCGGCCTCCACGTCGCGGTCATGCTGCATGAGATTCGAGAGCCAGAGGGTCAGGCAATCGACGAGAACGGTCGTTCCGGCCTCCGCATCACGCAGCGCATCCGCGATCTCCAGCGATTCCTCGATCACGCCCCATGTCTCGCCCCGCTCCGCCCGATGGGCAGCGATGCGGGTTTCCATCTCGCTGTCGAGCGGTTGCGCAGTGGCTAGGTAAGTATGGGGTGGCTCGGCGCAGAGCGCGAGGGCGCGGGCCGTCTTGCCCGAGCGTGCGCCACCGAGGATGAGCGAGACCCGTCCCATCAGGGCGCAGGAATTCGCGCGACGAAATGGCCTTTCACGCCCTGCGGCCATTGCTTGAACGGCACCTGCCCGGTTTCGGCGGCGTGGTGCAGATGGGCGTATTCCACGATGGCCTCCGCCGC
>CALHLW010000069.1 GCA_938034615.1 uncultured Neomegalonema sp. | reverse complement strand
TCGGATTCGACGAATGCTACTCGGAAATCTACCCCGGCGATCCGCCACCCGGCGGTTTGGAAGCGGCGGTGGGCGAGGGCGTTTCGCTCGACCATGTGCTGGTGTTCAACTCACTTTCCAAACGCTCGAACGCGCCCGGCCTGCGGAGTGGATTCGTCGCCGGAGGCGCGGGGCTGATTGAGGCGATGAAACGCTTGCGCTCCTATGCTGGCGCACCCTCGCCCCTGCCCGTGTTGCACGCAGCGGAGGCGATGTGGCGCGACGAGGCGCATGTGACGGCGAACCGGGCGCTCTATCGCGAGAAATATGCGCTGGTGGATGAAATCCTCGGCGGCTTGCCCGGCTATACCGTCCCACGCGGCGGTTTCTTCCTATGGCTCGATACCGGAGATGGCGAAGCGGCGACGGTGCGCCTGTGGCGCGAGCATGGGGTGCGCGTGCTGCCCGGTGCCTATCTGGGGCGCAGCGATCCGCGCTTCATCGACGGAATGAACCCTGGCACCCGTTATATCCGGGCTGCTCTCGTCGAGCCGGTCGCGGCCCTGCGCCCCGGTCTGGAGGCCATCGCGGGCATTCTGACGACACGGGAACGACCCCCTGCGGAGGCAACAGCGTGACGACGATGACTGATTCCGAAGCCGAGACCCTTGGCAGTGGCCTGTTCGGCGGGATGACCAACCGGGTCGTCGCGGCCTTTTTGGGGCTGCTCGCGATCCTGTTGTTCATGGCGCTGTTGAGCTATTCCCCGACTGATCCGAGTTTCCTGAACGCGACGTCGAGCGATGCGAGCAACTGGCTCGGGGGCGTTGGCGCGCAGATGGCGGCGCTGCTGTTGCTGACCATCGGACGGACAGCGGCGCTGATCCCCGTGGTGTTGGGCATCTGGGCGATTCGGCTGTGGACAGGTTCGTGGGATCGGCTGGTCATCGTACCGCTGCGGCTGGTAGGGGCCGGGTTCGCGGCGGTGGTCGCGACCTGCGCGTTTCTGTCGGCCCTTCCGGGGCGGATCGAGGGGCTGCTGGGCCATGGTGGCTGGCTGGGGGATTTTACGATCCGGCCCTTCGCACAGGGCCTCGCCGCGCTGGATTTCTCCGCGCCCTACCAGATTCCAGGGCTGATCTTCTGCCTCCTCTCCATTGCGACCATCGCGCTGGCCTGCGGCGTTACGCGGGAAGAAGCGCTGTGGTTCTGGCGGCATATCACCGATTCCTATCGCCGCGTTTTCTCGCGCGAGAACCGGGTCGCCCTGACCGAAAGCACGCTCACCCGCACCCGCGACCTGACCCGAAAGCTGCGCCCCGTGAAGGGGGCTGAGAATCCGCCAACCCTGGAAGGCACGGCGGCACCGCTGCGCGCCTCGCCATTACGCGCGCCGGTCGATATGCCCGACGCCATGCCGTCAACCGCTCCCCCGCTAAAGGCTGAGGCTCCCACGCGAGCCACGCCCCCGGAGACGAAGGGCACTGCAAAGCGCAAGGCCGTGATGAAACGGCGCAAGGCAGCGGGCGGTGCGATCAAGCCCAGCCTCGATCTGCTCGCCAAGCCGCAGCGCGGAGTGCGCCCCGCCACGCAGCAGGAGTTGCGCGGCAAGTCCGATGATCTGATGAAAGTTCTCGAAGATTACGGCGTGAAGGGCGAGATCATGGCCGCCAAGCAAGGCCCGGTCGTCACCCTGCACGAATTGGAACCCGCCGCCGGAACCAAGGCCGCGCGGGTCGTGGGCCTCTCGGATGATATCGCCCGCTCGATGAGCGCGCTGTCCGCCCGTGTCGCCCCTGTGCGGGGACGCTCGGTCATCGGGATCGAGATGCCCAACGAACACCGCGAGATGGTTCATCTGCGTGAGATCCTCGACCAGGTGGTCGATTCGGACATGCAACTTCCCCTCGCCTTGGGCAAGGCCATCGACGGCAGCATCAAGTTCGCCCCGCTCACGAAGATGCCGCATCTGTTGGTGGCCGGGACGACGGGCGCGGGTAAATCAGTCGCGATCAACGCGATGATCCTTTCGCTGCTCTATCGCCATACGCCCGAGGAATGTCGCCTCATCATGATCGACCCGAAGATGCTGGAACTCAGCGTCTATGACGGCATCCCGCATCTCCTCTCTCCTGTCGTAACCGATCCGAAGAAGGCCGTGATGGCCCTCAAATGGGTCGTGCGCGAAATGGAGAGCCGCTATCAGAAGATGGCGGCGATGAACGTGCGCGGCATCGAAGGTTATAATCTCAAGATGCGCGCCGCGCAGCAGGCAGGCGAACAGCTCAGCCGCGACAAAATGGACGAATTCGGCAACGTCTCCACCGAGAAATACGATCCCGAGACCCTGCCCTTCATCGTCGTCGTCGTGGACGAGATGGCCGACCTGATGATGGTCGCCGGGAAAGAGATCGAAGCCTGCATCCAGCGCCTCGCCCAGATGGCACGCGCGTCGGGCATCCATATCATCATGGCGACGCAGCGCCCATCGGTCGATGTCATCACCGGCACGATCAAGGCGAACTTCCCGACCCGGATCAGCTTTCAGGTCACGTCGAAGATCGACAGCCGCACGATCCTTGGCGAACAGGGGGCCGAACAGCTTCTCGGACAGGGCGACATGCTGTTCATGGCGGGCGGCGGGCGCGTGACCCGCGTACACGGGCCGTTCGTCTCCGACGAGGAAGTCCAGCGTGTCGCAGACGAATTGCGCGCCCATGGCGAGGCGAACGATCAGGTCACGTTCGACGAACCCGAAGGCGGCAATAGCGAAATCGACGAACTGCTCGGCCTTGGCGGCGGCGATACGGATGATGCCACCCTCTACGATCAGGCGGTGGCCATCGTCGCCCATGATCGCCGCGCCACGATCAGCTATATCCAGCGGCGTTTACAAATCGGTTACAACCGTGCCGCACGGTTGATCGAACAGATGGAAGAGCAGGGAATCGTTACCCCTGCCAATAACGCCGGAAAACGTGAAATTCTCATCGAAGCCCGATAATTGCCCAACTCATCTGACAGGATAGAGCTATGGAACGCAGAACCCTTCTCCTCGGTGCCGCCGCAGCCCTCGCGACCGGCTCCCTCGCCGCCCCGGCCATTGCTCAGGGCTACGATGCCCAGACCGTGTCGGCGCTGAATCAGTACCTCAACGGCATCACGACGATGCAGGGCGATTTCGTCCAGCAATCGGCGGATGGGCGCACGGCGGAAGGCATTTTCTACCTTCGCCGCCCCGGTCGTCTGAGGTTCGAATATTACGATCCCTACCCCACCACCGTCGTCTCGGACGGGACATGGGCAGGCATCATGAACCGTGATCTGAACAAGACTGATCGCATCCCGCTAAGCCGGACGCCGCTCTACCTGTTGCTGCGCGACAATGTCGATCTAGGGCGCGAAGGCGCGATCCAGTCGGTCGAGCGCGCCCCCGGCGTGGTGCGGGCCAAGGCCATCGACCCGAGCAACCCCAATGATGGCTCGGTGACGATGATCTTTTCATCAAATCCCATCGGATTGCAGAAATGGGTCATCACCGATGCCCAGAACCGCTCCAGCGTCATCACCCTGCGCAACGTGCGACGGGGTCTGGCCATCGATCCACGCAAGTTCCTGATTGATGACCTGAACGAGAAAAGCGGCTTCGCCAATCAGGGTAACGACCGCTGACACCGAGTCGAGCGGGCCGCTTCAGGCCCGC
>CALHLW010000068.1 GCA_938034615.1 uncultured Neomegalonema sp. | reverse complement strand
TACTCCGGGTTACCCCGCGGGAAAGTAGGTCACCGCCAGACTAATAAGCCACAGAAATATAGCTCTCAATACAATCAACATAAAAAACGCCCCGCCCAGAAATGAGCAGGGCGTTTCTTATTGATCGTTCCCGTGAATGAGATTGTCCCGGAATCTATAGCTGCGCGACGATGAGGTTTGGGTGGATACCTGACCTGTCGATCAGAGTGTCGATCTTTTCTCCAGCAAACAGGCCGTAATCGCAAAGCAGGCAGGTCTGCAACCCCGCGACGGCCCCGCCGAGAACATCCGTGTGCAGGGTGTCGCCGACCATGAGGGTACGGGCAGGGTCGATAGTGTCGATACGGGCGAGGGCCAGATCGAAGATCGAGCGGAAGGGCTTGCCATAGAAGATGGGACGGCATCCGTCGATGCGGTCCGCGAGGTCATGGGCGAACCAGCCGGGTTCCAGCGACAGACCCCCCTCGCGCGGGGCCACGAGGTCCGGGTTGCCGACCAGGACCGGGCGCGGGGCGCGGATCAGGCTCGCGACAAGATGCTCCTGACGAGCCGGGGTCCAATTGCCGCTTCCGAGGAGGACGAAACCGTCTACGGCGTCGTATTCTGCGGTGTCATCGCCAAGGGCGCAGGCGTCGATGTCCAGCTCGTCGATCTGCGAATTCTCTGCGGCCATCACACCCCAGCGGCGCGATGGCTCCAACACCATGGCGGCCTTCAAGGCATCGCGGCTTGTGATGATTTCATCCGACTCGAAGTCAAAGCCAAGACGGTGGAATTTCGCGAGGCTGACAGCGGTCGGCACACTGGCGCTGTTGCTGACAATCATCACACGTCCGCCTGCCCGGCGGATCGCAGCGATGAAATCCACGGCACCGGGAATGGCGGTCTCACCGATATTCAGCACGCCAAAGGCATCGAGCAGGAATGTGTCGAACTGACCGATGACCGACCCGAGATGAACAATCGTTTCGGTCTGCGCCGGGAACACGGCATCGGGCAGGGCGGGCCGCACCGCTTCATAGCGGTCGAAAGCCGTTCGGGCATCGATGATCATCGTTTCAAATCACCGCGCCGCGCACCTTCGCGGACACCCACTCGCTGAGAATGACCGTGGCGAAAATGACGATGAGGATCAGCGTTACCTGCGGCCAAGCCAGCGTATCGAGCGAGCCTTTCAATTGCAGGCCGATGCCGCCCGCGCCGACCAGCCCCAGCACGGTGGATTCGCGGATATTGATATCCCAGCGGAAGACGGCGATCCCGGCAAAGGCGGGCATGATCTGTGGGACGATGCCATAGGCCATTACCTGCCAGCGGCTCGCCCCGGTGGCGATGATCGCCTCGACCTGTTTGGCGTCGATTTCCTCGATGGCCTCGTAGAGCAGCTTGGCGCAGAAGCCGACCGAGCGGATGGCGATGGCGACCATGCCCGCGAAGATGCCGGGGCCGATGATCGCGACGAGCAGCAGTGCCCAAATCAGGGAGTTTATCGAGCGGGTGGAGACGATGATGAGTAGCGCGATGGGACGAATGAAGAGGGCGCTCGGGGTCGTATTCCGCGCCGCGAGGAAGGCGACGGGCACGGCCATGATGAGGGCGAAGAACGTGCCGAGCGTCGCGATATTGAGCGTGTCCCATAGCGGCGCCCACAGCTTGTCCATGTAGGACCAGCGGGGGGGCATCGCCCGGTTTCCGATATCGGCGGCAATGCGAGGGGCATCCCAGACGAAGAACCATTCCGTCGCTTCAGAAATGCGTTGCCAGCACCAGAGGAAGATGATGGTCCCGACCAGCCACGCGGCCCAGCGGGTGAACTGTGCCTTGCGGTCGCGCAGCATCCAGATTCTCGAGCCGTCCCCGGCGATGACCTGCGGCATTACTGAACCCTCGCGCGGATGATGCCGGAGAGGTATTCGAGCGCCATCACCACGGCAATGATGATGATCAGGATCGCGGCGGCGGTATCGAATTCATAGCGGTCAAAGGCCGTGTTCAGCGTCGCCCCGATGCCGCCCGCGCCGACGAGGCCGAGCACGGCGGATTCGCGGAAATTGATATCGAGGCGGTACATCGACAATCCGATCAGGCGCGGCATCACCTGCGGCTGGACGCCGTAATTGATCCATTGCAGCCAGCTTCCTCCGGTCGCCTTCACCGCTTCGGCCTGCGAGCGGTCGAGGTCTTCGATGTCTTCGGCCAGCAATTTGGCGAGAAACCCGATGGAGGCGAAGGCGAGGGTCAGGAACCCGGCCAGCGGCCCGAAACCGAAGATCGCGACCAACAGGATCGCGACGATGATCTCGTTCAGGGCGCGGCTGAGCGCCACGATTCCCCGGCAAACCAGATAGACCGGCAACGGCGCGATGTTCCGCGCTGCCCCGAGCGCGATCGGGATCGACAGGGCGATGCCCACGACGGTCGCGGCGACGGTCATGATCGCGCTTTCGATCAACCCTTCGCGGATATCGGTGGCGCGGGAGGTGAAATCGGGATTGGTGAAGGCGAGGACGAATTGCCCGCCCCGCTCCAGCCCTTGCCAGACCCGCGCCCAGTTGACCTCCATCGACGCCATGGCGACGACGAAATAGAGCAGCCCGCCGATGATGAGCGTCCAGCGAAGCCATGGTCGCTTGATGAAAGGCGGCTTCTTCCATGGCTGGCCGATGCGGGTTTCCAGCGTAGCACTCACGCGGCTTCTTCCTCGTCGTCGGCACCGCCTTCGACCTTGCGGATTGTCTCCTTCCAGTCCTCCTCACCATAGATGGTTGTGAGTACGTCTTCGGTCAGGGCATCGGGCGGGCCATCGAACTGTACGACGCCTTTGGTCAGGCCGATCACGCGCTGCACGAACATCTGAGCGAGTTTCACGTCATGGATATTGATGATCGCGGACAACCCGCGTTCCTCGCACAACTCGCGGATCAGGCGCATGATCTGGCGGGAGGTCTTCGGGTCGAGGGAGGCGGTCGGTTCGTCCACCAGCAAGAGCGCTGGGTCTTGAATGAGAGCGCGAGCGATGCCGACGCGCTGACGCTGGCCCCCCGACAGTTCATCGGCGCGCTTGTCGACCATTTCCAGCAGGCCGACACGGTCGAGCAGGCGGTAGGCTTCGTCCACGTCCGATTGCGGATATTTGCGGAAGTAGCTGCGCCAGAACCCGACATAGCCGAGGCGTCCGGACAGCACGTTCTCCATCACCGTGAGGCGCTCGACCAGCGCGTATTCCTGAAAGATCATGCCCATGCGCCGCCGCATCCGGCGCAGGCCCCCCGACCCGAGCGCGGTAATATCCGTGCCGTCGAGGATGGCGCGGCCAGAACTGGGCTGAACCAGCCGGTTGATGCAGCGGATTAGCGTGGACTTGCCCGCTCCCGATGGCCCGATCAGCGCGACGACCTCCCCATCGGGGATGTCGAGCGTCACATCGGTGAGCGCCTTGTCGCCGGTGGGGTAGACTTTGGTGAGGCCTTCGAGACGAAGCATGGGGGGCTTTCTCAGGGTCTTTGCCCTGTAGGTAATGTCACCCCGCGGTCGAGCCGCGGAATGACAGTTCATTGATGCGTCAATTACACGAGTATTCGATCTCGTTCGCAGCGTCGATCTTGCGGATCACGGCCCAGAAATCTTTGTAGTTCATGTTGAGGAACTGGCCCTCATTGGATTTCTCGAACTCTTCTTTCAGCTTGGTCCCTTCCCAGTCGAAGCTGAAGAAGGCGTGCCGAACCTGTGCCTTCAGAACGGGGTGCAGGTTATACACCGTGCCGAAGCCTGTGGTCGGGAACGTCTGCGACTTGTAGATCGACATGACCTGACCCTCCTTGACCACATCCCGGCTGAGCATCCGCCGCAGGACCGAGTTGGCGATAGAGGCCGCCGGATAATCCTTATTGGCGACGCCGAGGATCGAGTTGTCATGCTTGCCCGAATAGACCGCCTCGAAATCACGCTCGGGGATCATGTCGTAATCGGCTTTCAGGATCGCGGATGGAGCCTTGAAGCCGGAGTTCGAGGTCGGCGAGGTAAAGGCGAGCTTCTTGCCCTTGATGTCCTCGACCTTCTCGATACCGGAGCCGGGATAGGTGATGATTTCCATTTCATAGCCGAAACCACCCTCAAGTGAGGCCATGATCGTGAACGGCTCGAAGCCCGCGCAGTTCACGGCCAGCGGGTTCGATCCGGTGTTGAAGCCGGAGATATGCAGGCGGCCCGAGCGCATCGCCTCGATCTGGGCAGCATTCGACTGCACGGGGAAGAAGACGACTTTCTTGCCGGTGATCTCGGCCATGTGCTCAAGAAATTCAGCCCAGACCGCCTTGTAGACCGCCGGGTCTTCGACCGGGGTATAGGCGAAGACCAGCGTGCTCGGGTCGAGCCAGTCGTCGGGATTGACGGGGGTATCGGCGACAAGATCGTCGTTCCAGTCGCAATAGCGTTCGTCCAGCGTGCCGCGCGGGCACTCTTTCGCCATGGCGGGGCTGGTGGCGGCAAAGCCGATGGCGAGCGCGGCGGCGCTCAGGATGCTGGTGATCTTCATGCGTTGTCCTCCCGGTATGTTTTGACGGGATTGAAACGCGAAGACAGGGCCTGAGTCACGCGAAATTGCGCCTCGGGTTTGCAAAAATGTATATACATTTGCTACACAAATAATATACGATTATTCGAAAGTTCAAATTAATCAACTTGCTGTGTCGATGCGTTAAGGAAAACGGCCCCATGACGAACCGAAGTCACGTCCTGATCGGGATTGGAACAATTTGCATTCAGGTTAACCCAATGTATCGGGTTTCGCGGTCGAGTTCCGCAGGAGGGCCACCCGCAGGGGTGAGAGGCAGCGAAAGCCGAGTCAACTTCACTAGTCAGCCATGAGCACGCTGGAGTTGGTGATCGGTGTCGCGGGTGGGGTCGCGCTGTTGCTCTGGGCGACGCGCATGGTGCGAACTGGCGTTGAGCGGGCCTATCAGGCACGGCTGCGCGTCTTGCTGGCCGGGGCGGCGCAATCGCGGCTGCGCGCGTTTCTGAGCGGATTGCTCGCGGCGTCGGTGCTTCAGAGTTCGACCGCGACGGCGCTTCTGACCGCCTCCTTCGCGCGCAACGGAGCCTTGGCGCTGGCCCCCGCCCTCGTCATCATGCTGGGGGCCGATCTTGGCTCGACCGTGGCGGCGCAGGTGCTCTCCTTCGATCTAGGCTGGGCACATTCGCTGCTGATCTTCACGGGCGTCGCGCTGTTCCTGAGTTCGTCGGATCGTACGAAGCGACAGATGGGGCGCATCTTCGTGGGGTTGGGGCTGATGCTCCTGTCGCTGCGGATGCTGCGCGAGGCGATGACGCCACTTTTTGCGACGACCCCCTCAGCGGAACTGATCTCGGTGCTCGAAGCCGCCCCGCTCGTGGCGGTGGTCGGAACCGCGCTGCTGACCTGGGCGGCCCATTCCAGCCTCGCCATCGTCCTGATCGTGGCATCGCTCGCGCAGGTCGGCATCTTGTCGCCCTCCATCGCGTTCGCGGCGGTGATCGGCGCGAATATCGGCTCCGGCATCATCGCCGTCGCCTTGACGAAACGCGATGTGCCTGCGGCGCGGGCCGTGACGCTCGGCAATTTCCTGATGCGCGTGACGGCGGGGCTGGCGGCGGTCGCCCTCCTGCCGGTCCTGATCGAGCGGGCCGACTGGTTCGGGTCCGATGCCACCCGGCAGACGGTGAATTTTCACACGGCCTTCAATATCGCCGCCGTCCTCGTCTTCGCGCCCCTCGATACCTATATCGCCCGGATTGCAGCATGGCTGGCGGCGCAAGGCGAATTGCCCGAGCGCGTCGAGGTATTGCTTCCCGGTTCCAGCCTCGATCCTGCCGCCCTCGGAAACCCGGCCCTCGCCGCAACCTTCGCGCGGCGCGAGGCGTTGCGGCTGGCCGATCAGGCCGAGGCCGTGCTGGAGCAAGCGATCAGCCTGTTCGAGACCGGCGACAAGGATATCATCCGCGATCTGACCCGGATCGACGACGAGATCGACGCCCGGAACACGGCAATCAAACTCTATCTGTCGGAAGCACGCCGGATCGAAACACCATTGGAAGCCCAAAACACCATCGACGATGTGATCCGCTTCAGTGCGGCCATGGAGCATATCGGCGATATCGTCACCCAGAACCTCGCCCGTCTTGCCCGCAAACGCATCGCCACGGGGGCTAATTTCTCGGAGGCAGGCTGGCAAGAACTGACGCTTCTGCATCAGCAGGCGCTGTCTGCAATGCGCCTCGCCGTCAGCGCCTTCACCGTCGATTCTGACACCCTCCGCGCCGATGCGGCGGAGGAGGCGGAAGCCATCGCCGAAATGGGCCGCGACAGTGTCCATAACCATCTCTCGCGCCTGACGGATCGCGAATCAAAGAGCCATGAGAGCAGCACCCTGCATATCGACGCGGTGCGTGACCTCACGCATATCGGTGCGTTGATTGCCGAAGCGATTTCCCTTCGCGCGCGGACGGGAGAGATCCAGCCAGTCGGCATGAGCGTCGTCGCGCGCGCTTGATCTGGTTCAGATTCCCCGCAACGTGACGAGTTCTTCCGGTATCCCCACCGCCCGCGCTGCGAAGACGCGCTCACCATCCTGTTCCAGCCGGGACACCGCCAGCGCGGCATTCATCCAGACGGGATTATGGTCCGGTTCAAGGGGCGGGCCGAGGCTACGCACGGCGCGGCAGAGATAGATATGCGCCGTCTTGCGGCACCAATATTTCTCTTCCCGCAGCCACGCAAAGCGGCGGAACGCCCCGATGCGGCGCAGGGGTATCACGCGCCAGCCGGTCTCTTCCCGCACTTCCCGGTGTAGCGCGGCGATGACGCTCTCTCCCGGCTCGATTCCGCCACCGGGCAACAGCAGATCGCCATTCTGCTCCGCCAGCAGGATGTCGGTACCCGCCATGACCACGGCATAGACGCCGGGGCGGTCGCGATAGGTCTGGTCCGCCATCGGAGAAGGGCCGAATCGTCGCATGGTGGTCGCTCCCGAAAGGGAAAACTGGCGGATGTCCGTTACACATCCTACTTGGGCTTTTCGTGCGGCTGCGCGATGGTTAGAGAGTGCCCATGACTGAAGCAACCCCCCCTAATTCCGCACCGGCTGGTTCCGATGCGGTGCTGCCTTTTCAACTCGACCGTCTCGATGTGCGCGGGCGCGTCGCGCGGCTCGATGTCGTGATCGACACGATTCTGACGCAGCATGATTACCCCACTACGATTTCGGGCCTACTGGCGGAGGCGACCCTGCTGACCGTGCTGATCGGGCAAACGATGAAGCTGCGCGACCGCTTTTCGATACAGGCACGCGGCAAGGGTCCGGTGACGTTGTTGGCGACCGATTACTTCGCTCCTCGCAACGAGGGCGATTCCGCGCGCATCCGCGCCTATGCGGGCTACGACAAGGCAACCTTCGCCGAGAGCGGACTGGAAGGCATCGCCCTGCTGGGCGAGGGTGTCATGGGCGTGACCATAGATCAGGGCGAGGGCAAGCAGCCCTATCAGGGGATCACCCCGCTCAGCGGGACAAGCCTCGCCGATTGCATGGAACTGTATTTCGCCCAGTCCGAACAGATCGCGACCCGTTTTGCCGTGGCATCGGCCTTCGCGAGCGAACCCGGCAAGGAACCCGGCTGGCGCGCTGGGGGCGTCGTGATCCAGCATCTGCCCAAGGCCTCGCCTCTCATGCCCGGCGGCACCGACCGGCCCTCCGGCACCGACAGCCTGATGAGCGCGGATGACGTGGCAGCCATGGGTGAAACGGCCGATGACTGGGCCACCGCCTCGCTGAAGCTGGCCACCGTAGAGGCCCACGAGCTGCTCGGCCCCCATGTCGCGCCCGATGCCCTGTTGCAGCGTCTGTTCCACGAGGACGCCCCGCGCGTCTACGCACCGCAACCGGTGGAATTCGGCTGCACCTGTGACGAGAAGGCGCTCCATGCCCTTCTTTCAGGCTATGAAGCGGCGGCACTCGGCGATATGGCGGAAAACGGCCATATTGTTGCGGATTGTCAGTTCTGCGGCGCGCATTATAGATTTGCGGTTGAAGACCTCGTCGGAGACGAAAGGCAGAATTCATGACTCGCATCACCCGCCGAAACGGCATTCTGACGCTCGGGGCCTTCGCGCTCGGGGCCTGTGCCTCGCCGACCATGCCCCTCAATCCCGATATTGCACCGATTGCCTTCGAGGGCGGGCGCTTCCCGATAAAAGTGGGTGTCATCCGCCTGAACATCCGACCCCGTGTCCAGACGACGGGATTCATTCCCCTCGACGCCGATTTCGTGGTGACTGTCGAGGATATCGCCAAACTCTGGCCGAACCAGCGGCTTCAGGCCGTCGGCGGACCGAATGAGGCGACATGGATCATCGACGATGCCAGCGCCGTCTCACGCCCGACGAATGAAGGCGAGGCCGTTTTCGGATCGATGCAGGTTCGCCTCGTCATTCTCGATGCGGATGGCACCGAAAAGGCGAGCGCGGGGGCGCGCGTCGAATCCGAACTGCGGATCACCGGCACCCCGAACATCGTCACGCGGCAGGAGATGCTGCACTCCATGGCCATCCAGATGGCCGCCGAACTCGACAAGCAGATGGGGGCCTCCATCGCCCGGACCCTGCCCAACTACATCGCCCCGACGAAGGGGTAGCGATCACCCTAGCTGTCGGTAATCCGCCGCGCCGTCTCCACATCCGCGGCGATCTGCTTGGTCAGGGCCTCCAACCCGTCGAACTTGCGTTCGGGACGGATGAAGGAGAGGAGAGCGACGGCGATTTCCGTGCCGTATAGGTCGCCGTCGAAATCGAACAGATGCGCCTCCAAGATCGGGACCGTCTTCTCGAAGGTCGGGCGCAGGCCGATATTCGCCACTCCCGATACGATGCCCTTATGCGGCCCGTCCATGATCTCGGCCTTAGCCCCGTAGACGCCGAATTTCGGAGCGAGGATATCGTCTAGGGCAAGATTGGCCGTGGGGAACGAGAGCTTGCGTCCCCGCTGGTCGCCCCGTTCCACGATGCCGCGAATGCGATGCGGCTCCCCGAGGATCGCGGTGGCCTCTTCCGGCTTGCCGTCGCGCAGGGCCGCGCGCGCGGAGGACGACGAATAGAGTGCCCCCTCTTCATCCGCCACGCTGTCGAGGGCTGTGACCCCGAAATTGTGCTTCTCGCCCAGTTCCTCCAGCGTTTCGGTGTTGCCCGCCCGCTTCGCACCGAAGCGGAAATCGCCGCCCACCGTCACGGCGCTGACGCCAAGGCTCTCTACCAGCACGGTCGAGACGAAATCTTCCGGCGTCATAGCAGAAAGGGTCGCATCGAAGGGCAGGACGTAGCACGTCTCGACCCCCAGCGCGGCCAGCTTGCGGATCTTCTCGGGCAAACGGGTCAGCCGGAAAGGGGGAGAATCAGGCGCAAAGAAGCTTCGCGGATGCGGGTCGAAGGTCGCCACGGCCAGCGGCGCGTCGGGCTGCGCCGCGCGCGCGGCGGCGATCACCGCCTGATGGCCCTGATGCACACCGTCGAAATTGCCTAATGCAAGGGTAGGACGTGCGGGAAGGTCATCCGGCAGGTCAGTATATCCGTGGACGATAAGCATGGCGCTCCGGGGGCTGCCGGGCGCGCACCCGGTCTCAGGTCGGTCGGGACGGGGCGAGGACAACCGCCTCACCATCGAGCACCACCGTATCGCCGACACGGCAGGAGCAATCAAGGGTGATGCGGTTCTTTTCGGGCTTTACGTCCGTTACCGTGCACAGAACATCGACGGTATCGCCGGGGCGGACCGGGGCGCGGAACTTGAGCGTCTGGCTTAGATAGATCGCCCCGTGACCGGGTAATTGCTCGCCGATGACGGCGGAGATGAGGCTGGCGGTCAGGATGCCATGGGCGATGCGGCCCTTGAATACGGTTCCTGCGGCGTGCGCGTCGTCGAAATGCATCGGGTTCCGGTCGCCGCTGGCCTGCGCAAAGGCTTCGATTTCCTTATCCGTGATCGTCCGGGTCAGGCCGCGCTCCAAGCCAACCTCGAGTTCGTCGATATAGAGGGTCGTCATGGGGCATTCTCCGGATCGGCAGCGCAATAATCGTGCGTGTGAAGTTCTTTTTGCGTTAATTTATTATCTAAAGCAATTTGCATTTATGTTTAACAGTGTATCGGATTTCGCGTGCGAGCCGTAAGGCGAGAGGCAGCGAAAACCGATCCAATTACAATGCAATTTGCTTAGCGGAGGAAGGCAAGGGCTTTTTGCGGTGCAGCATCATGAGCCGCGAGCCATGGCTCCAACGTATCCGCGCGAAGTGCCCCCGACGCATCCACCAGTTCCTCCGCTGCCAGCCCTCCCGCGATGAAGAGGCAGTCGAAACCGTTTTCCAGCGCGCCCTTCACATCCGTCGCCGGACCGTCGCCGATGGCGAGGATGCGCGAACGGTCGATACTGCGTCCCGCTTGCGTGGCGATCTTCTCCAGCGCCAGATCATAGATTGGGCGATGCGGTTTGCCGAAATAGCGCGCCTCGCCTCCTGCCTTCTCATAGGCCTCGGCCAGCGCGCCCCCGCACCAGATGCGCCGCTCTCCTCGGTCCACCACAACATCCGGGTTCGCGCAGACCATGACGAGGCCCCGTTCGCGGGCCGTCTCGTAGGTGGCGGCATAATCCTCCGGGGTCTCGGCCCCATCATCGAAGAGACCGGAGCAGAGGATGAAATCGGCGTCCTCCAACGCGGTGCGCTCGATATCCAACCCCTCGAAGAGGTCGTAGTCCCGTTCCGGTCCGATATGATACGCGCGCGCGCCGAAATTGCCGTCCCGCAATGCCGCAATGGTCGCATCGCCCGACGTGACGATCAGGTCATGGGTGTCCTCGGGTGCCCCCATGCGCTCAAGTTGCTTCGCGACCGAGAAATCGGGGCGGGGCGCATTCGTCAGCAACGCGACGATCCCGCCTCGCTCGCGATATCCGCGCAGCGCCGATACCGCGCCCTCGTAGGGCCTGATCCCGTCATGATAGACCCCCCAGAGATCGCAGAGAACCGCGTCGTAATCGCCGGAGGTATCCGCGAGGGAATCGATGATCTCGGTCATGGGGTCTCCGCAGTTCAGGTGTATGTGCGCAACACATAGACCGTCGCGATGCCGACCGCCATGGTCAGAACGAGACTGCGGGTCGTAAAGGCGACCGCAGCCGCCAACGCCCCTGCGATCCACTCATTCAAGCCGCCCTGAAAGAGCTGCCCCGCCACCAGCGCGACGATCAGGGTACCGGGCAAGGCGTTCAGTGCTCGCGCCCAAGCTCCCCCCGTCGGCAGACGCTGGCCGAGAAGGATGCCTCCCAACCGCGCGGAGAAGGTGCCGGCGCACAGACCTAGCGTAACGATCCAGGGGTCAGTCATCGCCAGCTATCCCCGCGACCGCAGCCCCGGCAACGCCGCCGAGAATCAGCGCCCATGACGGGTCGAGCATCCTGCTCCAGAGGGCGATGGCGACGACGGCGACCGATGTTCCCCACGGCGCAAGATCGCGATGCCCCTGCCAGAGTGTACGGGCGATCAGGATGAACGCCGCCGTAAAGGCAAAGTCGATCCCCAGCGCACGCGGCTCAGGAATCGCACTCGCGAACAGTACCCCCGCAACTGTCGCGCCTACCCAAGCGGTGAACAGCCCTGCGCCGCCACCGACTAGATGCCAATAGCCGACATCTCGTCCTGCTTTCCGAGCCGCAACCGTCATCGCCCAGTTCTCATCGGTCGAGAAATGCGCGCCGAGGGCCACTTGCCACCACGGCCTGCCCACGAAGAAATCGCGGATAGAAGCCGTAACAAGGATCAGCCGCAAGTTCAGCGCAATCCCGGCCACCAGCGCGGCAACGGACCCCGCTCCGGCAACGAGCCGCTCGACCGCCACGATCTGCGCCGCCCCGGCAAAGACCAGCGTTCCCATCGCGCCGGTCTCCAACCCGCCCATCATCGCCTGTGCTGCGAGGACGCCAAACGCGAGGCCGTAGATCACTACGCCCATCGCCAGCGGCATGATTTCGCGTAACCCGCTGCGGAATTCCATTGCCGGTGTCATGCGCTGCCCATCCTGATCGAGGCTTCCTGCCGATGCGCGCAATCGGTACGCGGACAGAGGATGCAAGTCGAGCCGACCCGGTCGGCGCGCCCGGCGGCGCTGAGATCGAGACCGTCAGAATAGACCAGCCGGTCGGCATGAACGATCTCGCAGGCGAGCATCAGCGCATAGGTCGGGCGCGTCTGCCCATAGGCGCTGGCCTGCGGGCGAGTTGCCCGCGCGAGCATGAAGAAGCGGTCGCCATTCGGGAACTCTGCCACCCTCGCCACGCGCAGGTCGGGCGTCTGCATGGCGGAATAGACGGCCCAAAGCGGACAGGCTCCCCCATGGCGCGGCATGGGCAGGCGGGGCAGAGGGAACCGCTTGGTCAAATATCCGGCGGCATTGGCGCGAAGCATCGCGAAAGGAACACCCTCGGCATCGGGGCGACGCAGGGTCGTGAAACGATGGCAAAGCTGTTCCGCGCTCGCCCCGAACCGAACAACCAACGCGTCGATATCGTAGCGCATTGCCTCGGTGGCCTCGTGAAAGCGCGCATAGGGCAAGGTGATGGCGGCGGCGGTATAAGCGGCCAGCGCCCGCGTTCCCCGTTCGCGCCCGGCATCGGAAGCAAGCTCGGTGTCCCCCTCGATCTCCGCCCGGATGGCATCCTCCCCTTCAAGCGCTGCAATGCACCGTGCCAGTTCGAAGCGCATAGTTGCCGGGGAGGCGCTCTCCGCGATCCGCAGCACCTTGCCCTCCGCGTCGAAGACGCTGGCGCGCGGCGCATCCCCCTGCATGACCCGTTGGATGGCAATCCCGTGCCGGTCCTCCAGATGCGCGGCGAGCGTACCTACATCCGCCTGATCCGCGAAACCGAGACTATCGGCGAAATCTTCCAGGGCTGCGAAATGGTTCGAGCGACGGTAGAGAAAGTCGTCCACTTCCTCCGGCGCGGTCAGGCCCGAGACGTCTGCTTGCGCCCCCTCGAAGGCCAGCGCGAGGGTTCGCGCGACATCTGACAGGCGCGTGGCTTCTTCCTGAAGAATCGAGTCGAAGCGCGCCCGCTGTTCCCCTTCCAGATCGGGAGCATCGGCGAAGATATCGGCCACCGAACGGATCGCCGTGGCCGATGCCAGCATATCGTTGACCGAAGCGTTGAGTACAGGGTCTTGGTTCAGCCGATTCGACAGGGCCATAATCGTCCCCTGATCCCTCGTGCTTGCCCTATGCAACGACAACAGCACCCGCGCCCAAGGCTCGTGCTGTGCCAACAGGTCGCGTGCGCTTTCCGGTTCGGGCCGCGCCCGGTCATCAGTCGCGGCGGCGATCTCCGACAGTTCGTCCAGCACCCGCCGTTCCTGCGCGCCGTCGAGGGCGCCCGTTTCTAACCCAAGCGCTTCGGACATGCGATTGAGCAGCGCGCCACCAATGCTGCGTTTGTCGTGCTCGATCAGGTTGACGTAGGAGATGGAGATGCCAAGGGTCTTCGCCAACGCGGTCTGGGTGATCCCCAGTTTCTTTCGGCGGGCACGGACGCGGTGTCCGATAGGCAGGCTGCTCATGCGCTCTCCGTTTACAATCTGTCAACTTTTTACAATCACGATCTTTATGCGTTATGATTTTTGACAGAATAATTCATGTTTTACAACGCCTTCTTGAGAATTTGACCACTCTCCCCTACGAGTCACGGTGATGTTTCGGGCGGGAAAGCCCTTCTGCATCCCAATAACAGTCTTTCTGGGAGGAAATCCGAATGACAATTTCCAAGACCACTATCGGTCGTCGCGGCCTGCTCAAGGGCGGCGTTGCCTTGGGTGCGGCTGGCCTTGCTGCCCCGACCTTTTTCAACAGCCCCGCCCGTGCTGACATGCACACTGGCTATCTGAATGCCCCACAGGGCGGTAGCGTTACGCTCGGCTTCAACGTGCCTCAGTCCGGTCCTTATGCCGACGAAGGTGCCGATGAACTGCGCGCATACAAACTTGCCGTGAAGCACCTGAATGGTGAAGGCGACGGCGGGATGATGAACACCTTCTCGTCCAAGGCGCTTCAGGGCAACGGCATTCTCGGCAAGAAAGTCGAGTACGTCACCGGCGATACGCAGACCAAATCGGACGCGGCTCGCGCATCGGCCAAGTCGATGATCGAAAAAGACGGCGCGATCATGATTACCGGCGGTTCGTCCTCCGGCGTGGCCGTGGCTGTTCAGGCGCTGTGCCAGGAAACCGGCATCATCTTCATGGCGGGTCTGACCCACTCGAACGACACGACGGGTAAGGATCGCAAAGCAAACGGCTTCCGCCACTTCTTCAATTCCTACATGTCCGGTGCCGCTCTCGCGCCCGTGTTGGCCGCCAACTACGGCGCGGACCGCAAGGCCTATCATCTGACCGCTGACTACAACTGGGGTTACACGACCGAAGAGGCCGTGACTCAGGCGACCGAAGCGATGGGCTGGGAAACGGTCAATACCGTCAAAACCCCGCTGACCCAGACGGATTTCTCGTCCTACATCGCGCCTGTGCTTCAGTCGGATGCCGATGTGCTGGTGCTGAACCACTACGGCGGCAACATGGTCAACTCGCTGACCAACGCCGTGCAGTTCGGCCTGCGCGACAAGATGGTGAACAACAAGAACTTCGAGATCGTCGTGCCGCTCTACTCGCGTCTGATGGCCAAGGGTGCCGGTGCCAACGTCAAGGGCATCTTCGGATCGACCAACTGGCACTGGTCGCTGCAGGATGAAGGTTCGAAAGCCTTCGTGAAGTCCTTCGGCACCGAATATGGCTTCCCACCCTCGCAGGCCGCGCACACGACCTATGTGCAGACGCTGCTTTATGCGGATGCATGCGAGCGCGCGGGTACGTTCAACCCCTGTGGCGTTGGCGAAGCTCTCGAAGGCTACTTCTTCTCCGGCCTCGGCAATGGCCCGACGATCTACCGCAAGGAAGATCACCAGTGCTTCAAGGATGTGCTGGTCGTGAAGGGTAAAGAGAATCCGGAATCCGAGTTCGACCTGCTTGAAGTCGTGGAAGTCACCCCGATGTCGAAAGTTTGGTACTCACCTGATCACCCGCAGATGGGTGGCGAAGCTGCTACGCTCGGCGAGTGTAACACCGGCGCATAAGTCGGCATTATGTCGCGGATGGCTCACGGGCCATCCGCATTTCTTGGCCCGAATTCTTGGGTCTTTTTTGTACATTCCGGCGGGGCGGTGACGATGGAAGCCATACTTCTCCAGATTCTCAACGGTCTTGATAAGGGGTCGGCCTATGCGCTGATTGCCCTTGGCCTTACGTTGATTTTCGGCACACTCGGGGTCGTAAACTTCGCGCACGGGGCTCTTTTCATGATCGGAGCGTTCTGTGCGGTCATGCTGTCCCGCATTATGAACTATTCCCGCGTCATCATCGATGAAAGCCGCACGGATTTTCTAGGAAATCCCTTGAAAGTCGAGGTGCCGTATCTGCATGACTGGTTTGGTCCGGAAATCGGGCAGACCATGATTGAATGGTCTGTGCCATTGGCAATTATCTTCTCGATTCCGGTCATGTGGGTCGTAGGCTACGTTATGGAGCGCGGCCTCATCCGTCACTTTTACAAGCGTCCCCATGCCGATCAGATCCTCGTGACATTCGGCCTTGCCATCGTCTTGCAGGAAATCGTTAAGCATTTCTTCGGCGCAAACCCGATACCGACGCCCGCGCCTCCGGCCTTCGCGGGCTCGTTCGACGTTGGCGCATTAATCGGCTTTGACCCGAATGTGATCATCTATCCCTATTGGCGACTGATCTATTTTGCCTTTGCGGCTCTGATCATCGGTGCGGTTTTTGCCTTCCTGCAATTCACAACCTTCGGGCTGGTCGTGCGCGCAGGTATGAATGATCGCGAAACTGTTGGTCTGCTGGGAATTGATATCGACAAGCGGTTTACAACCATGTTCGCCATAGCCGCCTGCGTAGCGGGATTGGCGGGTGTTATGTACGCGCCGATTAACGCGCCTAATTATCACATGGGTATGGATTTCCTCGTGCTTTCCTTCGTAGTCGTTGTGGTCGGTGGCATGGGCAGTCTCGGCGGTGCTGTACTTGCCGGCTTCCTGCTCGGTGTTCTGGAGAGTATTGCCTCGATGTCTCAGGTGATCGAGTACCTGCCCGGTATCAATCAGATCGTGATCTATCTTGTTGCGATCATTATCCTGCTCACCCGTCCTCGCGGCCTCATGGGCCGCAAGGGCGTGATGGAGGAATGACCTTATGTTCGGCCTGAATCGCGGCGATACGCTGCTCCTTTTACTCGTCGCAATCCTTACGGCGCTCGCGCCTTTCCTGCTTAACCCGTTTCCTGAAGGTTCGTCGCTGGCGCAGTTCAACGGCGGCTATCCAGACCTTATGCAGCGGTTTGTGATCTTTGGTATCTTTGCCATCGGTTTCAACATCCTGTTCGGGTTGACGGGTTATCTCTCCTTTGGTCACGCGGCCTTCCTCGGTGTCGGCTCCTATGCGGCCATCTGGATGATGAAGCTGCTGACGATGAA
>CALHLW010000067.1 GCA_938034615.1 uncultured Neomegalonema sp. | reverse complement strand
TCAGCCGCATCCGCGACGACCAGACCCGCGACAACGCGATCAACCTGTGGTGCGTGAGCGATAACCTGCGCAAAGGCGCGGCGCTGAACGCGGTGCAGATTGCGGAGTTGCTGGGGCGACGGGTGCTGAAGAAGGGGTAGTTTGCCCCGGAAGTCTGCTATTTTGAACCCGCCACCGGCATCCGGTGGCGGGTTTTTTATTGGGGTTACTTCGCCGGGCGGCGGACATCTTCTTCGGGATAGGCCATGTAATCGCTGTCGGCATAGGCCTCGTGGCACTCGTTGCAGGCCTTGAAAACATTGGGGGCCATGGGCGTGCCGTTGGGAGCGACGGCCATGTAGTACCAGTCATTCGTGCGCGGGGATGCGCCCTTGTCGGCCTTCTGCATCAGGAAGAGGGGGCCGGGCTTGGCCTTGCCGTTCTCACCGACGAAGAAGCTCTCCTTGGCGATCACGCTGCCCACGGGCATGGCGACGTCTTCATCGGCATATTTCATATATTCATCCGCGCCGATGTCGTTGACATAGGTGAAGAGGAACCGCTCGCCATGGACGCCCGGATCGGCGGGCAGGGTGCTGGCGGCGGTCCATTCGCGGTAATCGGCGACGAAATCAGCCGGAATCCAGCGTTTGTCGCCGGTATTGTAGCCTTTGGTCATCCCCTTCGAGAGGCAGGTATAGACGGCATGGGCGTCGCGATTGGTCATGTCATCGCGCGGGATGGTGAGGTTGCAATCGCCATCGATATGGTCGTTTGCAGCCTGAGGCATCGTGGCGGCGGCGAAGAGGCCGGTGGTGGCAATGGCGGCGATCAGAATGGTGCGGTTCATGGGTCACTCCCCTCAGAGTTTCGTGTGAGGGGATCAGGGTACGGAGAGTTTGGTAAACCGGAAGACAACATGTCGCACAAAGTCGTGAAGGGGGGGGCTATCACCCAGCGATTTGATCGCGGGGTCCATTTTCCAACTCGCCTTGCGCATCGGACGAGTTGGTAAAGATGCTACAAGGTTGAACCGCTTCTGTTGGAAAATAGCACATCGAAATCTAGCGGCCTGTACTTGCTGTTAAATGGATACCGCGATCAAGTCGCGGTATGACCTGCCCCCATCACCTTGACGCCAGGGGCGGGGTCGTCTTGGGTGTGGCGGAGCGGAGGTGCGCGCGAAGGGGGAGCGGCGATGGAGGAGATCGAGGTCACGACGGAGGCTGAACTGGATGCCCTGCTGGCACGGGGGCTTGATCGGACGGTGATTTCGAGGGCAGAGGTTTCCCTGAATCATCGCTCTTTCAACGGCAAGCCGTTCGATACGCTCGTTATTCTCGACGAAACGCTCAGAGGCGGCCTGATCGACAGGTGGAACGGCGATGGCGTCCGCAGCCTCGGTATCTTCTTCATCCCCTTGTCCCCCCGCGATGTCACGCGCCTCACGGAAACCTTTTCCGGTCTGGATGCCCTCATTCTGCACAAAACCGATGTAGACGACAGTGGGGCGCAGGCCATCGCGCAGAACCTGACCGCGCTCACATCGCTCAACCTTGGTTTCAGCAGCATCGGCGACAGCGGGGCGCAGGCCATCGCGAAGAACCTGACCGCGCTCACATCGCTCAACCTCGGTAACAACAGCATCGGCGACAACGGGGCGCTGGCCATCGCGCGGAACCTGACCGCGCTCACATCGCTCAACCTCGGTAACAACAGCATCGATGACAACGGGGCGCAAGCGCTGCTGGAAGCGTTTCTCGACCGACCGATTCGGACCCTCAATCTCCGAGGCAATAAATGCACCGAAACCCTGCTGACGCCGGAGGACTGGCGCACCGCCGATGCCAGCGCGATTCTGGCTGCTTGGCGGGTGCATCAGGAGGGGCCACTCGAGCCGCTGAATGAAGCGAAGCTGCTCGTTGTGGGCGATGAGGCGGTGGGGAAGACGTCGCTGGTGCGGTATCTGATCCACAGGAAAGCGCGTGATCCGCGTGAGGAGAAGACTGCCGGGATCGTCCTGAACCATGGGATCGGGACGGAGAAATGGCTGCCCGAGGGGTGCGATATCCGGCTGAATGTCTGGGATTTCGGCGGGCAGGAGATCATGCATGGCACGCATCGGTATTTCCTGACCCGGCGGAGCGTCTATCTGCTGGTGCTGGAGGACAGGCGGGAAGATGACCCGCCCGTGGATCGCTGGATGGCTGTGATCGAAAACGTGGCGGAGGATTCGCCCGTCCTGATCGTCATCAACAAGTCGGATGCGGGGAAGGAGGCGCTGCGGCTGGACGAGGCGGGGCTGATGCGGCGGTATCCGCAAATCGTCGGGGTGGTGCGGACGGCCTGTAACGATGACGAGTGGAGTGCGGCCAGCATCGACGGGCTGTGCGCGACAATCGCCGGGGTGCTGACGGACGCGAAGCGCCTGCCCCATGTACGAAACCCGGTTCCGGCGGGATGGCTGACTGTGAAACAGGCAGTGACGGAGCGGGCAAAGAGCGAGGCGGTACTGGACATCGCGGCATTCAAACAATTGTGCGTTGATCCGGCGGTGGTCGGTGAGCATCCGGTCAAGGATGCAGATGAACAGCGAGCATTGCTACGGCAATTGCACGAGTTGGGGGCCATCGTGGCGCATGGGTTGCGGCGGGATGCTCTGTCGGCATTAAAAGGCGTGACGTTGCTCGATCCGAATTGGTTGACGGGGGCGATCTATGCGGTGCTGGCCTCGCACGATTTGCGCAATGCGGACGGGGAATTCTCGCGGGGCGATCTGGTGCGGTGGCTGGATGATGCGACGTATCCGGTGGAGCGGCACGAATACATCGTCTCGATGATGCGGCACGAGGATATCGAATTGTGCTTTCGCCTGCCGGGGGAGGCTGAGCGGTTCCTCGCGCCCGAAGCGCTGTCGCCGCAATCGCTGCCCGACCCGGAATGGGAAAACGCGCTGCGGTTTCGCTGGCGGTATGCGTATCTGCCACCGGGGTTGATCCCCCGACTGATCGTGCGGACGCATCAATTCCTGACCGAGAACCGGCGGGTCTGGCGCACGGGGATGTGGCTGGAGATCGGGCGCTCGACACTGTTCGTGGAGGCGGATCGGGCGGCTGGCGTGGTCGATGTGGCGGTGAAGGGGCCGGATGCGCGGGAGGCGCTGGCGACCCTGCGCCATACGGTCGAGGCGCTGCACCGTGATCTGGAGATCGACGATGTGCGGGCGATGGTGCCGATGCCGGATGATCCCGCTTTGGAAGAGGAATACGCGCATCTGGTGATGATGCTGGAAGAGGACGGGCCGGATGAGGAGCATCGGCCTACGGGGTCCAAGCGGAAGTATCGGGTCGGCGATTTGCTGGATACCGTGCGGGAGCGGTGTGGAGCGCGCGACGATGCGCGGATGACTGGAGAGGTGATTATCATGGGTGACAACTATACCGTTGGACAGGGCGCTGCCGGGCGGGGTCGTCTTCCTCGGGGAATACGTTCAATCAGATTTGGCAGCAGAATGCCGAAAAAATCGATTTGCCGATTCTTGCCGGTGAACTCGACCAACTGCGCAATTCGATGCGGGGAGAAGCGACGTCTGCGGAGCATGATGTGGTGATCGGGGCTGTCGCGTCGGCTCAAGCCGCTGCGCAGGAGGGGGATGGTCCGACCGCGCTGTCGCATCTCAAGACGGCGGGTAAGTGGGGGCTGGACGTGGCCACCAGGATCGGTGTCAATGTCGCGAGTCCAGCGATCAAATCTGCAACCGAGCTGTAAGGTATTTGCGCTGTCACCGCTTTCCTCGTGTAGCGAGGGTTTACTCTCGTTATAGTGGCAATCCTTGTTCGTGATGGCCGTCACTTCGGGTGTCTGATGCCCGACGCGCGGCGAAATCGGTTTCCCTGTGGGAGCAGACGACCTATGACGTGCTCGATGCCTGTTTTGGCGACTTCGCGACCCGCTGGGACGAACCGGCGGCGCGCCTGACCACACTGGAAGACACGGATATGGACGTTTTTGCCGAATTCAGAGAGACGGTGCTGGCGGCACTGGAGCGGCTCGATCTGCCCGAGGGGGTCAAGACCGACGCGGTGAGTGCCGAGCCGCCGCGCGATGCCTCGCACGGGGATGTGGCGACGAATGCGGCAATGGTGGTGGCCAAGCAGGCGAAGATGAAGCCGCGTGAAGTGGCTGAAAAGATTGCTGAAATCCTGTCGGACGACGCGCGGATCACCTCGGTCGATGTGGCGGGGCCGGGGTTCATCAACCTGCGGCTGTCGCCCGATTTCTGGCGCTCTCGGGTGGCGGCGGCGTTGGTGGCCGGGGCGGATTATGGGCGGTCGGGGGCTGAAAAAAGCAAGAAAATCAACGTCGAATACGTTTCCGCCAACCCGACCGGGCCGCTGCATGTGGGCCATACGCGGGGGGCCGTGTTCGGGGATGCGCTGGCCTCGCTGCTGGAATTCGCCGGGCATGAGGTGACGCGGGAATATTATATCAACGATGGCGGGAGTCAGGTCGATACATTGGCCCGCTCGGCGTATCTGCGATACAGGCAGGCGCACGGGCAAATCATTGAAATCGCAGAAGGATTATATCCCGGTGATTATCTGGTGCCGGTCGGTCAGGCGATGAAGGAGACTTTTGGCGAGCGGTTCCTCGATCAACCGGAAGAGGAATGGCTGCCGGTCGTGCGCGAGTTCGCCACCGACGCGATGATGGACCTGATCCGCGCCGATCTTGGCAGCCTCGGTGTGGTCATGGACGAATTCTTCTCGGAAAAATCGCTCTACGGCACAGGCCGCATCGAGGAAGCCGTGGCGGCGCTGGATGCAAAAGGCTTGATCTATCAAGGGGTTCTGGAACCGCCGAAGGGCATGAAACCCGAGGACTGGGAACCGCGCGAACAAACACTGTTCAAATCGACCGACTATGGCGACGATGTGGATCGACCCATCAAGAAATCGGACGGATCATGGACGTATTTCGCGCCGGATATCGCGTATCACTATGACAAACTGCAACGGGCCGATGAACTCATCAATGTTTTCGGTGCTGACCATTCCGGCTATGTCAAGAGAATGAAGGCGGCGTGCAAGGCACTTGGGGATGGCAGTGATCGGCTTGACATCAAACTCGCGCAGCTTGTGAAGCTGATGCGCGACGGCGAAGAAGTGAAGATGTCCAAGCGGTCGAATAACTTCGTTCTGCTGAGTGAATTGATCGAAGAGGTCGGTGCCGGGGTAGTCCGCTTCGTGATGTTGACCCGCAAGAACGACGCGCCGCTGGATTTTGATTTCTCCAAGGCGCTGGAACAGTCGAAAGATAATCCTGTCTTCTATGTCCAATACGCCCATGCGCGGGTTCACTCGCTGTTACGACGGGCGCGGGACGAGGCCGGGATCGAGGTGCCGGATGATGCGGCTCTGGCCGAAATCGACCTTTCGGGCCTGACCCACGAAGCCGATCTGGCATTGATCTCGAAGATCGCGGAGTGGCCGAGGCAGGTGCGTCTGGCGGCGGAAGCACATGAACCGCACCGTATCGCGTTCTATCTCTATGATCTTGCGAGCGCTTTCCATTCGCTCTGGAATAGGGGCAATGCGGACGAGTCGCTCCGCTTCGTGCAACCCGGTGAAAAAGCGGCGACTTTGGCCCGTCTGGCCCTCGCACGATCTTGCGCGCTCACTATTTTCAATGGGTTGTGCATCTTGGGCGTGACGCCGATGCAGGAAATGCGGTAAGGTTGACAAAATAATGCTTTTCCAATGGAAGCGCGCCGCACTGGGCGGGACGGCGTGCGATGTATAAAAAAGACCGCCGGGCAGGACGATGAGCACAAGTGAAAGCTATCCGGGCCTTGTGTCCGATGACTACGATGACCGCAGGGAAGCCGCTGCGGGGGGCAGCGGGGGAGCGATCCTCGGTGTTTTGATGACCCTCCTGATCGGCTGCGGGCTGGTCTTTGCCGCCTATAAGCTGGGCCAGCGGACCAGTGTGGACGATCCACCCCTCATCAATGCCAATCTCGGCGAGGCGAAGATGGCTCCGATCGACGAGGGGGGAACGCCCATCGTCAATCAGGACAATGACGCCTATACGATGATCGACGAGATCCGTCGCGCGGGCGCTTCGACCGGCGAGCAGGACGGGATCGTGGTCACTGATCGCCTGCCCGAACGGGCGCTTGATCCGGCGGGGACGCTGTCGGTGACGGCTGCGCAGGAGGATGCGCTGCGGATCGAGGAGTTGCAATTGGCTTCCTCTATCGAAGGCCAGCCATCGCTGACGGATAATTCCGCGCCGGATCGAACGGGTGATCTGGAACTGGCGGGCGGAGCCGAAGTGCAGGTTGCGGATTCCGAGGCGGTCTTGCGCGCGGAAACGGCGGCGAGCGAAGCAACCCGCTCCGCAGAAGCCGAGGCGCGCGCTGCTGCCGAACGGGATGTTGCCGCTCTCGTGGCACCCGCTGCTGGCGTCACGACGCCATCGGTGACGCCGCTAACACGGGGAGCGGATACGACCATTGCCGTGGCTCCTTCTGCACCGACGTCCGACTCGCTGACCGAAGCCGATTTTGGGAGAGGGCTGGTTCTCTATCCCGTTCCGCGCGCGAAACCCGATCTTGCGCAGCGTCCGGCGCGTCCCGCAGGTCAGCGGACGGTCAACACCCAACCTTCGGCAGCCGTTGCGACAACGATCGTTCCGGGGGTCGTTCCCCTGCCGGGTAATGCACAGCCGGGACAGGTTCTCGCGCCGTCGCTTCAGGCGCAGCCGGTTCGGGTTCCAGCGCAGCCCATCGGCGATGCACAGGTGCAGCTCGGGGCGATGCCTACGGGCGATCTTGTTCGTGCCCGCTGGCAGCAGCTTCGCTCGCAGCATCCCGATCTTCTTGGGCAGCTTGGCATTCAGGTGCAGCCGGTTCGCACGGCACAGGGGCAGAGCCTCTTCCGTCTGCGCGCCGGTCCCTTGCGGGATTCGCGACAGGCGGTGCAGCTATGCGATCAACTTCGCGTGCGCGGCGTCGATTGCTTCGTTCCGGCGCGCTGATCGGCGCGCCGTGACCGCTGCCGCGATCTTCGGGTGTGCGGGGACCGATCTGTCGGTCGATGAGCGGGCGTTCTTCCGCGATGTCGATCCGTGGGGGTTCATCCTTTTCGCCCGTAATATCGATACGCCCGAGCAGGTGCGCGCATTGACGAGCGCCTTGCGAGACAGTGTCGGTCGGGACGCGCCGATTCTCATCGATCAGGAAGGCGGGCGGGTCGCGCGCTTGCGCCCGCCCCACTGGCGCGGTTGGTCTCCGGCGCTCGATACGGCTTCCGCCGAAGCGTTGGACGAAGACGAACGCCGCGAAGCCTTGCGGCTGCGCTATCGCCTTATCGGAGCCGAACTGGCCGGGGTCGGGGTCGATGTGAACTGTGCCCCGTTGCTCGATATTCCGATCCCCGGTGCGCATGACATTATCGGCGACCGGGCGCTTGGATCAACGGTGGACGAGGTGATCCAGCGAGGCAGGGCCGTGCATGATGGGTTGCTCGACGCCGGAGTGTTACCGGTCATCAAGCATGTGCCGGGGCATGGGCGCTCCGGAGCGGACAGCCATGAGGCCCTCCCGCGCGTCGATACATCGCTTGATGAGTTGAGGGCTTCGGATTTCCGCCCCTTTATGGCTCTCGGGGATGCGCCGCTCGCGATGACGGCGCATATCGTTTATGAGGCGCTCGATCCCGATGCCTGCGCCACGCTCTCACCGACGGTCATGCGCTACATCCGCGAAACGCTCGGGGTTTCGGGCCTGTTAATGAGTGACGACCTGTCAATGAAGGCACTGGCAGGGGATTTCAGAACCCGCACGACCCTTGCGCTGGATGCCGGGTGTGATCTGGTCTTGCATTGCAATGGCGACAGGGGAGAGATGACGGCGATTGCCGAGGGGCTTCGGCCTCTCACGGGTATTGCCCAGGAGCGAAGTGGTCGCGCGCTCGCCCTGCGTGGTGACAGGGATGCAGACATCGTCGCAAGCGTTGAGCGCTACTCGGAACTCGCCGAACGGGGCGGCTTCCATGTCTGACGAGACGCCCGAGGACGCGGACGGTTTTCTTCTCGATATTGATGGGTATGAAGGGCCACTCGACCTGTTGCTCACCCTTGCCCGGCAGCAGAAGGTCGATCTGCGCGAAGTATCGATCCTGCAACTCGCGGATCGATATCTTGCCTTCATCGACGCGGCACGGCATTTGCGGCTGGAGATCGCTGCGGATTATCTCGTGACCGCCGCGTGGCTCGCCTATCTCAAATCGCGCCTGCTGCTTCCACCCGATCCCAGCAAGGATGACGGGCCGGATGCAGAAGAGATGGCGGCGCGGTTGGCCTTTCAGTTACAGCGGCTAGAAGCCATGCGGGGGGCGGCGGCGCGATTGATGGCGCGCGACCGCTTGGGACGCGATATCTTTGCGCGCGGTGCGCCTGATCCGCTGGTGGTGGAGCGGCAGACGGAATGGCGTGTCACGCTGCTCGACCTGTTGCAGGGCTATGCCCGGATCAGCACGCGGGCGGCCTATACGCCGCTGCATGTCGAACGCCCGAAGATCTACGCGATGGAGGATGCCTTGCGTCGCCTTGGTCAGAGCCTCGGCACCGCCCTCGACTGGACACAGTTGCAGGCGTTTCTGCCGCCCGATTGGTGTGAGCCGCGCATGGTGCGTTCGGCGGTTGCCAGCACATTCGCCGCGACACTCGAACTGGCCCGCGATGGCGCTCTTGCGCTGCGCCAGTCGGAGCCATTCGGCCCTATCGAACTACGCCGGACGGCCCCGTGAGCGACACGGATCAGGAAGGTCTGGGGTTTGCCCCGCCTGATGCCGACGAGCAGGAGCGGATGGTTGAGGCCATGCTGTTCTCCACTATCGAGCCGCTTTCGGTGGAGGCCATGGAAAAGCGGATGCCGCGCGGGTCCGATGCCGCCGAAGCGGTACGGCGGCTTGAAGCGCGCTATGCGGGGCGGGGCGTCACGCTGATCCGAGTGGCGGGCAAGTGGGCGTTCCGGACGGCTTCCGATCTCGGTTTTCTGCTGCGAAGCGAGGAGACGGCGACCCGCAAACTGTCTCGTGCAGCCGTCGAGACCCTATCGATCATCGCTTATCATCAGCCTGCCACGCGCGGAGAGATCGAGGAAGTTCGCGGCGTTGCGGTCTCACGCGGGACGCTCGATCTGCTGCTCGATCTGGAATGGATACGCCTTGGGCGACGGCGCGAGACGCCCGGTCGCCCCGTTACCTTCGTCACGACGGAAGCGTTTCTCGATCATTTCGGGCTGGAGAGCGTGCGTGATCTACCGGGTGTTCAGGAGCTCAAGGCCGCCGGATTGCTGGATGCGCAGCCACAGGGCGGGATCGCCGTGCGCGAGGCGGAAGATGACGATGATGACGAAGAGGCAGTGGATGAGAATCAGTCCGATCTGTTCTGAGCCGCCATTGCGAGACTACCCTGTCGTGAAGTGCTTCGACAGCTTTAGACCCTGTCCCTGATAGTTCGACTTTATCGGACCGCCGCCATAGAGAATATCGGGTTCCGCCTGCATTGGTTCGTAGAGGAGGCGTCCGACGACCTGTCCGTGTTCCAGCGCGAAGGGGGTTTCGTGGCAACGGACTTCCAGAACACCCCTCGAGCCGCGGCCTCCCGCCGCCGCATGACCGAAGCCAGGATCGAAGAAGCCCGCATAATGTACGCGAAACTCTCCGACGAGGGCGGAATAGGGCACCATTTCCGCCGCTGTGGAGGGGGGGACGTGTACGGCCTCGCGCGAGGCGAGGATGTAGAAGGCACCAGGGTCGAGAATCAGGCGACCGTGGCGGTCGGTATAGAGCGTGTCCCAGAACTCATCGACGGCATAGGCACCGATGCGGTCGAGATCGATCAGGGCGGAATGGCGTTTGGCGCGATAGCCGATGGGTCCGCCATCGCCCATCCCGCGCAGATCAACACTGAACCCGACCCCGCCCTCGGCGGCGGCGGCGGCATCCAAGGAGACCGGCTCCCCCTCGACGGTGACAAGCTGATGTTGTTCGTGCAGATCGACGAGGGCTCGCGGGGCGTATCCCATCTCGCCAGTGCGAAAGCGAATCTGGTTCAGCCGCACGCCGGTTCGCGCCAGCACGCTGAAGGTACGGGGCGAAATCTCGGCGTAGAGTGGCCCCTTATATCCGGCATCGAGGCGGTCGAACTCGGTCGCGTGATCCGCGATCAGGCGAGTGAAGAGATCGAGCCGTCCGGTCGAGCTTTTGGCATTGGCCGCTGCGCTCACGATGGGGGGGAGAGCGAGATGTTCCTGAAGTGGGACGAGATAGACGCATCCCGTTTCCAGCACTGCGCCCTCGCGCAGGTCGATGCGATGCATCGCGAAATCATCGAGCCTGTCGGCGACAGTGGCCGTGCCGCCGGGCAGGAAGCTGGCTCGAACGCGCCACGCGGTATCGCCAAGGCGAAGATCAAGACTGGCGGGCTGTATCTGCCCTTCCTCGACCGGCGTTTCCGCACGGATCGCACCATCGGCGATCAGGGACCGGATGTTCTGAGAAGGGAGGACGCCGAAATCACCGCTCTGCATCGAGGAACCCCGGTTGCGGTGGATAGGATTGGTCGGGCTAGCAGGATTCGAACCTACGACCTTTCGTCCCCCAGACGAACGCGCTACCAAGCTGCGCTATAGCCCGACTGGCGGTTTCATAGCGCCCGCGCAGAGCGAGCGCAATCCTTTACGCGGCCTTGCGACCGTTTTCCAACAGCGATTCGCGCAAGGTGACGAGGGCTTCGAGCGCCTTACGCAGCGCTTTGCGATCGGCGGTAGACATCGGGATGGCTCCATCCGCGAGCAGGGCTGCGGCTGTGGCTGCTTCGACCGGCACTTCCTGTTGGGACAACGTGGTGATCGGGACACCTTCGGAGCGTTCAGCAATGGCTTTGACGCCCTGTTCCTTGAGGGCTTTCTGCACACCCTTGATCGAAAAACCGTCGACATGGAGCATTTCGCGCACGCCACGCAGGAGCGAGACGTCCTCAGGGCGGTAGTAGCGGCGACCACCCCCTCGCTTCATCGGCTTGACCTGCGGGAATTTCGTTTCCCAAAAACGCAGGACATGCGCCGGAACATCCAGTTCCTTCGAGACCTCGCTTATCGTGCGAAAGGCTTTCTCGGATTTCGTCATTCAGTCGCTCCAGCCACCCGTCGCCCCATTCAATCCCGTCCGGCCCCCGCCAGACTGCTCATCCGGCGTTTATCATCTCGCCGTTTATCTTGTCTTTCAACACGTGTGAGGGACGGAAAACAAGCACCCTGCGCGGGTGAATCGGTGCTTCCTCCCCCGTTTTGGGGTTGCGTCCGATCCGGCCTTTTTTCTCGCGCACACTAAACGTACCGAACGAGGAAATCTTGACCTTGTCGCCTTTGGTCAGCACGTCGGAAATATGCTCCAGTACCGACTCCACCATCTGTGCGGATTCGTTGCGGGATAAGCCGAGTTCCCGGTAAACGGCCTCACTGAGATCCGCGCGTGTTATCGTTTTGGACGTCATTGTGACACTCGCTCCCCCACTTAACCTGACTAAAGTAGTCGTGAAACCGGAAAAGAGTCAATATCCAAAGGCGCTTAGTCGATGGCGAATACGGGATCAAAGTTATGCAACTGTGTCAGAAATGCGACTCACCACCGCACCGCCGCCGCGCCCCACGTAAATCCACCGCCCATTGCCTCCAGTAGCAGCAGGTCGCCTTGCTGAATACGACCGTCCCGAACTGCCACGTCCAGGGCCAGCGGAATCGAAGCTGCGGAGGTGTTGGCGTGGTCGTGAACGGTGACGATGACGCGGTCCATTTCGACGCCAATCTTCTGGGCCGTGCTGGCGATAATGCGCGCATTGGCTTGATGCGGAACGACCCATTGGACATCGGATGATGTGAGTTTCGCGCTTGCCAGTGCCGCTTCGCCGATCTCCGCGAGATTGCGAACAGCGTGTTTGAAAACCTCACGCCCGTTCATCCGTAATTGTCCGGCAAGCCCTGTAGTCGAAGGACCGCCATCGACATAAAGCGAAGCATTATACGCCCCGTCGGAGCGCAATTCGGTGCTCAGAACGCCCCGATCCTTAGTATTTCCTGCCCCCGTCGCGCCTTTAAGGACGACCGCCCCGGCGCCGTCGCCGAAAAGGACGCAGGTGGCGCGGTCAGTCCAATCGAGGATGCGCGAAAAGGTTTCGGCCCCAATGACGATGGCCGCACGGGCTTTTCCGGTTTCGATGAACTGGGTCGCGACGGACAAGGCATAGATGAAGCCGGAGCAGACGGCCTGGACGTCGAAGGCGAACCCGTGACGCATTCCGAGGCTGTTCTGTACCCGTGTCGCTGTCGAGGGAAAAGTCTGGTCCGGGGTGGCGGTCGCGATGACGATCAGGTCGATCTCACCGATCTCCAACCCAGCCATCTCGAGCGCCCGTTCGGCGGCACGCAGGGCCAGACCCGACGTCAGTTCCCCATCGGCGGCGATATGGCGGCGATGGATGCCGGTGCGCTCGACGATCCAGTCATGGGTCGTATCGACGGTCTTCGCGAGTTCGTCATTCGTCATGACGCGCGCAGGCAGGTAAGAGCCTACACCCGCCGGAACCGCCCGAATGACGCTCATTCGCTCGCCTCGACGATTACCGCCGGGGAGGTTTCGATCTGAGCGGCGATTCGATTGATAACATCGGCGCGGGACATCGTGGCGGCCAGCTCGACCGCCGCATCGAATCCGGTTGCGTCTGCCGAACCGTGGCTTTTTACCGCCAGCCCGTCCAGCCCGAGAAAGACGCCGCCATTGACGCGACGAGGATCGATCCGACGCTTGAGCCGTTTCAGGGACGCGACGGCGAGCAGGGCTACGAGGCGGCTGCTCCAGTTCGCCTCGAATGCGCCGCGCAGGTGATCGCCCACGAAACGGGCCGTGCCTTCGGCGGCTTTCAGCGCGACGTTCCCGGTAAAGCCATCGGTGACGACCACGTCCGCATAGCCCATGGGAATCGCATTCGCTTCGATAAAGCCCTCGAATTGAAAAGCGCAGCCGGGGCGCGCAGCCATTTCACGCAGGGCTTCGGCGGCTTCCTTCACTTCCGGGCGGCCCTTGTTCTCTTCGGTACCGACATTGAGAACGGCAACGCGGGGCAGGTCTGTACCCAGGGCGATGCGCGCGTATTCGGTGCCCATGACGGCATATTTCGCGAGATCGGCGGCATCAGCGCGCACATCGGCACCCATGTCGAGCACAATGCAGTGTTCATGGACACCTTGGGTCGGCCAAAGGGCTGCGATGGCGGGGCGGTCGACGCCACTGGCCCGGCGTAGGCAAAACAGCGCCATTGCCATCATCGCGCCGGTATTCCCGGCGGAGACCATCGCGGAGGCTTCGCCATCGCGCACTGATTCGAGTGCCCGCCACAGGCTGGAGCCACGGCCCCGACGCACCGCAACGGACGGTTTGGCGTCCATTTCGATGACTTCATCGGCATGTCGGATTTCAACGCGGCCTTCGAGAATCTTGCGTTTGGCAAGCAGCTTTTCGATGGCAGCGGTGTCGCCGTGCAGCAGAAAACGGATATCGGGATCGGACTTTGCCCGCTTGGCTACGCCGTCAATGACGCTGGCGGGCGCGTTATCGCCGCCCATTGCATCAATCGAGAGGGTTATTCCATGGCCCATCGCCGGGGTATCTCTCTCGCTAGCGGGCCATGATCGCCTGATCCTGCAAGATCATAGAGGCTATGTCTACGCCGCCTCGTCGTCGTCGTAATCCGGTTCGGCTGCCGCGATGACTTCACGGTCGCGATAATGACCGCAGGAGCCGCAAACGTGATGCGGACGCTTCAGCTCGCCGCAATTGTCGCATTCGGCATAGGATGGCGCGCTGAGGGCGTCATGCGAGCGGCGCATTCCGCGCCGGGAGCGCGTGATCTTTGACTTTGGGACAGCCATGTCGATTTCCTTATGGCCAGCGCATGAAAAGACGCGCGGCAGAGCAGCATATTAGAGGGCGCAAAAATAGCGATCCAGCGTGCGAAAACAACTCCTTTTCGCATCAATCCCCGTTCTTTGGCGTATTCATCTTCTTTGCGAGGTCCGCCAGACCGGCAAAAGGCTTCACATCGGCATCGGTCAGAGGCTCTACCCCGGCCGGTTGCGCGCTGTAGGCGGTGTCTTCCAGCCCCTCGCTGCGAGGGTAAGGGTCGAGGGCGATGCCGAACTCTTCTGCGACGACTTCCCCGATATCGAGTGGATCCGTGAGGGATTCTGGCACGTCGCCGAGGTCGCGGTCGTCGACAATCTCGTACTCGGCCCCTGGTTTGGAATCGTCGTAGAGGTCCGCGAAGGGCAAAAATCCGCGCTCAAAGCGCTCGTCGATTCCCGCCGGAACAGGATCCAGCGTGACAACGCATTCCTGAATGACCTGCGCGCGAATGTGGCCCGAGAGACGCACTCCGGCGCGCCATGGTGCGCTTTCGATCTGCCATGACAGGGCTTCCACTGCCGGAAGATCGAAGCGAGTTGCGAGGGCTGCGCGTTCGTCGGGTGAGGCCGTGCTCTCATAGCGTTGCGGCCCGGCGCGCAGATCCGCGAGGGAAACGCGGCGTGAGAGGGCGTCGGGAGATGTTGCCATAGGGTCGCCCTTCGGTTCGGATGCTTGAACTCTTCCCAAGGAGAGGGTAGGCCCGGTTAAAGTGATCGCTGATCAAATTGAGTCAAAACTTGCAGCGAAACGCCCACTCTTGAGGGCAATTCGCTGCTCAACTTGATCGGCGATCACTCTGGATAAACGTCGATACGTCCGAGGAGTATCAGCATGGCCCGTTCCGAGTCGATATCCGCGCGCATGCGTGGCCCATTCTTTCCGGCACTTCTGGTGGCCAGTATTGCCATCGCCGGGTGCGAGCCGATACGCCAGACCCATGGCTACGTGCCCGCAGATGCATATGTGGAGCGGATCAAGGTCGGTGAGGACAGCCGCGCCGACATCGTCAGCAAGATCGGGCGGCCCAGTACCACCGCTGCTTTCCAGAATGACGAGTGGTATTACGTTTCCCGCACCACTACGACGCGGGCGTTCTTCGCACCGAAGCCGATTGAGCAAAAGGTCATGGTGCTGGCCTTCAATGGGGATGGGGTCGTGCAGTCAATCGACCGTTACGGGCTGGAAGATGGTCAGGTGATCGATCTCGTCACCCGCACGACGCCGACGCGCGGCAAGCGTCTGACGTTCCTGCAACAGCTCCTGGGCAATATCGGTCGCTTCTCGCCCGCACAGATCCTTGGCGACGAATCGCCGTTCTAGGAAACTTGAGCCATTCCCGTGATGGCGGGAATAGCGAGTTTCTTGAAAAATTCAGATCGCCGGAGTCACTCGACTTCTATGATCTCTCCGTGCCAGCGGGCATCGGTCGGCAATCCCGTGGGCGAGCCGCCGGGCGGTTCGATGCTGATGCCGAACAAGTCGCCCGGCCCCGTCTTCACGTCCACGCGCCGTGGGTCGTCTGGTAGCAGGCCAAGCGATACCGGCACTGACGCTCCGGCAGGGACGTGCCACATCTGGTAGACATTGCCATCCGGAGCATCAGACAGGACAGGGACTACCGTGGCGATTCCTGTTCCTGTGTCGAACTGAACGATCATGCCCGGTGCGCCGCCCTCATCCGCTGTGACGATCGCAACGTAGCGCGGCGCCTCCGCTTCGGGCGCGAACCGGGGGGCGATAAGCGCGAGCGAAAGTCCGACTATGCCAAGTCCGGCAATCGAGGCGATTCCCTTCCAGCGCCGCGCGCTCCGGCGCGTTTGGAGAAGCGCTTCGCGCGTCTTCGTGTGGGCCAGATGCTCGGAAATCCTCGCGAACATGCCCGGTGGTGGGTTGACCGGCTCAACGGGTCGCAGCAGGGCAGCGAGACGAATCTCCCACGCTTCACGCTCACGCCGCGCGCGCGCGCTTTCACCCTTCCGAGGCAGGGTGCCCAGGGCGCGTTCGGCGGCATCGAGATCGCGTTTCTTACCCATCAGCTCATTCGTCCAAACAGGTTTTCAGGGCGGCCAATCCTCGGCGTAGCCATGTTTTGATCGTATTGACCGGCGCATCGAAGGCGCTGGACAGTTCCTCGCGCGTATCGCCTCGATAATATGCACGGAGGATTAAATTTCGCTGGCGTTCGTCGAGACGGTTGAGGCAATCGATCAGCGTGAGGTAATCCACCCCCCCATCGCCCGAAAGCGAGGGATCTGCAACGGCGGCAAGATCGGCTTCGCTGCCCGTGGTCGCACCGATGATTCCCCGCCCTTTTCGACGAAGGGCATCCACAGAACGGTTTCGGGTGATCACAGCAAGCCATGCTCCTGCTTCGCCCTTCTTGGGGTCGAAGTTTCGCGCCTTGCGCCAAACATCGGTAAAGACTTCCTGTAGAACGTCCTCTGCTGTCGGTCTGTCGCGGCAAATCTTCAGGGCGATCCCGAACAGTTTGGGCGAGACACGATCATAGAGCAGCCGAAAGGCGGCGCGGTCACCCTTCGCGGTGGCGCGCAGCAAATCATCTATTTCCGTATCGGCGTTCATCCGTTCCGGTAATCCTATTGCAATTTTGCATGACCAATAAATGCGCTGCGCGAAACTATCCACGAATGTGTGGCGAAGGAAAGAAAAACGCTCTTTTTGCGAATCCCCTTTGCTAGTCTGCCCCACCGACTGGCGTTAGGGGTGGCGCGCGCCGTCCTGCCACACCCCGGTGAGACGGCGCGTGTCTTTTACGCTCGGGGCGCGGAGTCAGGCAGGCCCGCCACCTGCTCGCGCCGCGCAAGCATTGTGCCGTAGAGCAGGGCGGCGGCTGCGATGGCGACCGGCACCATCACTGCAATGACGACGAAGGACCAGCCACCCGTCGCCATCAGCTTGCCGGAGCTGAGAGCCGCCGTGGCCATCATCGCCATGACGAGGAAGTCGTTGAGACCCTGTACCTTGGCACGGTCTTCCGGGCGGTGGTGGGCGGCGAGCAGGCTGGTCGCACCAATATACCCGAAGTTCCAGCCCAGTCCGAGCAGGATCAGGGCGATGTAGAAATCGTGGATCTCGATCCCGCTGAGGGCCACGGCGCAGCAGCCGAGCAGCAGGAGCAGTCCCACCGCGATCACGGGCCGTGCGCCCACCTTTGCTATGATCGAGCCGGTGAAGAAGCTGGGTGCGAACATCGCGACTACATGCCATTTCACGACATCTGCTGCATCGGGGGTGCCGAAGCCGCAGGCGACCATGGCCAGCGGCGTCGAGGTCATCGTCAGGGTCATCGTGCCGTAGACGAACATCGCGCAGAGCATGGCGACGGGGATATTCCGGTCGGCGAGAATCTCTTGCCATGGCCGTGACGGGGCCTGCTGGATCGCTCGAGAGGGTTTGGGAATGTCGAGCAAGCAGGTGAGCAGCATCCCGAGCAGGTTCGGGACCACGAGGAAGAGATAGGCACCGACGAAAGGCACGGCAGAGAAGAGGCCGTCTGTTCGCGACACGATCTCCGCGCTCAGGAGAGCGGCAACCAAACCTCCTGCAAGGACCAATGAGATAGCTTTCGGTTTAAAATCATCCGGCGCGGTATCGGTCGCGGCGAAGCGGAAATAGCCTTGGGTGGATTGATAGACCCCCGCGAACATGTAACCGAAGCAAAGGAGCCAGAAATCGCCGCGCAGCATGGCGAGGGCCGCGAAGATACCCGCAAAACTCGCCAAGGCTCCGCCAAGCCAGAACCCGGCCTTGCGTCCGTATCGGCCCATGAACAGCGACATCGGTACGGCGGTCGCCATGCCGGTCAACATCTGGCAGGCGATGGGGAGGGTCGCGAGGCTCTTGTCATCGGCCAGGATCGCCCCGGAGAGGCCACCGAGGACAATGTATACCGGCATCTGCGCGCCCTGTACCGCGCTCATCGTCGCCAGCACCGCGACGTTGCGGACGGCGCGAGGGCGGTCCGGCGGTGCGGGCGTGTCGGTCATGTCGGAGCAGGTGGTTCGGTCGGTTCCACGGGTCTCAATTCGCGTGCCATGGCATCGAGAACGGCATTGGCGAAACGCGCTTCCTCACCCTCAAAGAAGGCTTTTGCGATCTCGATATATTCGTTGATGATCACCTTCGGCGGCACTTTCGGCATCGTCAGGAATTCTGACCCCGCCGCCCGGAAAAGGGCGCGCAGGGTTGGGTCGATACGTTTGAGCGGCCAGTCGGATTTCAGCACTGCATCCACGGCGCGGTCGATCCGGGTTTGCTCCTCGACGGCCCCTTCGAGCACCTTGCGGAAATGCTTGCGGTCGGCCTTTGCGATTTCTTCGTCGTCAATTTCCTGCACGGCGCGGTGAGCCTGAAATTCGGTCGCGATGGTGCGCCAGGATGCACCGGTCATCTCCATCTGGTAGAGCGCTTGCACCCCGTTCAGCCGCGCAACGGAACGCGCGCGACGCGAGACGTCCTGTCGTCGCGGGGCATCAGTATTCCTCACGGACGTATCGTCGTCAGACATGGCGGGTATCGCCATCGGCCATCTGGATATGCTCGGAATCGGGCAGGAAAGTCGGTTGGCGATCCGCCCCGCGCCGCGTCGTGGCGCTGTCATGCATCCCCATCAGCGCGATGCAGGCATCGGCGGCATCCGCGCCCTTGTTCTTCTGGAGCGGATCGGCACGCACCTGCGCCTGCTCCATGTTCTCGACCGTCAGGATGCCATTGCCGATGGCCAGCCCCGCTCCGATGCCGAGTTCCATGATGCCTCGCGCGCTTTCATTCGAGACGGTGTCGTAATGCGAGGTTTCTCCCCGGATTACACAGCCGAGCGCGACGTAGCCGTCATACCCTTCCATTTCGTCGGCGATGCGGATGGCGATGGGCAGTTCCAGCGCGCCGGGAACTTCGGTGACGGTGGCCTCGACCCCCGCCTCGACCAGCCGGTCGACGCAGCCCTGGGTCAGCATATCGGCGATGTCGCGATAAAAGGGGGCGACGACCACCAGAACCCGTTTCGACTCAAGCATTCTTCAGGTCTCCCGCCGTTCGGCACGTGCTTCATCCAGCCGTGCCACGTATCGCGCGAGCACGTCGATTTCAAGGTTTACCGCTGTTCCGGGCGTCAGTGCGCCCAAGGTTGTCTCGGATTGGGTGTGGGGGATGATATTCACGCCGAACTGTGCGCCTGTGACTTCATTGACGGTCAGCGAAGCCCCGTCAAGCGTGACCGAACCTTTGGGCGCGATGAATTTTGCTAGGGCATCGGGTGCCGCGAAGACGAGACGCAGGGAATCGCCTTCGGGCGTGACCGAGACCACCCGCGCCGTGCCGTCCACATGGCCGCTCACGATATGGCCGCCCAGTTCGTCGCCGACTTTCAGCGCCCGTTCGAGGTTGATCCGCGTCCCCTCGCACCAGTTCTTTGCCGTCGTCAGGGTGAGCGTTTCGGCGGACGCATCCACCGCGAACCAGTCGCCCGTCGCGTCGCGACCCTTGTCGGTCACGGTCAGGCAGCAGCCGGAGCAGGCGATGGAGGCTCCCGTCGTGATCTTCGACGTATCGTAGGCGCAGCCAATCACGAATCGCGTATCCCCGCGTTGCTCGATGCTGCGGACGAGGCCGATATCGGTGATGATGCCGGTGAACATCAGGGAGTCTCCTGTTCGCGGGTCCAGACGCTGACCATATCGGGGCCGATTGTCTGCACCGAGACCTGCCGGAAATGGGGCGCATCTGCAAGATGATCGATGTCGAGTGGGTCGAGTGCGCCCCGCCCATCCGCGCCGATGATGGCTCCTCCGGTGAACCATACGAGGTGATCCACGCAATCCTCGGAGATCAGCGCGGTGGCAAGGGTTGCGCCGCCTTCGCAGAAGATCGAGGCGTGGCCGTACTGGGCGGCGATGCCGAGAAGGGCCGTGGCACTGGTGCCAGACGCGGCTTGAGCGACGGTGGCTCCGGCATCACGCAACGCAGCGGCCCGGTCGGGATGGGCTTCGGCATCCCCGACAACCAGCGCCTTTCCGCGCGCCAGCAGTCGGGCGGTGGGCGGCGTGCGAAGCGCGCGGTCGGCGATGATCGGGGCGGGGCTGGACTCCGCCATACCGGGCAGGCGCACGTCGAGGCCGGGATCGTCGGCCAAAACCGTGCCGATGCCGACGAGGATCGCATCTGATTGGGCGCGCAGCAGGTGGACGCGTTGGCGGGCATCGGCCCCCGTGATCCATTGCGATTCGCCGGTGCGGGTGGCGATCTTGCCGTCCAGCGTAGTGGCGAGTTTCAGCGTCACGGTCGGTCGACCCGTAGCGCGCATTCGCAGATAAGGAGCGAGAATTGCGCGAGCCTCCCGCTCGCCGGGGCCGATGATGACGTCGATTCCGGCCTCGCGAAGAATGGCGAAGCCTTTCCCGGCGACGCGGGGATCGGGGTCGGGAATCGGGGCAATCACCTGCGCAATTCCGGCCTCGATCAGGGCCGTCGCGCAGGGCGGAGTATGCCCGTAATGAGCGCAAGGCTCCAACGTGACGAAGGCCGTCGCGCCGCGCAAGGCCTCCGCGCCGTATCGCTGTGCGGCATCGGCCAGAGCGCGGGTTTCTGCATGGGGCCGCCCCCCTTCTGCCGTTCGTCCCCGCCCCAGAACCCGGTCGTTCCGGACGATGACACAGCCGACGGAGGGATTCCGCCCCGTGCACCCTTGCCCCCGGTGGGCGAGGGCAAGGGCCATGGTCATCCCGCGCTCAGGTGTCATCCACCGCATCCGGTTCACCCGGCGGGGGCCTGAGTTCCTGCACAAAGGTCTCGAAATCGCTCGCTTCGGAGAAATTGCGATAGACGCTCGCAAAACGCACATAGGCGACCGTATCAACCCCCGCGAGCGCCCGCATGACGATTTCGCCGATCTTGTCCGAGGCGATTTCCGTCTCGCCCTGTGATTCGAGTTGGCGCACGATGGCCGAGACCATCCGTTCGATGCGTTCGGGTTCGATCTTGCGTTTGCGGACAGCGACGCCGATGGAATGGGCCAGCTTGTCCCGCTCGAACGGCACCCGTCGTCCGCTTTTCTTGAGGACGGTCAGCTCGCGTAACTGAACCCGTTCGAAGGTCGTGAACCGCGCCCCGCAATCGGGACAGAACCGGCGACGACGAATGGCACTGTGATCCTCGGCAGGCCGGGAATCTTTCACCTGACTGCTCGTGTCCCCGCAAAATGGACAGCGCATATGCCCCTCCCCGTCTTCGTTCCGCGGTTACAGTTAAATCCGATCAGGATAAATTAAGAAGTGCAGGGAAATGCCCACTCTTGGGGCAATCCCCTGCTCGACTTTATCGGGCTTAACTTTAGCAGACCTACAGGAGATTCAGGCCCACCGAAAGCCGGGATCGGACTCATCCCGCTCTTTGCATCGCATGGAATGTGTTCGCGATTATTCGAGTTCGCCGCCGCTGTAGACCGATGTCAGCGGAGGCCGATGGTCATTCAGTCCTCGTGGAGGGCATCATAGCGATCCGCAGCCAGCTCGATACAAAGCTCGATATCCTCTTCCAATAACAACCGCTCCGACACGAGCCGGATCGCCGCCACGCGGATTTGAGCGAGATAGTCCGCGCGGCTGGCATAGCGTTCGGAGACCGCGGGGCGTGGGTCGGCATTGCGGGCGCGCTCTGCTGCATTGCGGGCGAAGGGCAGCGTTGATCCAAGATATTCCAAGAGCTGACCTGTGCCGCCCGATACCGGATTACGCACATTGAACCCGGTATGCGTCGCTATCGGTATCTCGATATCGGGCATCCGTACGGCTCCGACCTCGTTGCCATCCCGGTCGAGCGCCGGCACGAAACGCGGATAGGGCGGGCCGCATGGCCGTGCCGGGAACGTCCCGATGCCCCGGTCCGCCAAGGGTCCAAGATCGAGTGGACGGATGACGGGCAACAGGGTCTCTTCCGGCAAGGCGATGTCGGGGATAACCGAGAGTCCAGCCATCGCCTCGTCCCGTGTGATCGCTGTCCCGTCCGATAGTCGCGGGTAGACGCTCGGTGGCGGGTCGATACCGTCGCGAACCCATGCGAGAAGGTTTGTCAGGGCAGCGCGATGAAGGGGCCGGTAATCCGTGACGTTGAACGAGTGGCTGCCATGGCTGCCGAAAGGGCTGATGTCGGCAAGGGGCAAGATGCCGGGTGAATGCTGCGTCGAGGCATATAGGTATCGCCGGACTTCCTTCGGTAATTCAAGATCGCCGCTGCCATCCGGCGCGACATGCGCCAGCGCTGCATCGCCCCGCCAATATTCAGCCGAGGTATCCGTCTGGATGATCTTCGGAACATGCCCCCTTTCGCGTTGGGCATCGAGTAAGCCGCTCGACTGGCCACTGGCTGGATCGCTCGTCGGGTCGTCCGCGAACGGAAAAAGATGCCCGAAAGACGGCGTCGGCTGCACGGATGGCTGTCCGTAGCGCGTATTGAATTCGCCCCGGCGCGCCCCAGCAACATGGATGAGCATCCCGTCATAGGCGGCCCCGCCATCTTCAGCGACGTTGAGACCCAACCCGAGAAAGGTCCGCATCAGACGCCCGCATTGCGACAACCCTTCACCGATCACATGATCCGCCTTGCCAGCGACCGGCGATGCCTGATCGCGGCGCAAAAAGGCGGCCAGATCACGCATCGCAAGCATACCGGCCCCTGCCACCGGGCAATCACGAGGCGTATAGATCAGATCGTAGATCAGACCCGGCTGAAATCCGCCTTCGAGGCGCAGCCATTCCGGATCGGATGCCGCCATCCTGTCCTCGTCGCGTGCGAACTGCCAAAGGTGCCTCGGAATTTCTTCGGCCTCGCCATACAGGGAAGGACGCACGAGCAGCCGCGCCTCGGGATCGTCGACATCGCGCACCGGGATCGGACTGTGCTGGCCGATTGATCCGACATGATGATCGGTCAGAGAAAACGCATCTGTTATCTCGTCCGGTTGTATTCGCAGTTGCATGGTGCCATCCGGCGCACGGGCATTCAGCGGGACGTGTGGGGCACGGATTCCCATGCGCGGGCCGGGTTTCGGGGCATCCCATTGCCAGCCGCAGAATGCCAGTGTCCAGCCATGGCGCATCAGGAAGCCGTCGCCGGGGTCGATCTCATCGGTCGGCATCAGATCGACAGGGGCTGCGTTGAAGGTTCGCATAACCGTCCGGTTTCCCCGGTTGGGAAAATTCACCAGAAGCGCCCCGTTTGCTTCCGCCTGTGGCACCAGAAGCGTTACGTCGCCTGTGAATCCCACCTTTCCTTCGCAGCGCTCAGCCAGGTGGAGATCGGTGATCCGATCATTGCCCGGCAGGTCTGGATTCACCGCATAATGGGCAATCGCATCGATACGTTCATAGGGGCCGGAAGCGCCGAACGGTTCACCCTCTCGATATGGCTCCCGACGGATGATCTCCAGTCTTTCCAAGGCCATGTCGAGCACCTTCCCTCGGGTCGCATTCCTACAATTTCAGCCTGCCGATACAGGTCGCCGGGGTCGCCAGTTCAAGATCAGCCCTCTGATTAAGCGGGCTTGTTCGGTGGCACGTCAAGGGCGGGGTTTTCGTCGAAGAACCCGTCGGGCATCCAGTGAAAATCCGCATAGACGACAGGCTGTACCGGCCAGTCTTCAGGGCGGGGCAGGTGGTGGAGATTCATCGTGTACCAGACCACGACGTCCTCGTTCTCCAGCGGGCGGTCGGCCTGCACCCACTCGCTCAAACCATCGCCGCCTTTGCTCTGGTTCGGATACCAGCCTGCCGGATAAAGTTGATCCCGATCGAACTGCGTTGCCCAGAAGTGCTTGTACATAAAGCCTGCGCGCTTTGCGACGGGGGCTTGGGGATCGAGGAACGGCAGCGCATTGATTCCCGGTGCGAGCTTGTACGCCGTGGGTTGACCGAATTTGTTCAGCGTCGAGGGATTTTGGACTTTCCAGTACCGCGCTGTCGCGAGGTTCATTTCCCGCGCCGCCGCCGCCTCGCTCGTCAGGGGGCGCTCCACAATCTTGATGAGATTGCCATAGGGATTGCCGTCACCCATCGGTGCGCCCGCGAATTCCACCTCGGCAACTGAGTTCTCGTCGCCGTCGACGGCCATGTCGAAGCGATAGCTGAAGACATGCTGATGCACATGCGACGTGATGCCAGGGGCGATGATGGTTCCGTGTTCCGGGGTTTCGCCGGGTTGGAGCGCCGTCGGGAAGGGGATGCCCGTCGCCTTCACCTCGACGCCGATATTTCCGTCCTGATAGAAGTACCAGAAGAAGCCATAAACGTAATTTCCGATGGTCGCGATGGTCGAGATCACCAGCCGCCGTGAGCGCACGGCACGGGCCTTGCCGCTCTGAGCGTCCGTATGCTTCCAGAGCAAGCCGTAATCTTCCTCATGCATACAGATCGCGTTTTCGATGGCTTTTGGAGCGCCGGTCCAATCGTGGGAGCAGATATCGAAGTAATGGATATGACCGAGGCAATCACAGCCGAGCTTAAGCGAGTCCAATGCCGCACCGACCCCGTATTCGCCCGTGTCAAAGGCATTGCGCCGGACATTGCCAGCGCCCGGATCGCCATACGGCACGACCATCTCGGCCATCGACGCGCGGCGCATGATGGGGCGCAAACACCCCTTATCATCGTACCCGATATCGTGGAGTACCAGCCCTTCGCGCTGATTGAACCCGACGCGGATTTGCCATTTTTGCCAGTGGACGCCGTAGCCATCGACCGTGAAACTCGGCCCCTCCGGCTGAGTGATTTCCAGCGGCTTTATGTCCTGACGCAGATTGTCAACCGGCCTGATCGCGGCGGTGTCGGGCGGCAAATCAACCGCCCCGAAATCGTCGATGCGGATGACTTCCCGGCGACACAGATCGACGACCGGATGCAGGTTCGCTATGGGGCGGCCATATCGATTATCACCCGCATCGTTGATGACCCAGCAATGACAATAGGCGATGCGCTCGCCGTCTTCCTCGGGTATGCCAAAGTTTCCGGCGGCCCAGGTCTCGACCAGAACGGTGTCGAGATCGTCGATGCCACGTTCGGCACAGGCCGCCTGAAAGCGGGGATCATCTTTGATGATACGTGCGCCATCGGCGAATTCATCGGACGGAATACGCGCCTGAACACCTTCGATATGGTCCCACTGGAGCAACGCCTCAGCGGTCAGATCGACCACCCCGCGCAGCGTGCGATTGCTTGAGCGCTCGTAGCAGCAGACATAGGCGCAACGGTTCGAGGGGGCAGGCGTTCGGAGGATCGTCTGGCGCGGTTCATCGAGCGTGATGGTCTCGAACCAGGCGGTGTCGTCGATACCGGAATGCTCTCGCGTGACCCTGGCAGCGATGTCGATCTCGGTTGCAGTGAGCGGATCGAGAGCATGGTTCATGATAGCCTATCCTGATCTGATACCTAACGGGCGTTACACACAGAGCGGTTTTACCTGTCATCCCCCGCTCTGCCACCGACGCGGATCACGCGCTTGCCGAAGTTCTCGCCCCTCAGGAGACCGATGAACGCCCTCGGAGCGTTTTCCAGACCATCGACGATATCCTCGCGGTACTTGATCTTGTCATCCTCGACCCACCCTTGCATTTCCTTGGCGAATTCAGGGTAGAGATGGCCGAAAGTGTCGCCGATGATGAAGCCCTGCATCTTGAGTTTCTTGCGCAGGATATGGCCCATGAGCCAGTTCATTCGGTCCGGTCCCTCCGGCAGCGCCGTCGCATTGTACTGCGAGATTATCCCGCAGACGGGGATGCGCGCATTCGGATTCAGGAGCGGAATAACCGCATCGAGAACCTTCCCGCCGACATTCTCGAAATAGACGTCGATCCCGTCCGTGCAGGCATCGGCAAGTCGTTCCGCAAGATCGGCAGTTTTGTGATCGAGGCAGGCATCGAAGCCGAGTTCCTCCACCGCATAGGCGCATTTCTCCGGGCCACCCGCGACGCCGACGACACGGCAGCCCATCATCTTGCCGATCTGGCCGACGGTTCCGCCGACCGGGCCGGTCGCCGCCGCCACGACGAGGGTTTCGCCCGCCTGAGGCTCGCCGATCCGGGTAAGACCCGCCCAGGCCGTGAAGCCGGGCATACCGAGGATACCCAGTGACCATGATGGGCGCTCCGGCGACTGGCCAAGGGCCATGACGTTCTCACCATCCGACACGGCATAATCCTGCCATCCATTCGAGGAGAGTACCCAGTCACCGGCTTCGAAGCCGTCGAGCGTCGACGTGACGACCTGTGCGACCGTGCGGCCCTCCATTACCTGCCCGATTTCGACCGGTGCGGCATAAGACTTTGCACTGCTCATCCGGCCTCGCATGTAAGGGTCGAGGGACAGGAATTCGGTGCGCAGCAGCATCTCGTTCGCCCCGGCTTCGGGTTTATCGCCCTTCACCAGCGTCAGCGTATCCGCCGTTGGCTCGCCATTGGGGCGCTCCGCAAGGATGAGTTGTCGATTGACGTCATCGGTTTGCGCCACGTCATTGTCTCCTGTCTTGACCGAATTAAAATAAATGTACAGCTTGAGCATGTCCGCCGGATCGTAAGCCGGCCTGCCCGTCGCTTTGGCCTTCACACGCTTGAAACCCAGCGCATCCAGATCAAGCCCGTCAACGAAGGCGTCGATGAAACGGACAGGGTTGTTCTCGCCCACATAGTCTTCAACCAGCTCGGGCAGGAGCAAGGATTGCGAGCGCTCTGTTCCGATCTTGTGCCCCATGAAGCATCATACCGTGATTGGCACGATGCGGGAATCCCAGATGCCGGGTTTTCACACAGTCTGGACCATTTTTAACACCACGCTCATAGCCACTGGAATCACTCAGTTTTTAGGCATCAAAAACCCCCACCAAAACCCTCGGAGTTCTGGCAGGTTATTGTCGCATGGATCACCCCGCCTTCAACTCCAATCGCCGCGCGTGCAGCACCGGCTCCGTATAGCCCGAAGGCTGCTCGGTCCCCTTGAACACCAGATCGCAGGCCGCCTGAAACGCCAGCCCGTCGAAATCGGGGGACATGGGTCGATAAGCCGGATCGCCCGCATTCTGGCGATCCACCACTTCGGCCATGCGCTTCATGGCATCCATCGCCTGATCCTCGCTGACGACCCCATGGTGCAGCCAGTTGGCGATGTGCTGGGAGGAAATGCGACAGGTCGCCCGGTCCTCCATCAGCCCCACATCGTTGATATCCGGCACCTTGGAACAGCCGACCCCAGCATCGACCCAGCGCACGACATAGCCCAGGATCCCCTGCGCATTGTTCTCCACCTCGCGGATGATCTGCGCATCGCTCCACTGCTGATATGCAGCCAGCGGAATATCCAGCAGTGTATCGACATAGGCGCGACGTCCGCCCTTGGCCAAACCCGCCTGCACCGCCATCACGTCGATCTTGTGATAGTGCAGCGCGTGGAGGGTGGCTGCCGTGGGGCTGGGCACCCATGCACAGTTCGCGCCCGCCTTGGGGTGCTCGACCTTCTGTTCCAGCATGGCGGCCATCAGGTCGGGCCTCGCCCACATGCCCTTGCCGATCTGCGCGCGGCCCGACAGCCCACATTCGAGACCGATATCGACGTTCTGGTTCTCGTAGCCAGTGATCCATGCCTTGCGCTTGATGAAGTCCTTTCGGCTGAACGGCCCTGCCTCCATCGACGTGTGGATTTCGTCGCCGGTGCGATCCAGAAAGCCGGTATTGATGAAGGCGACCCGGTGTTTCGCCGCGCGAATACATTCCTTGAGATTGACGCTGACGCGGCGTTCCTCATCCATGATCCCTAGTTTCACGGTATATTGCGGAAGGCCCAGCACCTTCTCGACCGCCGTGAAGGTCTCGTCGGCAAAGGCCACTTCCTCCGGCCCGTGCATCTTGGGTTTGACGACATAGATCGATCCGGCGACCGAATTGCCACCATCGCGTTTCAGGTCATGCATCGCGATCACCGTCGTGATCATCGCGTCCATCAGGCCCTCATAGACCTCCTCGCCCCCCACCGTGATCGCGGGATTCGTCATCAGGTGCCCGACATTGCGCACCAGCATCAATACCCGGCCCTTGAGCGTGACCTCGCCACCACCGGGGGCGTTGTAAACGCGGTCTCCTGCGAGCGCGCGGGTGACGGTTTCCCCGCCCTTCTCGAACGTCTCCTCCAGATCGCCCTTCATCAGGCCGAGCCAGTTGCGATACGCCAACACCTTGTCCTCGGCATCGACGCAGGCGACGGAATCCTCGCAATCCATGATCGCCGAGATCGCGGATTCGATCTGCACATCGGCCAAGGCCGCCTGATCCCGGCTGCCGATAGGATGCGCCCGGTCGAAGACCAGCTCCACATGCAGGCCGTTATTGCACAGCACCACCGAGTCTGGAGCCATGGGCGCCCCGCGATACCCGACGAATTTTGACGGCTCCGCCAGCGGCATCCCATCGCCCATCAGCGACTCGCCACGGATATGATAGCGGCACACATCCGCATGGCTGGTGCCGACGAACGGGAAGGCTTCATCGAGGATCACCCGCGCCCGCGCCACCACACGCGCGCCCCGGCCCCGATCATACGCACCGGGAGGCGGCGGCGAGCCCATGGCATCGGTGCCGTAGAACGCATCGTAGAGACTGCCCCAGCGCGCATTGGCGGCATTCAACGCATAGCGCGCATTGGTGATCGGTACGACGAGCTGCGGCCCTGCAACGGTGGCGATCTCGGGATCGATCTTCGAGGTATCGATCTCGAAATCATCGCCCTCGGGCAGCAGATAGCCGATCTCGCGCAGGAAGGCCTTATAGGCCGTATGGTCATGGGGCTGACCCCGACGCGCCTTGTGCCAGTCATCAATCTGCGCCTGAAGCGAAGCGCGCTTTTCCAGTAGCGCCCGATTGCGCGGCGAGAAATCCTTCAGCAGCGTCGCAAAGCCCTGCCAGAAAGCCTCCGCATCGATTCCCGTTCCGGGCAACACATCGCCCTCCACGAAGGCGGCCAGTCCGGCATCGATATCGAGCCCGTGTCGCGTCGTCCGTTCCGTCATGCCGTCCATCCATTCGATTGTCGTCCGTTGGAGGCGAGAGTTAGGCAAACGG
>CALHLW010000066.1 GCA_938034615.1 uncultured Neomegalonema sp. | reverse complement strand
CGGATACGCAAATACCGCTCCGGTCCCAGCGCATGGCCGATCCGGTCGGCGGCTACCGTGGCACGCGACCAACGGTCGGCCACTTCCAGCGCATTGAGGCCCCCGAAACGATAGCCCTTGAACGACAGCGCCACATCCCGCCCGTCCCGCACGATCTGCACAAACCGCGCGGTGGGGAACATCCGCGCCACATCCTCCAGCCGGAAGAGGGTGCCGATATCCATATTCACCCACGCTTCCTTGCCTTCCGCGCGGGCGGCGGCGGCATGGAAAGCGCCCACGAGGTCATCATAGTGACCGGGCCGGATCGCCCGCACGATGGCGTCCTCATCGAAATCGACATTCCACAGCTTCAACCGCTCATGCGCGGCAACCTCCGCAACCATCCGCACGATCCCGGCCCCGGTTTCCAGCCCGTCGAATTCGTCCAGCCGATCCGCAAAATCCCACCACGTCCCCGTCACCGACAGCGGACAGGACAGACGCGGATGCGCCCCGACCATCATGGTCAGCAGCGTGGTGCCGCTACGCTCGAATCCGAACAGGAAGGTGGGGGTCATGTATCGCCTCATTCACTTGGAAACCCGGTCCCGAAACACGCTCGGGTTCCTCTACTTCTTGCCATCCTTCGAGACGCCGCTGCGCGTCTCCTCAGGATGAGGCATCCCTTTAAATCAGGGCGTTGACCTCATCCTGAGGAAGGCCGCAGGCCTGTCTCGAAGGATGGAAGAAAGCGCGAAGTCCGCTTCTTCCATCTCATTCCACACCCAGATCGAGGGCGAGCTGCTGCGCGTCGACATAGAATTTCGCCGCCCAGTTCGGATAGCCATACGGCACGTAATCGCCATGGATCGGGAACGACCCGGCTACCGCCCCGCGCGTTTCCTCCGGCCCTTCGGTATCGATCCGACGGCGCAGATAGCCAAGCGCCCGCCCCGCCGCCTCACGATAACCGCGCGAATCGTCCACGGTCGAGAGCATCAGCCAGCAATGGGCGACCTGCGCCGTGCCGGTCATGCAGACCCAATCCGCCGAATCCCGCCACGCCGCATCGAACCGCCCGCACAGATAGCCGTCTTCGCCGAGACACCCGACCAGCGCCCCGCCCAGCTTCTGCGCCGCATTCAGATAGCGCTCCTGCTTCGAGAACTCATACGCTTCGACAATCCCGCGCAGCGCGTACCCGAGCGTATGGGTCAGCGGCGCATCGGGCATGGAGAGGCAACATTCGCTCATCCAGCCGTTCGCTTTTTGCTTGGACAGCGCCCAATCTACCTGAACCATCGCCGCATCGGACCACGCCGCGTTCTCTTCCGTGCGCGCGGCCTCCAGCAGGCCCCAGGACACATGCGTCTCATACGCCTTGTCGTCGGGGATCGCGAAAGGCGTGCGATGCGAGCGCCAGCAGCCGTCCTCATCCAGCGAGGTCGCGAGAAAATCTGCCGCCTTGCGCATCGACGGCCCGTATTCCTCGCCGAAGACCTTCGTGCCCGCCGCCAGACCCATCAGGATCTGACCCGTGTTGAACGTCACCGGCACTTTCGGCACCTGTCCGATCGTGCCGCCCTGAAACCCGCCCTCGTCGAACTGGATCGAGACCAGCCAGTCGAGCATTTTCCGCGCGCCCTCGCGCAACTCCGCATCATCGCGCAATTCCGCCTGCGCCAGCAGGGTCGGCACGATATAGCCGCTGGTTTCCGGATAGCTTGCTGCCCAGCCCGTCGTATGGCTGTAGTCGCGCGCGGCCCCGTCGTCATTCGTCGCCGAATGCTTCTGCGCCATCAACAGCCAGTCGAGCGCTGCGCGGATCGTCGCTTCCGCCCCCGCATCGGGCCGCTCCTCACCGGAAAGGTCGCGTTTGCGAACGGCCTTTGCCGAGGGGGGCATCTGCTGATGCTCCAGCCACGTCAATGCGGGCTGTAGAATAGGTTTTGCCGCCGCCTTGATATCCGAGATCGCCATGCCGTTTGCTCCGAAGCCATGCAGGGGTTTGGTATCGTTTTGACGCAAACAGGTTACGACTTCCTGAGAGCGGGCAAGAAACATCGGATTTGATCGGATTGGCGCGAAATCCCCCTTGCCAAGCCCGTGCGACCCGACTATCTACTCCCCTCTTGGCGCGGGATGGAGCAGCCCGGTAGCTCGTCAGGCTCATAACCTGAAGGTCGCAGGTTCAAATCCTGCTCCCGCAACCAAGAACTCTACAGAGCTACCAAAGACGAAAAAACGGCCAGCGCAAGCGGGCCGTTTTTTCGTGTGTGAGGGGGGGGCATACCGCGCGGAAGCGCGGTATGCATTTCTCCGCATTCTTTGGCGTTCGTCATCTCATCGACTGAATCTCCAAGGTCTATGGAGCCATAGATTCCGCGCCTGCGCGCGAAATGGCGATGCGCTGAACGTGTACATCAAGAACCCGAGGGAATTCTTCCCCGCCCCCTTCAAACCTGCTCCACCATCGAAATCCCTGCCGCATCCTTCAGCGCTGCCTGCACCTTCGAAGATAGATCGTATTCCCCTGGCAGCGTGAACTCGACTTCGCAGTCTTCTTCGGGAATCAGCATCACCACCTTGATCGGCCCGGATCCCCGCCGCCGGTCGCTGCGCGCCAGTCGTGTCTTCATCGCCTCGAAGGCCCCCGGCTCCGAGATATGCACCTTGAGCGCCATCGCCGACGCATCGGCCACGGCCTCCCCAACTGGCTGCACGCCCAGGAGGCGCAGGCGCATCTGCTCACCCTCCTTGTTCGCCTCCACCGTCAGGGCCAGTGCCGCCCCCACCTCAAGATGATCCCGCGTTGCGGTCAGGATTTCGGAGAAGGCCGATACTTCATAGAGGCCCGTAGGATCGGAAAACTGAATGAAGGCAAAACGGTTCCCCCGCGCCGATTTACGCTCCTGCTTGCCAAGCACCGTCCCGGCCATCCGCACGGTCAGCGGTTTGGCCCCGACCATCCGCTCCAGCCGCGAGAGCGTCACGAATTTCTTCCGCTCCAGCGCCGCCATATGATCGTCCAGCGGATGCCCGGAGAGATAGAACCCCACCGCCGCATGTTCCTGCGTCAACCGGTCGATGGTCTGCCAGTCCGCAGACACCGAAATCCGAGGCGGCGGCACGGAATCGGGATCACCGCCGAACAGCGAGACCTGCGTGCTCTCCCGATCCGACGCCTGCGCTTGCGCATAGGCCAGCAGCGTATCGACCGACAGAAACAGGCGTTGCCGGTTTTTCTCCATCGAGTCGAACGCCCCCGCTTTGATCAGGTTTTCGAGCGCCCGCTTGTTCACCTGCTTCGGATCGACCCGCCCCATCACGTCGAAGATATCGCGAAATTCCCCGTTCGCCTCCCGCTCGCGCACGATAGAGGCCATCGCCTCGATCCCCACATTCTTGAGCGCCCCGAGGCCGTAGCGGATCGCGAGGCCGTCCTCCACTTCCTCCACCGTGAACCGCGCGCCGGAGCGGTTGATATCGGGCGGCAACACCGCAAACCCGCTGCGCTCGACCTCCTGTTTGTAGACCGCCAGCTTGTCGGTGATCTGGATATCGAGGTTCATGACCGATGCCATGAACTCCACCGGATAGTTCGCCTTCAACCACCCCGTCTGATAGCTGACCAACCCATAGGCGGCGGCGTGGGATTTGTTGAAGCCGTAGTTCGCGAACTTGTCGAGCAAGTTCCAGACCTCGATGGCCTTCTCCTTGCCAACATCGTTTGCCTTGGCCCCTTCGAGGAATTTCGGGCGCTCCGCATCCATCGCCTCCTGAATCTTCTTGCCCATCGCCCGGCGCAGCAGGTCCGCACCACCAAGAGAATACCCGGCCATTTTTCGGGCGATCTCCATCACCTGTTCCTGATAGACGATGATGCCTTGCGTCTCGTCGAGGATGCTGTCGATCAGCGGATGCAGCGCCTCGCGCTTCTCGCGTCCGTTCTTGACGTTGCAGTATTTCGGGATGTTCTCCATCGGCCCCGGACGATAGAGCGCGACGAGGGCGATGATATCCTCGATACAGGTCGGCTTGAGCTGCCGCAGCGCATCGCGCATCCCCGAGCTTTCCACCTGAAACACGCCCACCGTGTCGGCGCGGCTGTAGAGATCGTAGGTCTTCTCGTCATCCAGCGGGATGCGCGGCAGGTCGATATCCGTCCCCCGGCTTTTCAGGATATCCAACGCCCCCTGAATGACCGTCAGCGTCTTCAGCCCCAGAAAATCGAACTTCACCAACCCCGCATTCTCGACCCATTTCATATTGAATTGCGTCACTGGCATATCCGAGCGCGGGTCGCGATAGAGCGGCACCAGCTCATTCAGCGGTCTGTCCCCGATCACCACCCCCGCCGCATGGGTAGAAGCGTTCCGCAGCAGCCCTTCGATCTGCGTGCCGATCCGCACGAGCGACGCGACCGCCTCCTCGCGGTCCATCTCCTCCTTCAGGCGCGGTTCCTGCTCGACGGATTTGGCGATGGAGACGGGTTTGACCCCCTCCATCGGGATCATCTTGGCGATGCGGTCCACCTGCCCGTAGGGCAATTGCAGCACCCGCCCCACATCGCGCACGGTTGCCTTCGATTGCAACGTTCCGAAGGTGATGATCTGCGCGACCCGGTCGGTGCCGTATTTGCGCTGGACGTAGGTGATGACCTCCTCACGCCGATCCTGACAGAAATCGATATCGAAATCGGGCATCGACACGCGCTCGGGGTTCAGGAACCGTTCGAACAGCAAGCCATAGCGCAAGGGATCGAGGTCGGTAATCGTAAGCGCCCAGGCCACCACCGACCCCGCGCCCGACCCGCGCCCCGGCCCAACGGGGATATTCTGATCCTTCGCCCATTTGATGAAATCGGCAACGATCAGGAAATACCCCGGAAACCCCATCCCCTCGATTACGCCCAATTCGTATTCCAGCCGCTTGTCATAGACCTCCCGCTCGGCGGCGGGCGGTTCCGCCTCAAGCCGCGCATCGAGACCCGCTTTCGATTGTCGCCGCAATTCCTCGATCTCGTCATCGGCGAATTTCGGCAGGATCGGGTCGCGCATCCGGGGTCGGTAGGCACAGCGTTGCGCGATCTCCACCGTCGCTTCGATGGCTTCGGGCAGGTCCGCGAACAGGGCGATCATGTCCTCGGCGGATTTGAAGTGATGTTCGGGCGTTAGGCGGCGGCGATTACTTTCCGAAATATACCGCCCCTCTGCAATACAGATCAGCGCATCATGCGCCTCGTGCATCTCGCGTTTCGGGAAATACACATCATTCGTCGCGACGATGGGCACGCCCGCCCCATAAGCCCAATCGAGGAACACCGGCTCCGTCTCACGTTCTGGCGGCAGCAGTGGCGTATCGCCCGTCCCGTGCCGCTGCAATTCCACATACAGCCGGTCAGGAAATGTCTCGCGCAGCCAGTCCAGATGCGCCCGCGCCTCCGCGACCCGGTTCCCCCGCACCAGCATTCCCGCAGGCCCGTTCGGCCCGCCGCTCAGACAGATCAGCCCCCCGCTGCGCGCCGCCAGCGCCTCTCGCGTCACATGCACGGCTTCCCCCGCATCCGTATCGAGATACGCGGCCGAAACGAGGGCCATCAGGTTCATATACCCCGCCTCTTCCTGCGCCAGCAGGGTCAGCCGGGCAGGGGGCGGCGCTTTCGCATGGGCCGAGGCCGCCACCCCATAGGCGAGCGACAACTGCACCCCGATGATCGGCTGCACCCCCGCCTTCGCCATTCCTTCCGAGAATTCCAGCGCCCCGAACATATTGTCCGTATCCGTGATCGCCAGCGCAGGCATCCCCGCATCGGCGCACATCCCCGGCAATCCCTTAATCCCGTTCGCTCCTTCGAGGACGGAATAGGCGGAATGAAGCGAGAGATGGATGAATTGGGACATGGCGCGGCTCCGACTCGGTGTGGGCCAAGCCTATCGCATCACACAGGATCACGATAACCGATGATTGCACCGCAAATAGGTTGGAGGCCGATCATGGGGGCGATAGAGAAGCCCCAAGGCCAGTGTCAGCCTGAATTACCCGGAGAAGCATCATGGCGAAGAAACCTGTGAAGTCGAAACGCAAACCCAAATCTGCCAATCGCGTCAGGCTCACGCTCAAGCCCGGTGATACCATCGAAAACTCGGGCATCTACCGCTCCGACATCTCGAAGACGCGGGCAACTTTGGTCAAAGGCGACTTTGCACCCGCCGCGCCACTCAAGAGCGAGCGATGGCTTCAGGTTGCCCCTGCGCCTGTCGATCAGACATAGAAACACCACTGACTCTCTTGCAAGAATCGATGGCGTAATCTGAACGGCGAATGATGGGATAAGGGCCACGGGTTCATGCGGAAGGTAGCCCGCTCACATTAGCGATCAAAGATTACGATCAGCGCAGCGCGCCACTTTTCCATCGGTTCGAAGACTTGCACCGTTTACAGATGCGCTCACCGGACCATGCGCTTTCGAAGTCTGTGGCGCAGGCAAGGCACTTGCGGACCTTCGGTTTATCCGCCGTGGCGGACGAATCCATCGGTTCGGACTCTTTCGTATCGGACATGCGACCCCCCGGTCTAAAACGCAGCGCGCTCCCGCCTTCCTGTGAAGGAACGACGGAAGCAGGCAATTGGGTTAGACGGCGCATGACGCACCGTCCGGTGTTCGGTTCAGTCGTCGAGTTTGACGTTCGTGGCGGATTCGCGTCCGTCACGACCGGCTTCGACATCGAACGTAACTTTCTGGCCATCGTCGAGGCCTTGAATGCCAGCCTGCTCGAGAGCGGTGGCATGGATAAAGATATCCTTCGAGCCGCTTTCAGGCTGAATGAAGCCGAAGCCCTTGGAAGGGTTGTACCATTTCACGGTGCCATTCATCGTGAGTCTCCTGTCTTGAACACTGCCCGCAAATCGCGGCAGTTGTGGCGCAGTCAAAGCAAATCGAATGACTGCGGCCTGTAAAGGAGACAGAGAAGCGATGGGTGTAACGTTGCGAAGGGCAGTTAAGTGGTTCCGCAGAGAAAAACAAGAGCAGTCCGAAATTTAACAGAAATTCAACGAATTGAATGACGCGATAATTTGCGTACGGCCAGCAATACGCATCATACTCCTTGCAAGGCGACTGAATAGTAGTTGGTGGTGTTTCTGCACTACCCCCGGTTCACCGGATTCCCGATCACCGTCATGAATTCCTGTCTCGTGCGCGGGTCGCTGCGGAAAAGGCCGTTCATCTGGCTCGTGACCATGCTGACACCATGCTTGTGGATGCCGCGTGTGGTCATGCACTGATGCTCTGCTTCAATGACCACGGCCACGCCGCGCGGTTTCAGCACGGTGACGATGGCCTCCGCCACCTGTGCCGTCATCTTTTCCTGCACCTGCATCCGCTTGGCATAGCCTTCGACGACGCGGGCCAACTTGGAGATTCCGACCACCCGCCCCTCCGGAATATAGCCGACATGCGCTCTGCCGATGATCGGGCACATATGATGCTCGCAATAGGATTCGAAACGGATATCGCGCAGCACGACCATATCTTTGTAGCCTTCCACTTCCTCGAAAGTGCGCTCCAGATAGCCGTGCGGATCGGTTTCATAGCCGACGAACCATTCGCGATACGCCCGCGCTACCCGCGCCGGAGTGTCGATCAGACCCTCACGGGTCGGGTCATCCCCAGCCCATTCGATCAGTGTGCGGACTGCCGCTTCCGCATCCGCCTGTGTTGGTCGTTTATTACTCACGGCACCGTCCCTCACTGTCGTACCCCAGAACACTATAGGTCCATTCCTTCCGGCTGACGAGCAAGAAGCTGAGTCACAAAACGACATATCCCCGTCGCTAACGTCCTTGCGTCTTCAGAGAGGGTGTGCGGCACTCGGTATGGACCGGGAGGATCACGATGACCGCTGAAACAGCCATACAAGAAGTGCCCAAACGTCGCCGGGGCGGAGGACGCGCCGGCAATATGCGCGGCAAAGGGCCGGTCATCACCCAAAGCCCGTGGGTCTTGCCCACCTATACCGACGCTCCCGTCGAGCCGCTGTCACCGGAAAGCGTTCAGGCGGTCCATGAGGGCGCGATTCGGGTGCTGGAGGAAATCGGCATCCAGTTCCTCCACCCCAAGGCGGTGGATATCCTCGTCCGCGAAGGCTGCACCGTGCTGGACGACGGCGTCACGATCCTGATGGGCCGTGATTTCGTGATGGAGAAGATCGCGCTTGCCCCCTCGCAATTTACCATCACCCCGCGCAACCCCGAGCGTCAGATCACCGTCGGCGGGCGGTCTTTGACATTCGGGCAGGTCGGCTCTCCGCCGAATTATTCCAACCTCGATGAGGGGCGGCAGACCGGCCACCGCCGCGCCTATCGCGATCTCGTCAAGCTGACCCAGTATTTCAACTGCCTCCACTTCATCTCCGGGTATCCGGTCGAGCCGGTCGATATCCACGCCTCGATCCGTCACCTCGATGCAATGCACGACAAGCTCGTCCTCTGCGACAAGGTCGTTCACGCCTATTCCCTCGGAACCGAGCGCATCGAAGACAATATCGAGATGGTGCGGCTGGCGGCGGGTCTGACCCACGAGGAGTTCGAAGCCACTCCCCGGATGTTCACCAATATCAACTCCACGTCGCCGTTGAAGCACGACTGGCCGATGTTGGACGGAGCCATGCGGATGGCCGAGCGCAATCAACCCACCGTCGTCTCGCCCTTCACGCTGTCGGGCGCGATGGCGCCGGTGACGCTGTCCGGAGCGGTGGCGCAGCAGACGGCAGAGGGCCTTGCCGCCATCGCCCTGTTACAATGCATTCGCCCCGGCTCACCCACCGTGTACGGCTCCTTCACCTCGAATGTGGATATGCGGACCGGCTCCCCCGCTTTCGGCACGCCGGAATATATGCGCGCGACCCAGATGTCAGGGCAGATGGCGCGCTTCTATAACCTGCCGCTGCGTGCCTCCAACACCTGCGCGGCCAATTGCCCGGATGCACAGGCGGCATGGGAAAGCGCGTTCTCCCTCTGGGGCGCAATCACGGGGCAGACCAACATGGTCTATCACGCGGCGGGATGGCTGGAGGGCGGCCTCTGTGCATCCTACGAGAAATTCATCATGGATTGTGAGACGCTGCAACAGATGCAGCATTACGTGCAGCCGGTGCCCGTCACCGAAGACGACATCGCCGTCGATGCCATCGGCGAGGTCGGAGCAGGTGGCCATTTCTTCGGCACGCCCCACACGCAGGAACGCTACGAGACGGCCTTCTACCAGCCGTTCCTCTCCGACTGGTCGAATTTCGAGAACTGGGAGGATCGGGGCGCACTCCGCACCGAACAGCGCGCCAATGCCCTCTGGAAATCCATCCTCGAAGAATTCGAACCACCCGCCATGGACCCCGACAATCGCGCCGCGCTCGATGAATTCGTCGAGCGCCGCAAACGCGAAGGCGGCGCACCGACGGATTTCTAAAGTGAAACCCGATCTGATTGGATAAAAAGCGCATCGAAATGCCCATTTGCGACGTGCATCGGTTAGGGCAATTCGATCCTCGATTTGATCGGATTTCACTCTGCGTCAGGAGACCTCATCGAGAATCCACGCGACGACGGCATCGCGTTCCGCCGTCCTGCCCTTTGGGGCAGGGTGCACGATGTGATACCCGCCGCGATCCGGGTTCTCGTCCTTCCAGACCACGACCAGCCGCCCCCGTGCCACATCCTCTTCGATCAGCAAGCGAGGCGCGACAGCGATTCCCTGTCCGTTTGCGGCGGCATCCATGGCGAGGGCGGTCTGGTTGAACTGCATGATCCGGCGATGCTCACCAATCCCGAACTCGTCGAACAGGATTTCCCAGAACGAATGGCTGTCCTGAATCAGCGGCTGCGATGCGAACAGGTCTCTCCCGGTTATCCCGTCCAATCCCTCCGCGAAGCCGGGGCTGCATACCGCGCAAAGATCAATAGGCGCGAGCAGGGTGCTGGACACCGCCGCCCCCACCGCCGGTTTGCCCCATCGGATCGCCAGGTCGATCCCGTCCGACCTGAAATCCGCGACCCGCTCGCTCGCAACGACCTGAAGGTCGATGTCCGGGTGACGCTCCGCAAATCGGTGCAACCGCTGAACCAGCCATTTCGAGGCAAAGGAGGGGGTGACGCTGATCGCGATTTTCGCGGGCGCAGGTTTCAGGGTCCGCGTCGCTTCCTCGATAATCGCGAGCGCCCGCCGGATCGCCCCATGGTAGGTGCGCCCCACATCGGTCAGCGCCAAACCGCGCGCCTCACGCTCGAACAGTTTCAGCCCCAGATCGGCCTCCAGCCGCCGCACCTGCTGCGCGACCGCGCCCTGGGTCAGGTTCAGCTCTTCCGCCGCGAGCCGAAAGTTCAGATGCTTCGCCGCCGCATCGAACATGCGCACGGCGTTCAGATTCGGCAGGCGCATGATCGCGATCTCTCCGGCTGTAGATTTTCTACAGCCTCATGCGACGAGTGATGATTGGTCAAGTTTCTTCTTTTCAGCGAAAAACAGCGTAACAGAAGGATCATAACCATGACCACAACCTGCCTCACTATCCCAAACCGTATCGATAGCCAGCGTGTTGCCTTCATCATCAAGTGGATCGCCTCGGTCATTCAGATCTTCGGCTACACAGCCACGTCCTTCGGTTACACGCCTTGGAACATCTATCTGTTCCTTGTCGGCATTACTGGTTGGCTGCTCGTTGGCCTTCTTTGGAACGACAAGGCGATTATCCTGATCCATCTCGTTGCTCTTGTAGCAATGGTTGCTGGACTGGTTTCGTGACCTATTCGTCTTTGATGTGACTTGAATCACTTCAGTGATGGCGCTCCGGTTGCATTACGGATGCATCGATCTCCTCAGCGGAGATCGCGTATTCGGAGTGTACCATGTTCCCGTTTTTCGAAGACCCGGCGAGGTTTCTGCTGTGTCTCGGCGTCCTCTCGGGCGTCCTCAGCACCTTCGCCTATCTGCCCTATATCCGCGACACGATAGCCCGACGGACCCAACCTCAACGCGCCTCATGGTTGATCTGGTCGATCCTGGGATCGATTGCCTTCTTCTCACAAGTGTACGAGGGCGCAGGCTCGTCGCTCTGGTTCGCCGGAGTGCAGGTGAGCGGCACGATAGCCGTCTTCCTGCTTTCGATCCGGCTCGGGGTCGGTGGTTTTCTCAAACGCTCCGATTGCGCCGTGCTCGCCGCTGCCGCCTTGGGCCTGGTGCTGTGGTACTTCACCGAAGACGCCGTCTACGCCCTCGCCATCACGATCAGCATCAGCCTTCTCGGTGGCGGCATCACGGTCGCCAAAGCGTATCTTGCCCCTGAAAGCGAGACGATGACGACGTGGTTCCTGTCCTTCGTCGCTTCGGCCTGCGCCATAGCATCGGTGGGCGCAGTCGAGCCGGTGCTGCTCGCCTACCCCGTCTATCTGTTCATCCTGAACGGCGCGATTGTTCTTGCGATCCTGCTGGGCCGCGCACGGATTATGCCCGCCCGCCACGCACGACTTCGTAGCCTTCTTCCTCCGGTTCCTCGTCTGTCATTTCTGCCGGGAAACCGTCCGCAAGGATCGACAGGCCGGTGGCTTCCTCCAACCGCCGGATGATATTGGGCGAGAGTTCGCGCTCTCCGAAACGGGCAATGCCGTCATCGAAGATGCCCACCATCGTCGGGCTGATCTCCAGCGGCACGCCTTCCCGGTCCGCGATGGCCTGAAACAGTCCAATATCCTTCTTCACGAGGTCCATCGTAAAGCTGATATCGCGCGAGCCATTGAGGATGATCTGGCTTTCCGTCTCATGCACGAAGGAGGTGCCCGACGAAATGCGGATCGCCTCATAGGTCGTGGCGAGGTCCATCCCGGCGGCCTTCATCGTCACCAGTGCTTCGCAGCAAGTCAGCAGGTTAGCGGTCGCCAGATAATTCGTCATCACCTTCAACACCGAGGCAGAGCCGAGCGGCCCCGTATGCAGGATGCGCCGCCCCAGCGATTTCAGCACCGGGAAAATCCGGTCGAACGTCTCGCGCTCACATCCGGCAAAGATCGAGATATTGCCGGTATCGGCCCGGTGGCACCCTCCCGAAACCGGGCAATCCACCGCCGCCCCTCCCTTGGCCAGCACCATCGCCCCGAGCCGTTTGACCTCCGCCTCATCGGTCGTGGACATCTCCATCCAGATCTTGCCTGGACCCATCCCCGCCAGAAGACCGTCATCGGCTTCCAGCACCGCCGCACTGGCGGCGGGTGAGGGCAGGCAGGTTATCACCGCCTCGCAGGCTTCGATCATGGCTTTAGGCGTTTCGCCCCATGCGGCCCCCCGGTCGAGGAAAGGCTGCGCCGCATCGCGGTCGAGGTCTCGTACTGTGACGTCATGACCATTGCGGATCAGGCTGCCCGCAAGCTTGCCGCCGACATTGCCGAGGCCGATGAAACCAATCTTCATGGTAAGTTTCTCCTGCTTTATCTTCGGCGACCGTGAGGTTGCGCGTCGCGTCCGTCTTGGCAAAGAACGACCTTTCGCGCGTCGCTTTATCGCCATTGCGCAATGGTTCCAATTCGGGCAGCGCTGGGCGACTATGCATAGTCAGCAAAGAAAAAAGCCCCCGCGATGCGAGGGCCTTTTCATGGTGTTTCTCTGGGGCCGGTTCAGGACCGTTGCCAGATGAAGGTAATCCTAGAGGATCACCGTGTCGTCGCCGAGTATCATCAGCCCAAAGCTGTCGGTTTTCATAAGCGTCGCCCTCCAAAGTACGTTCGTAATCAATACGCTAAATGGTGGTAAAAGAGTTCTTAATGCAAACGCTTTGACGTTGGATTGTCGTGAACATTCCCGGAATGCAGAGCAAAAAACGTTGCTTGTAGGGCCTTTTAAAAAATTGTCTTCATACGTTTAATTTTTGACCGCCGCATTGAAGCCTCTTGTATTAAAAATCCGTATACCCACAAGATATGCCCGTTAATTGATTAACGCACGTAAGTTAACGTTTTGGCTGTGCGAATCGCTTTGCCCACACGTCATGATCGCCCGTCTCATCCACGATCACGTCTACCAAATCCCCCGGCGAGAGGTCATCGAAATCCTCGTCGATAAAGACGTTCCCGTCGATCTCCGGTGCATCCGCCACCGAGCGTGCCTCCGCACCATCTTCGTCCACCGCATCGACCAGCACAGTCATCCGCTTACCGATCAGGCGGGTGAGCTTCGCAGTGCTGATCCGCTGTTGCGCCGCCATGAATCGCGCCAGCCGGTCGTCCTTGATTTCTTGCGACACATGCCCCGGCAAGTCATTGGCCGCTGCGCCCGCAACGTCCTCGTAACGAAAGCAGCCGACCCGATCGAGTTGCGCCTCTTCCAGCCAGTCGAGCAGCATCTGGAAATCTTCTTCCGTCTCGCCCGGAAACCCGACGATGAAGGTCGAACGGATCGTGAGATCGGGGCAGACCGAGCGCCATGCGGCGATGCGCTCCAGAGTCTTTTCCTGATTGGCGGGTCGGCGCATGGCGCGCAGCACTTTTGGCGAAGCGTGCTGGAACGGAATATCGAGATAGGGAAGGATTTTCCCCTCCGCCATCAACGGCATGATCCTGTCCACCGACGGGTACGGATAGACGTAATGCAGCCGGACCCATGCCCCCAATGTCCCCAGTCCTTCGCACAAGTCGTGCAGGTCGGAGCGATACTCCCGACCCTTCCACTCCGCCGGTTTATGCTTGATATCGACCCCGTAGGCGGACGTATCTTGCGAGATGACCAGCAGTTCCTTCACCCCGGACTCGACCAGCCGTTCCGCCTCCCGCAACACCGCGTTCACCGGACGCGAAACCAGTTTTCCGCGCATATCGGGAATGATGCAGAACCGGCAGGAGTGATTGCACCCCTCCGAAATCTTGAGATAGGCGTAGTGGCGCGGCGTCAGGCGAACCCCGGCCCCCTCGCGCGGCGCAGGGATCAGGTCGGTGAAGGCATCCGGGCGGGGCGGCACGGCCTCGTGCACTGCATCCATCACCTGCTCGTATTGCTGCGGCCCTGTGATGGCGAGCACCTTCGGATGCGCCTTCTCGATGGTTTCGGCTTCCGCACCCATGCAGCCCGTGACGATCACGCGCCCATTCTCGCGCAGGGCCTCCCCGATGGCGTCGAGGCTCTCTGCCTTGGCGCTGTCGAGGAACCCGCAGGTATTCACGATCACCGCATCGGCCCCGTCATAATCCGGTGCGAAAGCGTAGCCCTCGGCACGCAGTCGCGTCAGGATGCGTTCGGAATCCACGAGGGCTTTCGGACAGCCAAGACTGACCATACCGATCTTAGGGGGTGTAGGGCGGGTGGGTGCTGCTGTATCGCTCATGCGGGAGGTTCTGCGCGGCGCGCATGATGGGCGCAAGCGTTATTCGCCTTCTCCGAGCACTGCCGCACGCCGCGCCCGCGCAACCGGGCTAACGCAATGGACCGTCTTCTCCCAGAATTGCGGTCGCGTCATCAGTTGCACGAGAGCGTAAGCCGCAGCGACCCCGCCCATCATCCAGTAAGGCCAGAGCAAAGGCGCACTTGCCGCAACGCCAAACCCGAAACGCCTGTATCCGGCGACGAACGCTCCGCAGAGCAGCAAGAGTTGCCCTCCGAACAAGGCTGCCAGCAGCAAGCCCGCCCCCGGTGCGTTCAGCAGGCCCAGCCACGGCGGCGCATCCATCGTCATCGCCGCGACCGCCGAGAGCAGCATGACTGGCTGCATCAGGAACGAGAGAAATCCATCGAGCAACAACACATTGATCGCCAACATCGGCACGACGCCGAGTTCCCGCGCCAACCGCACAGGATCGCGCATATGCACCGCCCAAGTCAGCATGAACCCCTTGATCCATCGCGACCGCTGCCTGATCCACGCGAGGGCGCTGTCCGTTGCCTCCTCATGGGTCGTCGAATCAAAGACGACAGCCCGCTTTCCGGCCCGAGCCAGCCGCAACCCCAGATCGGCATCTTCGGTTACATTGTCAGGATCCCAACCCCCGATCTCGCGCAAAATTTCCGTTTTGAAATAAAGAGATGTTCCCCCGAGCGGCACCGGCAATCGCGCCCGGCTCAATCCCTTCAACAGCATGTCGAACCATAGTGCGTATTCCATCGCCACGCAGCGGGTCAGGAGATTGTCGTCCGGGTTGTAATGGCTCAACCGAGCTTGCGCGCAGACAACTTCGTCCCCCGACGACTCCAGCGCCGCCACGGCTTTGAGTATCTGATCCGACTCCGGCGCATCTTCCGCATCGAAGATACCGACGATCTCGCCGCGCGCGAAGGGCAGGGCGAAATTCATCGCTTTGGGTTTCGTCCGCGGCTCGCTCGTCGGCACGACGAGACAACTGATATGCGTGCCAGCGGTTAACCAACGCGCCTCCATGATCGTATCGGCGTCGTTCTCTTCGAGCAGGATTTTGATATCCAGCGCCCGCTTGGGATAATCGAGCATTCCCAGCGCCTGAATCAGCGCGGGCAAGCTGTCGGCCTCGCGATAGACCGGCACCAAGATTGAGACGACGGGTCGTTTCTTCGGGATACTCGGCAGGGCTTCCACCGGGCGCTCCGCACTGAACAGCAGATACGCCCGTAGCAGCATCGTCGCTGCGAAGTAGGGAAGGCATAGCAGCCAGAGATTCAGGATCGTCGCGAAGGGTGCGGCAACGAGCGCTGCCAGCACAAGAACCGCGACCGCGAACCATGCGAGGCGCATCCATATCGGAAAGCCGGTCGCCGCAGAATGTTCAGGCGCATTCTCCCGTAGCCCCTTCGTCGAGCGTTCCGTGAGAGCATTTTCATAGCGTTTCGACAGTCTCGACAAGATCGCCGGTTGCCGTATCAACCTGACATCACGAAGACGATTCCTGACCCCAAGCTCTCCGGCAGCATTCACGGCATCGGCATATGTTCCGGCTGTGAAGACGATCCCGCCATCATTCGTGAAGTCGGTGATGACCGTGCGGCGGCAGAGAACGTCTTCCCAGCCTTCCTGTCGAAAATCGAAATCCGTTCCGAATGACCGGCCGTCATCAAGAAGAGCGGAATGGCGTATCGCCGGAGATGCCGCAAGGCTCTCCGTTTCTCGCTGGAAGCGGCTGTTCGTTTCGCCATCAGGATTTTCCATTGTGATACACAACGGAAATGATTGGGATTAGAAAGTCAATATATTGCACCAAAATAGTGCAGCTTTATATCCAGAACGGGTGTGACGTACCTCTACGCGCGGCTGTCGCTGTTTCTGATATTCTCCGCAAACCGCTCGAACAGGTAGAAGCTGTCCTTCGGGCCAGGGCTTGCTTCGGGATGGTACTGCACCGAGAAAAGCGGACGCTCCGCGTCGCGAAGCCCACAATTCGAGCCGTCGAACAGCGACACATGCGTCTGCACCACGCTTTCGGGCAGCGACGCCTCATCGACGGTAAAGCCGTGGTTCATCGAGGTGATCTCGACTTTTCCCGTCTCCATGTCTTTAACCGGATGGTTCGCACCATGATGCCCGAACTTCATCTTCGCGGTTTTCCCGCCAAGGGCCATGGCGAGCAGTTGATGGCCCAGACAAACTCCGAAGACCGGCAACTCAGCGTCGATCAACGACCGGATCGTATCGACGGCATAGACCCCCGTCGCCGCCGGATCCCCCGGACCATTAGTCAGGAAGATGCCATCCGGTTGCAGCCCGAGGATGTCTTCGGCTGAGGTTTGCGCCGGAACCACGGTCACATCGCAACCCACATCGGTCAGACAGCGCAGGATATTGTGCTTGGCTCCGAAATCGATGGCGACGACCTTATGCTTCGTTGCTGGGTTCTTTTCATACCCATCGGGCCAGCTCCAGCGTCCCTCGCTCCAGTCATAGGATGCTTCGCAGGTTACTTCGGCGGCGAGATCGGCGTCCTCGATCCCGTTCCAACCCCGCGCCATCGCCACCAGTGCATCGGCGTCGATATCCCCAGCCGGATCGTGGCACAGGGCAGCATGGGGCATCCCGGATGATCGGATCAGCCGCGTCAGCCGCCGCGTATCGATCCCCGCGATCCCGATCCGTCCGATGCCTTGCATCCATTCGTCCAGCGGCTCCATCGCCCGCCAGTTCGAAGGCTCGGTCGGATCCATCCGCGTGACCATGCCGAGCGCGACGGGGGAGCCGGTTTCCCGGTCTTCGTCGTTCACCCCGACATTGCCAATATGCGGAAAGGTGAAGGCGACGATCTGATCGGCATAGGAGGGATCGGTCATCACCTCCTGATAGCCGGTCATCGCCGTGTTGAAACACAGCTCGCCCACCGTTCGCCCGTTGGCACCGAATCCCTTGCCCCAGAAGACCTGCCCATCAGCAAGCGCCAGACAGGCGGTCGGCGCGGGCCGGTCACGCAGGAAAGCGGGTGTCGCGGCTGTATCGGCGGCGGACATAGGATGGCTCCTCTTGCGGGGGACGGGTCGGGCGCTTCTCTAGTCCAACACGTTCCGTTTGCAAAGTCGGGTTTTCCAATCCCTTAAAGATCGGTTAGGAGGACGGGCAAGCTGCGGGAGAGAACCATGCGCCAGCGTATCGACGAAGCCTTCAAGACCGCCATGAAGTCGCGCGACCCCGTTCGGCTGGCAACCCTGCGCCTGATCCGCGCCGCAATTACGCAGGCAGACATCGCCGGACGGGGAGCGGAGGAGGGTGGCGGCGTCGATGATGCCGCGATCATGTCCCTGCTCCAGAAGATGATCAAACAGCGCGAGGATTCGGCCACGCTTTACGAGAGCGGAGGCAGGGTCGAGCTTTGCGAGCGGGAACGCGAAGAGATCGTCATCATCAAGGAGTTCCTGCCCAAACCTATGGATGAGGCGGAAGTCGATGCCGCCGTGCGCGATGCCGTTGAGGCAACCGGTGCGGCGTCGCTCAAGGATATGGGGGCAGTCATGGCTCATCTGCGCGCCGAGAATCTCGGACGCATGGATTTCGGCATGGCCGGGAAGAAGGTCAAGGCGGCACTTGCGAGTGGATAGGTCTGCATCGGCAGGCTTTTGAATCGGAAAGATCAGACGATATGGCGAAGAAAGCCAATAAACCCAAACGGCCCAAGGCAGAACTGCCGCGTGGCTTCCACGATAGCTTTGGCGAGGATGTGCTGGAACGCGAGCAGATGCTCTCCCGCATCGCGGAAGTGTATCACATGCACGGGTTTGATCGGCTGGAGACGCCCGCCATCGAAACCGTCGAGTCGCTCGGCAAATTCCTGCCCGATGTTGATCGCCCGATGGGCGGTGTCTTCGGGTTTCAGGACGATGACGAAAGTTGGGTCGCACTGCGCTATGACATGACCGCTCCGTTGGCGCGGGTTGCGGCGCAGTACCGGCAGGATTTGCCCTCGCCCTACCGTCGCTATGCGATGGGTCCGGTCTGGCGCAACGAAAAGCCAGGACCGGGGCGTTTCCGACAGTTCTATCAATGTGATGCCGATACCGTCGGTACGTCCACCGTGATCGCCGATGCCGAGATTTGCGCGATGCTGGCCGATGCTCTGCAAGCCGCTGGGATCGGACGCGATGACTTCGTTATCCGCATCAATAACCGCAAGGTTCTCAACGGTATATTGGAGGAATCGGGGCTTCAGGGTGAGGATGAGGAGCCTCGCCGAGGCATTGCTTTGCGCGCCATCGACAAACTCGACCGCCTTGGGGAAACCGGCGTCCGTGCGCTGCTTGGCGAGGGCCGCAAGGATGAAAGCGGCGACTTCACCGAAGGCGCGAACTTGGCGCCAGAGCAAATTGATCTGCTGATGGGATTCGTCTCTGCCGGTCGCGCAGATGGGGCCGCGACCTGCGCGCGCTTGCGTGAATTGGTCGGGGCTTCCGAACAGGGGATCGAAGGCGTTCAGGAACTCGAAACCATGGCGAAGTTCCTCGATTCCCAAGGCTACAGCGCGCCGCTTGTGGTGATCGATCCCTCCGTCGTGCGTGGCCTCGATTACTACACTGGCCCGGTCTACGAAGCCGAGTTGACCTTTGAAGTCACCGATGAAAAAGGCGAGAAACGCCAGTTCGGCTCGGTTGCCGGAGGCGGTCGTTATGACGATCTGGTCGGGCGCTTCATAGGCCAGAAAATGCCCGGCACAGGCGTTTCCATCGGCGTGGATCGTCTGCTCGCTGCCTTGCGGGCGCGCGCGAATTCAAGCGAAAACAAAGCCCAAGGCCCTGTAGTGATCCTTGCACTCGAACGCGATCAGATGTCTGAATACCAGACCATAGCTACCGAATTGCGAAACGATGGTATCCGTGCCGAAGTCTATATGGGCGGCGGAACGAACCTCGGTAAGCAGTTGAAATACGCCGATAAACGCCACGCTCCCGCCGCCGTCATCATCGGCTCGCAGGAACGCGAAAGCGGCACGGTCCAAATCAAGGATCTCGTCCTCGGGACAAGCCTCGCCTCCGAGATTGAATCCAACGAGGAATGGAAGGCCCAGCCTGCGCAGCAGGAAGTCGAACGAGGCCGGATTCTCGCCACCATCCGCGCGATCATGGATCGGCAATCCGCCCCATGATGTCGCCCGATGTGGATGCCCCGTCCCGCGAGGCTGCTCTTGCGTTGGAAAATCGCCTTCTCGGCGTGATCGGGGGCGATTTCTGGTCGCATATCGAACCGGGTCAGATTCTCGATGCCGAAAACCTGCTCGATCTCTACGGTGAGGACGTTCGCGCCCGCGCTTTCGTCTTCGATGGACCCGAGGGCGACCTGTGCCTGCGGCCCGATCTGACCCTCTCGATCTGTCGTTACCATCTCACGCAGCAGCATGGCGAGCGCGAGGCCCGCTACGTCGCCACCGGCCCTGTCTTCCGTCGTCCCTTGCCGGACGATACCCGCGCCGGACAGTTTCGACAGATCGGCTGCGAATGGTTCGGCGGCGATGATCCGGCGCGAATCGATGCCGAAGTCTTCGCGCGAACCCAGACCGCGCTTCTCGAAACGGGATGCGCGATTGAGGTCACGACCGGCGATCTTGGTATCCTCTTCTCGCTGATCGACGCTGCCCCGATCCCGGATCGCTGGCGCGCCCGCCTAAAGCGCCATGTCTGGCGTCCCCGCCGATTTCACGCCCTGCTGCATGAATTGTCGGAAGGCAGCACCGACGAAGCCGGACGCCTTGCCTTCCTGAAGGCCCTCGGTGGCCTTGCCCCTGAGCAGGCCCGCGCCGCCGTCACCCACATGCTCGACCTCTCGGGCACCGAGCATGTCGGCCTGCGTACCCACGAGGAAATCTCCCAACGATTCCTCGAACAGGCCGAGGACGCGCAAGCGCACCCCTTGCCGCGCGAGATCGTGGCTGCCATCGAGGAAACCGCGGCTCTGAAAGCGCCCTGCGCCGACGCGCTGAACCGCCTCCACGCCCTCGCACAGGAAACCGCCCTTGGCATCGCCGCGGCGCTCGCGACGTTCGAGGCGCGCATGGCCGCGCTGGAACGACAGGGCATCGACGCTGCGACACTCCCCTTCGATGGCGATTTCGGGCGCAATCTTGAATATTACGACGGCTTTGTCTTCGAGATCATCGACCGTACTCTCGCAATCGAAAACCGCCGTGCGGCCCAGCTTGCCGGAGGAGGGCGCTACGATTCCATGCTCCCCGCCGCCGCCCGCGCCTTCGGCGTTACGCCTCCGGCAGCAAAAGGAGCCATCGGCGCGGCATTGAGGCCGGAGACGATTCTGGAAGTCAGCGACAGTTCCTGAACGAGAAAAACGCCATGTCTTGCATACTGCGTGCTGTCCAAACTCCCGAAGACTGGGCCACTCTCCATGGTATCCGTCGAGCGATCCTCTTTGATGGATTGCGCAACGATATCGTATACGACGAGAATCACCCCGATGATCGAATAAGGTCGCATACGCCTTACCTGCTGATTGTCGATGGCGAGGCCATCGGTACCTGTCGCCTCGACCGGCACGATGACATTGGCATCCTTCGTCTCGTTGCAATTGAGGAAGCATTGCAAGGCAAGGGCTATGGTCGTGCCCTGTCCGATCTGATCGACATGGAGGCCAAGCGCAGCGGCTTAACGACCCTGCGCGTTAATTCCCACCGTTCAGCCGTCGGGTATTACGAAAAAATCGGCTGGCGACGGCATGATTGGGACGGAAGCGAGCAGACAGGAATCGCCGCGAATACGGTGCAGATGGAGAAAGCGCTCTGATTCAGCGCATCCATCTTTAACACAGGAAAAAAGCCCTCGGCGCGAACCGAGGGCTTCTGAAACTGTCGCGATAAACCTCGGATCAGATGAAGCTTTCGGGAATGATAATCGTATCGCCCGGCAGCAGGGGGCGGTCGGCGGCGATATCACCCTTGCGGACAAGATCGTCGAGGCGGATGCGATAGGACGTCTTGTCTAGCCCTTCACGACGAACGAGAACGGCGGAGTTTCCGTCCGCAAATTCCGTCAGACCGCCCACGGAGATGATGACGTCCAGCACCGTCATTCCGCTGCGATAAGGCAGGGAGGACGGATTGACGGCCTGTCCGAGCACCTTGATCTGCTGACGCGGATCACCGGGGCCGTCGACGCGGGCAATCACCGTCACGATGGGGTCTTGGACATAGGCGCGCAGCTTGTCTTCGATATCGCGGGCCAGTTCGGTCGGCGTTTTGCCTGCGGCGGCCAGGTCTTCGATCAGCGGCATGGAGAAGCGCCCATCGGGCCGAATCGGCACGGTCGTCGAAAGCTCAGGCGAGCGCCAAACGAAAATCTGCACCGTCTCACCGGGGCCGAATCGATAGTTCGGCGCAGTCGTACCCGCGCTCGTGCCCCGCGCAGCACCGGCAGTGATCTGCTGGTTATCCGGCGCATAGTCGAGCTGCGAAGATATGCCGTTACATGCCGTCAAAACGACGCAGAGCAGCATAGAAGCAAGAAGGCGAATAGGGGTCATGACGGACGTTCCCTCGGGTCAGGCGGTTTGGCGCGATCCTACGGGATCAGGCTTAAGGTTTGACGAACGCACCGGGACGCCCCGGATCGCCGCGTCGATACCGGACACGGCTGCAAGAACCCCGCCAAGTTTGGAGGTGAACCAACCAAGGACTTCATCGATACGGGCCAGAAGCGCGTCACGCTCGGCTTCGTCATGGGCATAGACCGTCGCACCTGGCAGCAGCGTCGAAGAATGGAGCGACAGCGTCAAAACCTTTTCGCCGTCCCGCACCATCGCAGAGATCAGGCGTTGCATCTCTTCCAGCCCCGTGCCTTCGGGCGTCAGTCGTGCGCGTTCCAGCAATCGCATATGGGCCAGCATTCCCGGCACGTGCATCCGCCGTGCCAGTGGTTTGTCCAGAAAAGGCGCAAGGGCCGGACCGAATCCGCGCAATGTTCCCGAGAAGCCGGTCGTCACGGGCAGACTCAACAACCGCTTGTCGGCATCTGCCCAGAACGGACGATTGTGCCATCCGTAGAAAGCCGGGCCTCCTTGTGCGGCAAAGCAGGAATGGGGCGCGACGGACAGGTCGGTCGTATATCCCGTTTCTCTCAACGCTTCGAACACTGCCGCCCCGACACCGTAGCGCCCGGTACGAAATGCCGTGGGCCGTTCCCCGACTGCCTCGGTAATCGTCCGTGTGAGTGTAACGATCTTTGCGAGCTGCAGCGTCTCCGGCAGATTGCAGGTGAAGGAATTTCGGTCGCTGATCGTCTCGTCATGGGGTGGTGTGACCCAAGGATGCATATGCGCCCCGATTTCGCATGCCCCTCGATCCCGCACACCGCTCATCCAGCGCATCGCTCCGGCATCGGAGGCGACCGGATGGTCGATCACGTAGAGCGGCACGGCCCCATGCCGGTCGAGAATCGCCTGTAAGTGCAACAGTTCGTCCAGATTGCGCGTTCCCCGCGACAACCGTGAAAACGGTGCCGTCCAGTCGAATTCCTCTTCGGTATCGATGACGACCGTAAGGCTGGGAGCCATATTGTCGGGTAACACCGCGAGGTCGAAGCTGGTTGGGTCAAGCGTCACGGGCGGCCCTTTTATGAATCGGTTCATCCTTTGCATAACTCCCGATTCACGAACGGCGCGTTAAGCTGCGCAGCCCATTGATGCGGGAGAGAAACGAATGATGCCCTTATCAAGCGATCTGACCCCCGTAACCGATACGGCGGCTCTGGCTGATCGATGGCGCGTGCTCGAAACCCGCGTCGGTGGTCCGTTCTTTCTGTCATGGACATGGATCGGCCCGTGGATTGCGACACTCGATACACCGCCGCTCTTGCTCGCCGTGACTGATGGAGAGGGCACTGACATCGCCCTTGGCCTTTTCGTCCAATTCGTCGAGCGGCGCCGGGGTCTGCCAATTCGTCAGATGCGCCTGCACGACACTGGCATCACGTCGCGCGATGCCATTACGATCGAGTTCAATTCGCTGCTCTGCGCGCCGGGAATGGAAGCGGCAGCATGGCACGCCGCAATGCGGCCGCTGCGCGCCCATGGCCGATGGGACGAAATCGTGGTCAGCGGGGCCACCGATGCCACCTCAAGCATTCTGGCCGGTCTCGGCCTCGGGATGTATCACCGGGCGGAAACCACCTCTGCGCATGTCGACCTCACTGCCCTGCGCGAACAGGGCGCGACGGATGCAGACGCCTATATCGCCACCTTGGGAAAGAACACCCGCAGTCAGCTCCGCCGATCCATGCGCCTTTATGCCGAGCGTGGCCCTTTGCGTCTCGACCGTTGCGACGATGTCGAGCGATTCTTTGCTGAATTGGGCGAACATCACGAAGCGAAATGGCAAGCTGTGGGCGGGGCGGGGGCCACGGCCAATGCCGACTACATGGCCTTTCACCGCCGGATGATGGCCGATGCCCTGCCAAAAGGTGAGGTTGAACTCCTGCGTGCCAGTGCGGGCGGTCGGCCTTTCGGCTGGCTCTATAACTTCGTCAGTCGGGGCCGCGTTCTTTTCTATCTCAGCGGCTTTTGCACCGAGGAAGACAACCGGCTCAAGCCCGGCCTCGTGACTCATGCCCTTGCCATCGAGCATCACCTGAAGGGCAACGCGGAGATCTACGATTTCATGGGTGGCACCAATCGCTACAAGACCAGCCTTGGTCAGCCGGGGCCGGATATCATCGCCGTTTCGCTACAGCGAAACACGCCTGTCCTGATGGTCGAAAATATCGCTCGAAAGTTGAAGGCACGTATTCGGCCCTGACGCCTCAGCCAGTGTCGCTGCCTGATTCGGTAACTGATTCAGCGACGACGCTCTCGAAGACTTGCAAGACTCCCTGCACCGTCTCGTCCCACGAGAATCCTTCTGCGTAGGCTCTTGTCGTTGCTCGGTCCGGCAAGTTCTCCAGCAACGCAGCAACCTGAGTCCCGATAGAGGCGGCGTCGCGTGAACACAGCAATCCCGCCTCCGGGGCCGCAACCACTTCCGGCGTTCCCCACACATCCGTCGCGACGACCGGCGTTCCGCAGGCCATCGATTCCAGCAGGACATTCGCCCATCCTTCCCGGCTGCTCGCCAATACCGAGAGATCGGCGGCGCCATAGAAGTCCGCCAATGCCGAATGGGGCAACGGCCCTGTCAATCGAATGCGATCCTCCACGCCGAGCGAGGCGATTTGAGCCTTGAGCGCCTCTTCTTCCTCACCTGCTCCTGCGATTCGCAGATGAATACCCGGCTGCGCGGCCACTGCGTCGATGGTCAGATGATGCCCTTTTCGCTCGACCAGCCCGCCCACCGAAACCACGAGGGGTGCATCGACCGGCACATCAAGCTCCGCCTTCAGTGCGTTGCGCTCTGTGGTGGGTGGTCGAAACGCCTCAAGATCGACGCCGTTGCGCAGCGCATGAATCCGTCCGCCATCCGCCCCCATCTCGATCATCTCGGCCCGCAAGGCTTCGCAAACCGTGATGGACGCATCGGCCCGTGCAGCCGCCGCGAGAATCGCCCGACGTGCCGCATCGTTTCCTTTCGGGATGAGATTGATATCCGTACCCCGCGCCGTGATCGTCAACGGCAGGTTCAATTCATCGGCCAGTCGGGCTGCGGCCACGCCGTCGGGATAGAAATAATGGGCGTCGATCAGATCGAATGGTCCGGTTTCCGCAATCAACCGCTTCGCGCAGCGCGCCAATGCCGCATGATAGAGCGCGGGCTGCACCCGCATTCCTACCTTCGGTATTGTCGCATAGCGTGGATGCTCGATGCGGATGCCATTTCGATCTTCGTGCGCCGGAACCTTGGCAAAAGTTGCATAAGGTCCGAAGACCGAGGCGGTGCTCGGAAACCATGGGACCGGCGCAATCACGGTGATCTCCGCCCGTCCGGTGGCATGAACGCGCGCCATTCGGTTCTCGACGAAGATTCCGTGGTTCGGCTGTGCCTCATTGGGCCAGAGCGAGGTAACTGTCAGAACACGCATCGAATTCGCTTTCGAGGATTGAAAAAGGGCAGGGCACGTCAATGTCGCCGTCTGGAGCGGTCGGGTCGGCGGTCGCGTTTTCCGTTCGCCTTGGGCCGTCGATCCCGTTTTGCTGTAGTTTCGTGTGTCCGCGAGACGGTTCGCTCCGACCATGAGCGCAGCGCCAGAAGCCCCGTGGCCGGGTCATCCGCATCGTCGCGTGGCAGGGACCACCAAGCGATTAGGATCATCGCCCCGACCGCACAGGCCAGCATTCCTCCACCGATCATCGCCATTCCCTTTCCGTGGTTAACGCCCTCTTCAGTATCGGGCGGCTACGGAGGGAGAGTGCCCCCATCGGGGTTAACGAAGGCTTCATCGAGCGAGCGGAAGGCGACCCCCATGCGCGACATCGTCATTCTCGTCGGCATCCTTGCGCTGATCCCGATGATCTTGCGCCGACCCTATATCGGTGTTCTGGCGTGGACGTGGATCGCGATCCTCAATCCGCACCGCGAAGCGTTCGGGTTCTCTACCTCGCTGCGCCCGAACCTCGTGATCGTCCTGGTCACGCTCATTGCTTTCGTCATCTCCAGCGAACGAAAGGGCTGGCCCGGCGGCAAGTTGGCGATGAGCTTCGTCGCTTTCATCGGCTGGACCACGTTGACGGCAGTGATAGCCCCGGATCCTGAAGCCTCATTGGAGTTCTACAATGACTTCGTGGTGAAGATGGCCGTTCACATGGTCATCCTGCTCATTCTCATCAATACGCCGCATCGCCTGATTTCGCTCGTCTGGACCTACGCCCTTTCGCTTGGCTATCATGCTGTGAAGATTGGCCTCGTCACGATCTACAGCGGCTTCGTCATCGGGCGCTATACGGGCTTTGGCCCCGCCGACACGATGATCGACGATCGCAACCACTTCGCCGTTGCCATGTTGATGCTGGCACCGATCCTTTTCTTCCTGTGGAAGCACGCGGATCACAAGGTCATGCGCAATCTGGCGATGATCGGCATGGGCATGTGTTTCCTCGCCGTGATCGGCTCCTTCTCGCGCGGCGGGATGATCACGATGGCCGCGATGATGGCGTTTCTCTGGACCAAGACCAACCACAAGTTCGTTAGTGCCACCTTGATCATCGTCCTCGCATTGGGTGCCGCCTCCTTCGCGCCCCCTGAATACAAGGCGCGCATCGCCACGACGTTCGACCAATTCGCGGGCAAGGAAAGTGCCTATGACGACGAACAAAGGCTGGACGAGAGTTTCTGCCTGCGCGTCGCGAACTGGCAACTCGGGCTCGATATGGCGAAGGACAGCCCGATCTTCGGGCATGGCCTGCGCTCGATTCAGAACAAGAACATTGCTACCGCCTATCTCAGCGACAGTCATGTCTGCTCTGACAGTCCCAAATACAAAGTGCGCGCGGCGCATAACATCTACGTCGAAGTGCTCACCGATTCGGGCTTTCCTGGGTTGTTCCTGTTCCTGTTCATTCTCATCGGATCATGGCTAAGCTGCGGTCGGATCGCGCGCATGGCAAAGGGCAGGGCGGATCTCCTCTGGGCGTATGATCTGGCATCCATGATGCAGGTTTCCGTTACCGGCTACGCCATCGGCGGTGTTCTCCTGTCGCTCGCCTATTATGACGGCTATTTTATCATCGTCTGCATGATCATCGTGCTGCATCGGATCGTGAAGGAGGCCGTGGGTGAAGCCGAACCCCGACGAGGGGAGGCGCGCCCCGCAAGGCGACGACGAAGCGGAGCAGTTCCGGCGGAATAGCGGGGATTGTCGCTACAGGAATATGAAGGTCGCGACTCCGACGATCACCAGCATGATCCCCCAACTCCGCCACAGGAGTTGAACCGTCGCTATGATATGAAGTGCCTTCAGCGCCTGTTCGCCATCCTCGTTGACGAATGGATCGGTCGTCTTCTTGCCGTCATAGACGCGCGGTCCGGAGAGCGCGATATCGAGCGCATAAGCCGTCGCAGCCTCCGGCCAGCCCGCATTGGGCGAGCGATGACGCGGGGCATCTTCCATGACCGCATCGAAGCGTGTCGAGAACGCGGTTATGATCCCGCTGCCCCGACGGTCGCGCCTCCGTAGCACGCTGGCCGCGACGATCAGGACCGCAGAAATTCGGGCCGGAATCCAGTTCAGCAGGTCATCCAGCCTTGCCGCCGCCCAGCCGAATTCCTCGTACCGTTCCGTGCGATATCCAATCATCGAGTCGGCGGTGTTCACGAGTTTATAGATCGCCATGCTCGGCAGACCGAGCAACAAGAACCAGAAGGCTGGCGCCACGACTCCATCGCTGAAATTCTCCGCCGCTGATTCAATGGCCGCCCGTGTCACGCTCGGCTCGTCCATCTCTGCCGTCTCGCGGCCGACGATCTTGGCGACCTCGGTACGACCAAAATCCAGCGACAGGCCAAGGGCTGATGCAACGGCCCGCACATGATCCATCAGGCTGCGTTGTGCCAGCAGGATGGCTGCCCCGATCACCTCGAAGACGCCGAAGAAGAGATCGAGCGACAGAACCCGCGCGATGAACCAGACGATGATGATCGCCAGGACAAGGGCGATGATCCCTTTCGCGCGCCGCATCCCGCCCCGGTTCAGCACCCGGTCCAGCGCGCCGACCATTCGCCCCATCAATACCGCCGGATGGGGCAGTCGCTTCCAAAGCCAATCCGGTTCGCCGAGAACGGCGTCGACAATCATCGCGATAAACAGCATCCGGCTATCCCATATCCTTGTCGGTATGAATTCACGGACCGCGAGATGCTTTCCGAAAGTCACGTCGTGGGGAGAAACCCAAGATCACCCACGATTGCGATCAGGGTGTACCCCGAAGCGTACGGTTTCTATCAGACGCAGCTTTCCGGTCACTGAATGCGCGCCTTCCGTTTGCAAAAGGCCCCAGCACATTCCCATGGTTTTGAATTCCGGGTCATCGGGTCAACCTTGCCCGTATTCCGCAAACTTTCACGACTAGAACCAAGGATGCGAGAATCTGGCGCGTCTCAAGGACATCGCAGAACCAGAAGCCGAGAGTACCATGAAACGCCTGTCGATGATCCTGACGATGTTGATCGCCCTTCTCGTCGTAGCGCCGTCAGCCCATGCGGAAGTAGCGTTGCCCCATCTGGGCGGCATCGGCGCGAGCGATTATTTCTCGAAGATGGCGTTGCCGAATGTCGATGGCCTCATGCTCGATCCGAGGATGGATATTCCGCCCCCGACCCCGAACGGTCGCATGATGGTCTCTCCGAAACTGTTGGAGGGGCAGGCGCGGGCTGATCACATCGGTCATCGCGGTCTGGGGCATCATCATCGTCTGGTATCTGGCCGCGCCGGAGACGGTCGGCTACATGTTCGTCGCCTTCTTTATCTCCGGCATCGGCGATGCACTAGCGGAGCCTGTAGGCCTCTATTTCGGACGCCATCCCTACAAGACGAGGGCGTTGGGTACCGACCGTACTTACATCCGCACATGGGAAGGCAGTGCGACGGTCTTCGTGAGCGGTGTCGTCGCAGTCCTGCTTCACCATGGGTTTGCGCTCGATGCACGCGGTCTGGCCGCACTCGCCCTGTTCCCCATCGTCGGCGCGCTGGTTGAAGCCCGGTCGCCCCATACATGGGATCAGCCATTCATCATTGCCTTCTGCGCCCTTGTCGCGGTCGGCTTGTCGTTCGTCTGAGTTTCAGGTCCAGCCGATCTTCTTGCGCAGGAAGGCATAGCCGAGCGCGGTAAAGGTGGCCCGCTCGGCATTGTCCTTGCCGTAACCATGGCCTCCGGCGGGCGGTTCGTAGAGCCATGCTTCGTGGCCGATTTCCTTCAGCTTCGCGACCATCTTGCGGGCATGACCGGGATGGACCCGGTCGTCCTTGCGGGCGGTGGCGATCAGGATGGGCGGATAGTCGGTATCGGCGCTGGCCGTGTGATAGGCCGACATTGCCGACAGGAATGCCCAATCCTCGGGTTTATCCGGATCGCCATATTCCGCAATCCAACTCGCCCCGGCCAACAGCTTGGTGTAGCGGCGCATGTCGATCAGCGGGATGGTGCAGAAAAGCGCGCCGAACCGCTGAGGATAGCGGGTCAGCATATTGGCGATGAGGTGGCCACCATTCGAGCCGCCCTCCGCCGCGATACGCCTCGGCACCGTCACGCCCCGCTCGACCAGATCAGCGGCAACGGCGGCGAAATCATCATGGGAGAGCCGCTTTCCGGCCAGCCGCCCTGCATCGTGCCAGCGGGTGCCGAATTCGCCACCGCCCCGGATATTCGCTGTTACCGAAACGCCGCCCTTCTCCAGCCATGCCTTGCCGATCCCCGCATTGTAGCCGGGCAGCATCGGAACCCGGAACCCGCCATAGCCGGTCAGATGCACCGGTGCATCGCCCGACGCGCCCTCCGGCCCGACCTGTACGTAGGGGATGCGCTCTCCGTCGGTCGAGATGGCCTCATGGCGCGAGACGACCAGACCGGTCGCATCGAAATACGCAGGCGCGCGTTTGAGCAATGCGGGGGCAGCACCCGGTTCGATGTGCAGCAGGCTCGCAGGCGTCAGCGGGTCTTGGACATTGGCCAGCAGGCTGCCATCCGATTCCTCACGCTCGATATCGAGAGGCCAGACAAAGGCCGTGCCGATCTTCGGTAACCCCGTCACCTCCTCGGATGTCCAACGATCACCATCCCGCCTCCAGATCGTGTGAACGGGCCGCATGTCATCGAGCGCGCAGATCATCAGCGCATCGTCCCGCAGCCAGTAGAAATGGCTGATCGACAGCCGCTCACCGGGCGTGAAGACGCATTGGAAATCCCGTTCCCCCGCCGCAAAACGCGCGTAGTCGATAACGAGGACGGCATCGGAGGGGTGCGTGGTTCCCTCCACCGTCCACTCTGTGCGCGGCTTCACGGCGAGGGCCGTCTCGGTCATCCGCTTTGCGGAATCGGTCGGCAGATCCAGCCGAGTCTGCGGCCCTTCCAACGTGCCGATGTTTTCTACGGTGTGGAAGAAATCGATCGTATCGCCATAGAGGACCAGCGGCGCACCATCGGCAGTCGGGATGACCTCGACACCACAAGCAAGATGATCCTCCGGCACTTCGAACACGATTTTTGCGTCTGCGAAATCCGTTCCTCGCTTCCAGACTTTCACCGTGCGTGCATAGCCGGAGGTCGTTGCCATCCCGTCGCCCAAAGCCGAGCAGACGATCAGCGTGTCACGGTCGTACCAGCTCACATCGGTCTTCGCCTCGGGCAGAACGAAACCGTCCGGGATGAAGACAAGGCGTTCCATATCGAATTCGCGCATGACTGTCGCGTCACCGCCCCCGACCGACAGTTCGATCAGCGCGCGGTCATGTGTGCCCGGAAAAGTGGATGGCCCTCCCCAGATCCAGTCTTCGTCCTCCGCTTCGGCCAGCGCATCGAGGTCAAGCACCGTCTCCCATTCCGGCGCACCCGAGCGAAACGAGTCGAGGGTCGTGCGTCGCCACAATCCCTTCGGCTGCGCGGCATCGATCCAATAATTGTAGAGAAACGCGCCCCGTCGCGAGACGTGGGGCAGCTTGTCCGGGCTATCCATGATCGCCAGCAACGCCGCACGATCCGCCTCGAACCCTGCCCCGGAGAGCGCCGCGAGCGTCTTCGCACTCTCCGCATCCACCCATTTAACCGCCTTCTCACCCTCGATCTCCTCCAGCCACAGATGCGGGTCGTCATCGGGTTGGTCGAGATTGGGCAAATCGCTCATGGGAAGCATCCTCAAGAATTTACATCGTTCTGCCGTACAAGGCGTCCTGTAACGGGTCAACGCGAAGGCCAGCGGGATTACCCGCTGGCTTTCGTTCTGCGCTCATCGTCACGGGCATTACGAAATGTGGTGCACCTCGGCCAACCCATAGACCGGCGTAGGAATACCCGCTTCCCGCGCCTTCAGTTGTAGAGACAGAAATTGCGAGTAGTGTCGCGACTGGTGCAGGTTGCCGCCGTGGAACCACAGGCCGTCCTGTTGTGTCGGCTTCCACATATTGCGCAATTCGCCTTCCCACGGACCGGGGTCTTTGGGCGTATCGGAGCCGAGACCCCAGCATTTGCCCACTTTATCGGCCATTTCCTGACTGACCAGTTGCGCTACCCAGCCGTTCATCGAGCCGTAGCCAGTGGCGAAGATGACGAGATCAGCGGGCAGTTCTGTGCCGTCGGCCAGCACGAGTGCACCTTCGATGAAGCGATCCGCCTGACCGTGGGCCAACTTGATCTTGCCATCGGCAACCAGTTCCGACGCGCCCACGTCGATATAGTAGCCGGACCCCCGCCGCAGGTATTTCAGGAACAGGCCCGTATCGTCCGCTCCGAAATCGAGCTTGAATCCTGCCTTTTCCAAACGGTCGTAGAAGTCACCGTCGCGCTTCTTCGTCTCGACCACCTGTGGCCCCATTACGGCGGGTAGCACCTTGTAGGGTAGCGAGGCGAAGATCAGATCGGCCATATTGTGATCGATCCCGTTCGCGACGGCCTTCTCCGAATAGAGATCGCCCAAGGCCACATCCATCAACGTATCGGACTTGACGATATGCGTGCTGGACCGCTGGAGCATGGTCACATCGACTCCAGCTTCCCAGAGAGCGGCGCAGATATCGTGAGAGGAGTTGTTCGAGCCGACCACGACGACCTTCTTGCCCTTGTAGCCATCCGGCCCCGGATGCTGCGATGAATGCTGAATCTCGCCCTTGAAGCTGTCTGCGCCCGGAAGGTCGGGCATGTTCGGCACGGCGGACATGCCGGTTGCGAAGACGAGTTGCTTCGGTTTCAGCGTCACAGCCTCCCCGTCGCGATCCACCTTCACCGTCCATTCGCCGCTTACTTCGTCATAGGAGGCGCTTTCGCAAGTGGTGCTCCCCCAGTAATTCAGCTCCATGATTTTGGTGTAGCTCTCCAGCCAGTCGCCGATCTTGTCTTTCGGGCTGAACACCGGCCAGTGATCCGGGAAGGGCAGATAGGGCAGATGGTCGTACCAGACCGGATCGTGCAGACAGAGCGACTTGTACCGCTTGCGCCAGCTATCGCCGGGGCGCTCGTTCTTCTCCACGATGATGGCCGAGACGCCCAACCGCCTCAGCCGTGCGCCCAGCGCAATGCCACCCTGACCGCCGCCGATGATGACGACATAGGGCTGTTCCTTGTAGCCCAATTCGGCCCGTTCACGTTCCATCCGCTCGGCATAGGTCTCGCGTTTCGGATCGGCCCCGTGGATGACCCCCGGTTCGCGCTCCGTGCCGGTTTTCTCCTCGTGACCGACCAACCCCTGCGCACTCGTCAGCAGGGTCCACGCGCCATTTTCAGTCAGCCGCACATGCCCGCGCCCATGGACGGCATCGGTCTGAAAGGTGATCCATGCTTCCGAGATACCATCGGCCTCCGTCACGTCGCCGTCGATCTTCCAGTTCTTCGGATTGACGTTATCGAGGGTAGCCGCTGCCATCTCGCCGATCTGATCGCGCCCTTCCATCGTCTTGATGTTCCATGTGAACGAGACGAGATCGCGCCAGTAGCAATCTTCTGCAAACAGCGATTTCAGCGCCTCTATATCGCGGCCTTCGAGCGCCGCGCCGAATTTGTCGAGCCATGTGTTCACGCGGCCCATCGGTGACTGGACGTCCATGCGAATCCTCCCTGTGCACGGGTGATTTTTCCGTCGATGCCCACCCCCGCTACGGACATGACGGCCCAGCGTCGCGCAGGTCTTCCGATTCGGCAAGGTACATGACGCAAGGGAATGCTAGCCCGTGGTCGGCGCTTGCAATCCCTTGGCGTTCAGCCGAAAATGAATGAAGGGAGGATCGAACCATGTGCAATATCTTCGCGGGACAGGACCGGGCCGATTACGCTGGCGTGACGCGTTCTGTACGTCTCAACGGATATTCGACCAGCATCCGGCTGGAAGCACGTTACTGGCGCATGGTCGATGAGATCGCCGAGGGTCAGGGGATGACGACCCCGAAATTTCTGTCCACGCTCTACGACGAAGTGCTCGATCTGCATGGCGAAGTGCAGAACTTCACCTCGTTGCTGCGCACGGCCTGTCTCGTCCATCTGGAGCAGGCGATTCGCACCCGCGAGGCGGCGTAGTATTCCTCTACCACCATTGACCGCTTTCTCCCGCTAGGATTGACTGGTGACGGCGCGTTCTTGCGCCGACGACAGGAAGAGGTGTGCCGATGGCGAAGATGGTCCATTCGATGATCCGGATTCTGGACGAGGAACGCTCGGTCGCGTTCTACCGCGATGCGTTCGGGCTGGAAGTCGCTGACAAACTGGATTTTGAGAACTTTGCACTGATCTATCTGAGCAATTCTGAAAGCCACTTCGAGCTGGAATTGACGATCAACAAAGGCACGACGGAACCTTATGACCTCGGCAATGGATATGGACATCTGGCTTTTGTCGTGGACGATGTGGATGCATTGCACGCGCGGCTGACCGATGCCGGACATGAGCCGCGTAAGCTGGTCGATTTCAAACCCGGCGATACCGTGATTGCGCGGTTCTTCTTCATCGCGGACCCGGATGGGTATGAGATCGAAGTTATTCAGAAAGGGGGCCGCTTCAAATAAGCCCTCGCTGAAAACAAAAAACGAAAGGGAGAGAAGATATGATGACGAATGAAACTGCGGGGGGCGTCAACCGACGCGACTTCCTCGCCGGTTCCGGCAAGACCGCGATTGGTGCGGCCATGGTGCTCGGCAGTGGTACGCTGCTGATGCCGAACCAGGGCTGGGGCATGGAGCTGAAAGCGCTCAAGCCCGAAACCATGGCGACGATGATCCAGATGGCCCGCGATATTTATCCGCATGACCGGGTGCCGGATAAATTCTACGCGAAAGCCCTGCGCGCGCATGATGATGCGTCGGTCGATGACGATGCGAAAAAGGCGCTGCTCGAAGACGGCGTCGGCGATCTGAACGGACGCGCGGGCAAGAAGCTGCTCGGTGAAGCCACGGAAAAGGGTGGTTATCTTGATCTTGGCTGGGAAGCGGATCGCGTGGCAGTGCTGCACGACATCGAAGACAGCGATTTCTTCCAGACAATGCGCGGCTCGCTCGTGGTTGGCCTCTACAACCAGAAAGCGCTGTGGCCGCTGTTCGGTTACGAGGGCGCATCGGCCCATAAGGGTGGATATATCGAGCGCGGCTTTGATGACATCGAGTGGGTTTAGGGGAGAACTGACATGGCAGCACCATATGACCTGAATGACGACTCGGTTGTCGTCATCATCGGTTCGGGCGCGGGCGGCGGTACGCTCGGCAACGAACTGGCCCAGAAGGGCATCGACACCGTTATCCTTGAGGCCGGAGGGCGTCACGAAGCGGAAGATTTCCTCAACGATGAATGGGCCAGTTTCGGCCAACTCGCATGGCTCGACAAGCGCACGACATCGGGCGACTGGCGCGTGGCGACGGATTTCTCCGGCCTGCCCGCGTGGATCGTCAAGGCGGTCGGCGGCTCCACGACCCACTGGGCCGGGGCAAGCCTGCGCTTTCAGGAGCACGAGTGGAAAGCCAAGACCAACTATGGTGAGGTCGAGGGCGCGAACCTGCTCGACTGGCCCATCGACGCCGAGGAAATGGCTCCCTACTATGCCAAGGCCGAGGACAAGATGGGGGTGACGAACACGAATGGCATCCCCCCCCTGCCCGGCAACAACAACTACAAGGTGTTCGAGGCGGGCGCGAAGAAACTGGGCTACGAGAAGGTCCATACCGGCAATATGGCGATCAACTCGCAGGACCGCGACGGACGCACCCATTGCCAGCAATCGGGGTTCTGCTTCCAGGGCTGCAAGTTCTCGGCGAAATGGTCCACGCTCTACACGGAAATTCCGAAGGGCGAGGAAACCGGCAAGCTCGAAGTCCGGCCCAAGGCTCATGTGCTGCAAATCCAGCATGGAGACGACGGCAAGGTGACGGGCGTCCTCTACGCCGATGCCGACGGCAATCAACACGTTCAGAAAGCGCGGGTCGTGGCGGTCGCGGGCAACTCCATCGAAAGCCCCCGGCTACTGCTGAACTCTGCATCGAGCATGTTTTCGGATGGCCTCGCCAACTCCTCCGGTATGGTCGGCAAGAACTACATGCGCCACATGACCGCCTCGGTCTATGCCAGCTTCGACAAGCCCGTGAACTTCTATCGCGGCACGACGATGGCCGGGATCGTGCAGGACGAGGCGCGGCACGATCCGTCACGCGGATTCGTCGGCGGGTACGAGCTTGAAACGCTCGCGCTGGGTCTGCCCTTCATGGCGGCCTTCCTCAATCCGGGTGGCTGGGGGCGTGAGTTCGCGGCGGCGATGGACAATTACGATCACATGGCCGGTATGTGGATCGTGGGTGAGGACATGCCGCAGGAGACGAATGCGATCACCCTGTCGGACGAGAAGGACCAGTACGGCCTGCCCGCGCCGAATGTGCATTTCTCGGATCACGCCAATGATATCGCGATGCGTGCCCATGCGTGGCAGCAGGGGACAGCAATGTACGATGCGGTGGGGGCCACGCAGGTCTACCCGACCCCGCCCTATCCCTCGACCCACAATCTCGGGACGAACCGGATGTCGGCGGATGCCAAGGACGGTGTGGTGAACAAGTGGGGCCAGACCCACGACATCGCGAACCTGTTCGTCTCGGACGGGTCGCAGTTCACGACCGGGGCGGCGGAAAACCCGACCCTGACCATCGTATCGCTGGCCATCCGTCAGGCGGATTACATCGCTGAGCAGATGGGTCAGAAGGCGATTTGATCGAGGTCCAATATGCGAAGGAAAAGGGGGTGCCGGTCGGTGCCCCTTTTTTAACTCTGCCCGGTATCGTACTGCCTCCAGAAGATTGTCCAATAGTAACAGGCGGTCGCATGTTCGTAAGGTTCGTGACGACTACTACGATCAAGGGAATGAAAGCACGGAAGGGGCCGATCTGATCGCTTTACTCCATGAACATGGATATTGGATCGAAACCCTACGATCTGACCGCATCGGTTTACATTATCTACGAGGACGATAATCAGGTTGTAGCGGAACCGTTCTCCGACACGATCGTATGATCAGTTAAAAGTTGGTGTTTCAGCAACTTGCCGGTCTATCCTCATGCCATGATTTTCAAAGCTGCCTTTCAGTGTGCGATCCTTTCATCCCTTTTACTGGTGGCGTCGCCGGCAGATGCCAACGGCTGCCGCGACGATGCCATGCTAGTCTTCGACGGATCGCGGTCGATGTTGAATATCGGGAATGACAGCAGCGGGTTATCGCGGATCGATGAGGCGCGGCTTGCCTTGCGTCGGGTCTTGCCGCAGGCGGCGCCGTTTCGGGATATCGGTCTCATCGTCTACGGGCCGGGGCGGCAGGATGTGTGCGGGCATATCGACTTGCGGATGACCCCGATGCCCGATGCGGCGGGGCGGATTATGGGGGAACTCGATGGGGTGGTTCCTGATGGGGATACGCCTCTGACGCAAGCGGTGTCGCGGGCCGCATCGGTGCTGCGCGAGCGCGAGGGGCCGGGGGCGGTCGTGCTCGTCACGGACGGGCGCGAAACATGCGGCGGCGACCCGTGCCGTCTGGCAACTGAATTCATGCGGAATGACCCGGACCTGACGGTGCATGTGATCGGGTTCAAGACGCTGATATCGTCGTTCGAGTGGCAGAGTTTCGGAGCGGACGACACGCGCAATACCCGCATCGTCGCCCGCTGTATGGCGGACAGGACGGGCGGCACGTATGCGTATGCCCAATCCACCGATGATCTGGTCGCCGCCTTGCAGGACGTGCTGGCCTGTCCGGCGGTCGGTTCGGTCAGCCCAGCACCTCGTCCACCGCTTCGCGCGCCGCGCTGACCACCGTATCGATTTCCGCTTCGGTTATGCAGAGCGGCGGAGCGAAGCCGATGATATCGCCCTGGGGCATTGCTCGGGCGATCACGTCACGCCGGGCCATTGCGGCGGCGATGGCCGGGCCGATCTTGCGGGTGGGGTCAAAGAATTTCAGAGGCGAGCGTTCCTCCGCGAATTCCACGGCACAGAGCAGCCCTTCGCCCCGAACTTCCGCGACATGCGTATGGTCGTCGAACGCCGTGCGCAATGCCGCGAGCAGATAGGCCCCTGCCGCCCCCGAATTCTGGACCAATCCCATCTTGTCGATCAGCTTGAGGTTGGCGACCCCGGCGGCGGCTCCGATTGGGTGGGCCGAGTAGGTCCAGCCGTGGCCAATAGGGCCGTTCTCGTCGGTGCCATCCGCCAGAACTTGCCAGACCCGATCCGATACGATGGACCCCGATAGCGGTGCATAGGCCGAGGTCAGGCCCTTGGCGATGGTGATGATATCCGCCTGCATCCCGTAATGATCCGAGCCGAACATCGTCCCCAGCCGCCCGAACCCCGTGACCACCTCATCCGCGATCAGCAGGATATCGTATTTCTTCAGCACCGCCTGTATCGCGGTCCAGTATCCGGCGGGCGGCGGAATGATGCCACCCGTCCCAAGGATTGGCTCGCCGATGAACGCCGCGACGGTACCCGGCCCTTCTGCAAGGATCATCGCCTCCAGCCTTTCGGCGCATCGGGCCGAGAACGCCTCATCCGACATCCCCTCGACCCCACTGCGCAAGGTATGGGGGGCATCGGTGTGGAGTACCTGCGTCAGCGGCAAATCGAATTTCTTGTGGAACAGTTCCAGCCCCGTCAGCGAGCCGGTCATCAGTCCCGACCCGTGATAGCCGCGCCAACGCGAGATGATCTTCTTCTTTTCAGGGCGTCCGAGGATGTTGTTGTAATACCAGACCAGCTTGATGTTCGTCTCGTTCGCATCCGAACCGCTCTGGCCGAAATACACCTTCGACATAGTGGCTGGTGCGCGGTCGAGGATCATCTTTGCCAGCGTGATCGACGCCTCGGTCCCATGCCCGACATAGGAATGGTAATAGGCCAGCTCATGCGCCTGTTTCGCGATGGCCTCCGCGATCTCCGTCCGCCCATAGCCGACATTGACGCAGTAGAGACCCGCAAAAGCATCGAGCATCCGGCGTCCATCACGGTCGGTGATGTAGACGCCGCTGCCCGATGTGATGACCCGCGTGTCGGTCTCCCCCCGCGCATGTTGGGCGAGGTGGGTCGAGGAATGGAAGAAATTTTCCCGATCCCATTCGGCAAGCTGGTCATTCGTCAGCATGGTGCGTGTCTTCCCTTATTCGGCGACCGCCGCGACGATCATGATTTCGACAAGCAGTTCGGGCGTGGCCAGTTTTGCCTCGCCGCAGCAACGGGCGGGCGGCGCGCCGGGCACGATCCAACCTTCCCAGACCTCGTTCATGGCCGCGAAGTAGCTCATATCGGACAGCCAGATCGTCGCCATCAGGAGGTGCGATTTCGATGATCCGGCCCCCTCCAGCAGCGCGTCGATCTTGGCCAAGACCTCGCGGGTCTGGCCCTGAAGATCGCTCGCCGGATCACCGACCTGACCGGAAAGATAGACCGTCCCTCCATGGGTGACGGATTGGCTCATGCGTTTGCCGGGATCGACTCGGGTGATCTTGCTCATGGGGGCGCTCCTTTGAGTTTGAATTCACCCGAAGGCTAGCAGCGAAACGCTATCCCGTCACGCGACCGCCGCGACGATCATGATTTCGACCTTCAGGGCAGCACGGGCCAGTTTTGCCTCGCCGCAGCAGCGGGCCGGAGGCTTGCCGGGAACGACCCATGCATTCCAGACCTCGTTCATCTCAGCGAAATCGTTTATGTCGGCCAACCAGACCGTCGCCATAAGCAGATGCTCCTTCGACGATCCCGCCTTTTCCAGCAACACTTCGATCTTGGCCAGCACGTCCCGCGTCTGCGCCTGAATATCGCCGTCGGGATCGCCTACCTGACCGGAAAGATAGATCGTGCCGTTATGGATGACCGCCGGTGTGCTGCGAATGCCCGGTTCGATACGCTGGATAGTCATGTCGTTCTCTCCTTTAACCCAAAGCCGCGAGCCATAGCGTGGAGGTCACGATGGCGGCAACCGTTCCGACCAGTACCACGTTCGCGGCCAGCGCTTCCGAGCGTTTGTACATCGTCGCGAACAGGTAGATATTGATGCCCCCCGGCATAGCCCCCATGATGATTGTCACCTTGGCGACCAGCGGATCGAGATCAAACACCCAGAATGCCAACACCGCCACCATCAACGGTCTGAAGATCAACGAAAGCGCCGAGAAGAACCCCGTCTCGACCAGATTGCCGCCGAACTTGTAGCGGTTTAGCGTCGCCCCGATGCCGAACATGCCCAACGGTAGAGCAGCTCCGGCCAGTAAGCGCATCGCCTCTTCCGCCGCGTCAGGCAGGGGGAGGCCCGATACGTTCCACGCCAACCCTGCCGCCACCGATACCACCATCGGATTTCGGCTCAGGCTACGCGCGACCTTGCCAAGCCCTGCCACCAATCCGCCCCCGTCTCGCGCCGTGCCCTCCATCGTGACGATTCCGACGAGGTACATGGCTGGCGCATGGAAGGCGATGATCGCCAGAGCGACGGGAAGGGCCTCTGCTCCGTAGGCCCGTTCGATGATCGGCAGTCCGAGGAACAGCGAGTTCGCGAATAACGCCGTGAACCCTGACGCCACCGCCTCTCCCGGTCTTTGTCCAAATGCCCTGCGCGCGGCGAAGATACCGACGCCGAAGACCGCGAAGGCAGGCAGATAATAGGCTGTCAGCATCGCCGGATCGAGCGCCTGACCCATGTCGAGGGTTGCTGACGCTCGAAACAGCAGCGCCGTCACCGCGAACCGCGTGGTAAAGCGCAGCATCGTATCCACCTCGTCATCACTGACGGCCCCGAAGCGCGCAGCCCCATAGCCGAGCATGACCACGAGGAAGACCGGCGCGACGATGCCGAGGATTTGGAGCATGGGAGTCTTCCACATTGGAGGGCGGGCACTCGTCGTATCCCGAAGCGATCATTCTGACAAACGGATGGTCGGACGGAACCATCACGACCCCCGCTCATTGAGCGAGTAACGCAATCGGGAATGACAAATGGACGCACCTGCCGAAACGCCGCAACGGGGACGACGGGCGGACACGCCACTTGAGATACCTCCAATCGGGTGGCGGGACATCGTTTGGCGCGTCTACGAGCGTGTCATGAACGATAATATCAGCCTGATCGCCGCTGGGGTCGCCTTCTACGGGTTGATGGGTCTCTTCCCCGGCATTGCCGCACTCATGGCCATCGGTGGGCTCTGGTTGGAGCCGGGTACGGTTGCAGGTCAGATACAGGAACTCGTGGCGATCCTGCCGACGGATGCCGCGCAGATCATCATCGATCAAGCAAAGGCCGTCGCCGGATCGGATGAAGCGGGTCTCGGCCTCGCCGCAATTATCGGCCTCGGGACCGCGCTATATTCCAGCTCTCGCGGTGTTGCGAGCATCGTGACTGGTCTGAACGTCGCCTATGAGGAGAAAGAAAAGCGCAAATTCCTCACCGTTTTCGGGATGACCATTGTACTGACGATCTTCCTGATCGGCATCCTTATCCTTACCGTCGCCACGATCATCGCTCTGCCCGTCATTCTCGACTTTGTCCGCCTCGGAGTTCTGGCCGAAGACATCGTCCTCGTCCTGCGCTGGCCGATCCTCACGGCGGTCATGATCTTCGCGTTGGCCGTCCTTTACCGTTGGGGGCCAAGTCGAAACCCGCCGAAATGGCGATGGGTCACACCCGGTGCCGCCCTAGCCTGTGCACTCTGGATCGTCGGAACCTTCGGGTTCAGCTTCTATGTCGGCAATTTCGGCTCGTACAACGAAACCTTTGGCACCCTCGGTGGTGTGATTGTCCTGCTGCTATGGATGTGGCTCTCGGCTTTCATTGTCTTGCTCGGAGCCGAATTCGACGCCGAGATGGAGGCGCAAACCCGCAAAGACAGCACGGTCGGTGTGCCGCGCCCCATGGGGCAACGCGGTGCCACCAAGGCGGACGAACTTGGCGAGAAGCCGTGATGATAAATGTTGCAAGGCATGAACCGTGAAAGACGATACATCGCATCCCGTTCGCGATACCGCAAAGATCGAGATGCTGCTGGGAGGCATCCTGTTCATCCTTGCCGTCCTCGCGACCTATTTTGCCAAGGAAGTGCTGCTACCCATTGTCCTTGGCATCCTGATTTCGCTGACACTCAGTCCCATAGTACGCGGAATGCGGCGGGCCGGTATTCCTCCGGCGATTACATCCGTCTTGCTCGTCATATCCCTCGCCTTCGGGGTGGCATTAATCGTTTACGCCGTCAGTACGCCCGTCTCCAGTATGCTCGCCGATGCCCCCAATATCGGTTACGAATTGCGGGTGAAACTGAAGACGCTTTCGGAATCCGTCGAGGCGATGAAGGATGCGTCGGAGGAGATGCAGAAGATCGCGGAAGCGACCGGGTCCGACGATGTTCAGAAGGTCGTCATCGAACAGCCGGGCTTGTTGAACTACGCGGTCAGCAGTGCGGTGAACGCTGGCGCGTCGCTCGCCGTGGCTCTTGTCCTATCGATCTTTTTGCTGTCATCGAACGATCTCTTCTATTCGAAAATTGTGCGCTCCTTCTCGCGGTTCGAGGACAAAAAGCGCGCGCTAAATGTCATTTACGATATCGAGCGCAAGGTATCGCGCTATCTGCTGACCATAACCGTCATCAATGCGGGTCTCGGTATTGCCGTTTCGATGGTTCTCTACATGGTCGGTGTGCCGGAATTTCACGTCTGGGGCCTGATCGCGTTCCTGCTTAACTTCTTGCCCTATGTGGGTGCGATCGCTGGAGTGTTGCTCGTCGGGATCTATACGTTGATCGCGGTCGACCCAATCGCAACGACGGTAATCGCGATGGTCGGTTATTTCACCTGCACAACCATCGAAGGGCAATTCGTCACGCCGATGGTCCTTGGACGACGATTGGAATTGAACACCGTCGCCGTCTTCATCACCGTGGTCTTCTGGGGTTGGCTCTGGGGCATCGCCGGGGCATTGATGGCTGTGCCATTCCTCGTGTTGGTGAAAGTCATCTGCGACAATGTTCCCAGTCTCAGGACGTTTGGCAGTTTTTTGGCTTCGCGCAATGATGATGCGGAGCCGCTTTCCCCCTGACCGTTACGCGCAGCATCGGTCGATCAATCGTTCAAGGAACGCGCTGCCCGCTTTGATCTCATCAAGGCCGATATACTCATCAGCCTTATGTGCCCGCCCGATATCCCCCGGTCCGATCACGACGGTCGGGATATCGGCCATGGTTTGAAACAGCCCCCCCTCGGTCCCGTAGGCGACCTTTGCATGGTCGTTCCGCTGGGCCAGCGATTTGGCGAAGGATACAACATCCGCCTCCGGTTCGGTGTCCAGCCCATCGACGCCGGAGAGGTTTTCGAATTCGAATCCGGCCTGCGGGTGAACCGCCTTCATCGCCGGTTCCAGTTCCTCCCGCGCATAGGCGATCACCTTCTCCACCAGAGCATCGGAATTATCCTCGCGGATCGCCCGGAACTCGAAATCGAACATCGTTTCGTCCGGCACGATGTTAAGCTGCGTCCCGCCATGCAGCATCCCCACATGCGCCGTTGTATGCTCCACATCGTAGAGCGGATCGGCTGCGCCATTTGCGGCAAAGTCCTGGCCCATATCCGAGATCATCACCGTCAGGCGGGCGGCATATTCCACTGCGTTGACGTAGTTCGGGGCGAGTGACGAATGGCCCGTTCGCCCCCGCACTGTGACTCGAACCGACCGCTTCGATTTGTGGCCCAGTACGACTTGCATCATCGTCGGCTCCCCCACGATGCAGGCCCGCGGCTTCACTGGCCAGTCCACGATTTCCGCAATCGCCCCGCGCACACCGATACAGCCGACCTCCTCGTCATAGGAGAACACGATATGCAGTGGCGTCGTCAGGTTCACCTCGACCATCTTTGGCACGGCACCGAGAACGCAGGCGCAGAAACCCTTCATGTCCGATGAGCCGCGCCCGTACATCTTTCCGTCGATCACGGTCGCCTCGAAGGGATCGGTGCTCCATGGCTGTCCGTCGACCGGCACCACATCGGTATGCCCCGACAGGATGATTCCCGGCACATCCTCCGGTCCAATGGTCGCGATCAGGTTCGCCTTCTCGCCCGTCTCGTCATAGACGCGGTGCGATGCCACGCCGAAGCCTGACAGGTACTCCTCCACCCATTCGATCAGCGGCAGGTTCGTGTTCCTGCTAACGGTGTCGAACGAGATCAGCTTGGCGAGGATGTCATCGGCGGTCATGGGAGGCTCGCTTTTTCGAGGGGCGGGGTACTCTCTGTCTATCATGCTCGGACGCGGGTCTGTCGAGTGCTGCATTGCGTGCAGGGGCAGCACGGTCTAACACCGCGCGATGCAGCAGGATCGACGACCCAACCGAAAGCCCAAGGGGCCACCCCGCGATGCGGATGGGCGCTACTGGATGTTTGGCATCCATGCGGTGCGCGATGGTCTGAGCAATTTGCGACGCCGCAAGCATCGCCTGATCCTCACGCGCAATGCCGCGAACCAGCTCGAAGACGCGATAGCAGCGGCAGGGATCGAACCGGAACTCTGCGATGCGCGCCGATTTTCCGCCCCACTTGACCCCGCCTCGGTGCATCAGGGAGCGGCGCTGGAGACGGAGTCGCTTGACTGGGGCGACGTTGCGGCGCTTTGCCCCCCCGAAGACGGGCGCGTCGTTCTACTGCTCGACCGTGTCAGCGACCCCCACAACGTCGGCGCTATTCTGCGCTCCTCAGAGGTATTTGGAGCCTCCGCCGTCATCGCTCCCGCGCGCCATTCTGCACCTGAAAGTGGCGCATTGGCCAAGGCTGCCAGCGGCGCGCTGGAGCGTCAGCCTTATCTGCGCGTCCGAAACCTCGCCGATACGATGCAGGGATTGCAGAAAAACGGCTACGTGATGATCGGCCTCGCCGGAGAGGCGACGGACGATATCGGGCAGGCGATACGGACGGCAGGATCGGCCCCTTTGGGCCTCGTTTTGGGTGCGGAAGGACCGGGGTTGCGCGACCGCACACGGGAAACTTGCGATGCCATCGCCCGCATCCCGTCAGCGGCAGACTTCGCCTCGCTCAACGTCTCGAACGCCGCCGCTGTCTCGTTATTTGCCGCCCGTCACCAGTTTCGGGGCCAGCCCGAGAAGTGACGCTGCCGTGGCGAGCCGCCGCTCTACCGCTTCGGACGCCAATGCATCAAGATCAGCGGGAATTGACAGCGTCAGGGTCTCTGCATCCCGGCGCAGCGAACACTGGTGCAGCAGCTCCGGTGTTGCTCCGGTCAGCATCGCCCCCAACCGGATGATCCGCCCCGTCGCTTCAGCGATCCGGCGCTGTTCCTTGTCGAGGATTTCACTACCGCCATTGCGCTCGACCGTCTGTTTCGCATCCTTGTACCGATAGGCGAGGGCGACCGCGAGGGTCATGCGTTCGATATGGGTCAGGCCGACGAGGCTGGATTGCGTGGCCGTCGTGAAGCAGGCATCGGCCCGATAATCAGGATGCACGCGCCAGTTTACATCGGCCAAGAGGCAGGCAGCAAGACGCAGACGCTCGGGCATCTCCGGCAGGGCAGGCTGACACCACAGATCGAGTTCCGCGCCGAAACCGGGAAACCGTCCTCCGATCTGCTCCATCATGCGCGCCGATTGCGTCAGGGGATCATCGCCGCGCATCGCGGGCGTCAGGCTCTCGTAGAGCACCCCTTCGCGTAACCCACAGGACGAGACGGTAAAGTTCGCCGGTTCCAACCGCTCGATTACCGCGCGAAGGACATGGGCAGTCCAAGGCGCATTCTCGGCACGGGTTCTTGACAGCCCATAGGTCGTGAGGTCCGGGGTGTCCGGACCCGTCAACCAGTCACAGGTCTTCAGCGCCTGCTCATGGGTGAATTCATAGCCATGGAGTACGCGCAGCGGATATTTCGTGCGTCGCATCACAAGCGAAGCGAAAGCGCGCCACCCGCCTCCCACCAATGTCAAGCCGAGGCCGGGGCGGGTGCCATCGGGCAGGTTCTCGTCGATCCTCTCGCGGATATACGCGGCAAGGTCATCACCGGTCTTGCCGGTTTCCATCAGGCGCAAGGGGCCGAGCGGAGTGGTCGTGCATTGGCGGACGGCTCCGGCCTGCACCAGTGCAAGTTCCATCGATGCACCGCCGATATCCACGACGATCCCTTCCGAACGCCGATCTCCGAGCAAGACGCCGAGCGCAGCAAAACGGCCCTCGTCCTTGCCGCTGACGATCCGAATGCGCAGGCCGGTCTCTGCCTCGATTTCTTCGGCAAAGGCGGCACCGTCAGACGCATCGCGCATGGCGGCAGTCGCGACAGTGACGACTTCGCGTACTTCCAGCGCCTTGGCTAGCAGAGCAAAGCGGCGCAGGGTGGCCAAGGCTTTCGCCTTGCCTGCGGGCGGCAAAGCTCCTGTCGTCTCGATATCGCTACCAAGACCGCAATAGACTTTTTCGTTGAAGAAATAGGCGGGACTGCGCATCGCACTGTCGAAGACAACGAAGCGTACAGAGTTCGAGCCGATATCGATCACACCGAAGCGATCATTGACTATTCCCGGCCCGGAGGGATCAGGCGCGGCGGCAATAGCCGCCTTCTTCTTGCCGGTCATGCGCGGTGTCCGTGTTGCGGGGCGGAAATCGTAGACCGCCCCGCTTGTCACACAGGATCACTCTTCGCGATAGACCTTTTCCTTACGCTCGTGCGACTCCTGCGCTTCCAGCGACAGGGTCGCGGTCGGGCGGGCCATCAGGCGCTTCAGATTGATCGGGTCGCCGGTATGTTCGCAATACCCGTATTCGCCCTCGTCGATGCGACGCAGGGCCGAATCGATCTTGCAGATCAACTTGCGCTGGCGGTCACGGGTGCGCAGTTCAATCGCGCGGTCCGTCTCCTCCGACGCTCGATCTGCAACATCGGGAACGCTGCGCGTATCGTTCTGGAGCGTTGAGACAGTCTCCTGAGACTCGCGTAAAATGTCGTTTTTCCACTCCATGAGACGCATTCGAAAGAACTCTTTCTGTCGCTCATTCATGAAGTCTTCGGCTGCGTGGGGAACATATTCCTGTAGATCAATGTCCATTCCGTCCATCCGTATATCTCCCTGGAAGCGTCGCTTTTCGCGATCATCATTCACGTCTTCAAGACATGCGCCACATACCCTGAACCGAAGCCGGAGTCACGCTCGTTTTAATGTTTTGCCCATGGAATCAGGCGTTTGTCATATGATGTATGCTTGACTTCTTGATGTTGCCTTTATCGCATCCAAGAATCAGTTTTCACAAAGTTTTTCAGCCTGTGCGCGGATTGTGCGCAGTTCGTCCGCATCCTTTCGATGCAGATTCTTCATCTGTAATGCCATGCGTCGATTGCCTGAAAACCGTTCCTCGTGCCGGGCCAGAAAATCCCAGTAAAGCGTGGTAAAAGGGCAGGCACGCTCGCCGGTTGACTGTTTCGGATCGAAACGGCAGCCGCTACAATAATTACTCATCCGGTCGATGTAAGCACCTGAGGCGCAATAGGGTTTGGTCCCGACGATCCCCCCGTCTCCATGCTGGCTCATGCCGAGCATGTTAGGCAACGAGACCCAATCGATCGCATCGAGATAAAGGCCCATATGCCAGTCATGCGCGGCATAGGGCCGCGCGCCGACCATCATCAGGTACAGTCCCATACCCATCAGCCGCTCGATATGGTGGGCGTAGCCTGTGCGGAGCAACCGCGTGAGCATGTCGCGCAGGCAGGCCATGTCCGTCTCGCCGGTCCAGAAGAAATCGGGAATGTCACGATCCGCTTCCAGCGCGTTCAGCCCGGCATATTCCGGCATCCGCGTCCAGTAGAGACCACGCACCCATTCCCGCCACCCGAGGATTTGCCGCACGAACCCCTCGACGGCGTTCAGCGGGGCTGCCCCGGCTTCATAAGCAGCAATGGCCGCGTCACAAACCTCCCTTGGGTCGATGAGCTTGAGATTGATCACCGCTGAGATGCGCGAATGGTTCAACGTTGACGAACCGTCCCACATCGCATCCTGGTGCGTCCCGAAATCACGGAGCCGATTGGCGATGAAATCATCGAGCGCATGAAGCGCATCCTCGCGGGTGACTGGCTCGCCAAAATCTTCCAGCGTTCCCGGTGCATCTGCGAACCGCTTCTCGACGAGACGTAATACATCGAGTGTCACGGGATCGGGTTGATAGTGCGCGCGGGGTGCGATCAGGCCGGGGCCGTTCTTGCCGAAGGCCTTTCGGTTGTCCTTGTCATAGTTCCATGCGCCACCAGACGGTTTATCGTCCTGCATCAGCAGGCCGGTCCGCTTGCGCATCATCCGGTAGAAATCTTCCATGATGAAACGTTTGCGACCGTCGGAGAATTCTTCGAAATCACCGATGGTCGCAAAGAAATGCCGGTCTTCGAGAATCGTGAGCGGAACGCCGGTCTCGCCCGCAGCGCCCTCCAGCGCCTCCTGCACCCGCCAGTCGCCCGGTTGGCCCATCACGACCCGTTCGGGATCGTGTTGCGCGACAGCAGTTTTCAGGCCACCTGCGAGGCTCTCAGGCGGTTTTTCGTCATCCAATGCAGTGTAGAGGACAGTGCGCCCGGCCTTGCGTTGCGCATCGCGAAAATGGCGCATGGCAGCGAAGAAGAGGGCGATTCGGCGCTTCGACTGCCAGACATACGTGGCTTCTTCTGCCGCCTCTGTCATCACAATCGCGTCGCGCTCGGGGTCGAAGCCGTCGAGCGCGGCGCTGTCATGGTCAAGCTGGTCGCCACAGATCACGACAAGATTACGAAGCTTTTTTGCCGTCATCGCGCGGTTTCCGGTTCCGCTCGCGGCGGCACCGCTCCGAGCAGTATTTGACCTCGTCCCAGACTTCGGCCCATTTCTTCCTCCATGCGAAAGGTCGCCCGCAGGTCGCGCAGGGTTTCGTGGGCAGATCGGCCTTGCGGCGCAAGCGTCAGGCTTCGTCCATCAACGCAGCACGGGTCTCCGTCAGGAACTCGGCGGATTTTGCCTTCAGTTCATCGCGGTCCAGCGTCACTTTGCGTTCGTCCGCATCCGCCATGATACGGTTAATCACATCGTCGTCGCCCGCTTCCTCCATGTCGGCGGCGATGAGCGTTCCGGCATAAGCCTTCATGTCGTCGTCGTTCATACCCAACTTTTCGCCGACCCATGCGGCGAGGAGGCGATTGCGACGCGCCTCGGCTTTGAAGTTCATTTCCGCATCATGGGCGAATTTGCTCTCGAACGCCTTTTCGCGATCCTTCATGCTGGCCATGGTCGATTCCCGTTTCAAGTTTTCAACGATGCTCCATATAGGGTGGTGAAGCGGCGAGCGGAAGGGTGACACTATGGCAAACGACAGCTTGACGAATGTGGATTGGAATACGCTGCCTCAACCCGAAGACGACGGTGCCGGCAGGCGTGTCGAAGGATTTGCCGTGCCGTCAATGCCCCTGCCCGCGACCGACGACACGAATATCGACCTTTCCGCCCCCGGTCGCACCGTCGTTTTTGTATATCCGATGACCGGTACGCCTGGAGCGGATCTTCCCGAAGGATGGAACGATATCCCCGGCGCACGCGGCTGCACCCCGCAAGCCTGCGCCTTCCGCGATCTGCATGAGGATCTGACGAAAGCCGGTGTTGGCCGCATCTTCGGCCTGTCGACCCAGACGGTCGAAGACCAGAAGGAGGCGGTGGAGAGGCTGCATTTGCCATATCCACTGCTCAGCGACCATAGCCTGTTATTCGCGGGCGACATGGGCTTGCCACGCTTCACCATCGGCGACTCAACCTATTTCAAGCGCATGACGCTGATGATCGAGGACAGCTTCGTGAGGAAGGTCTTCTACCCTGTCTTCCCGCCGGATCGTGCGGCGCAGGACGTGCTCGACTGGCTCAGCGCAAACGGATGACCGATATCCGTTTCTCGCTCCATGCTACCGAGGGCAAGGCCCGCACGGGCGTTCTGTCCACGCCGCGTGGAAATATCCGCACACCCGCTTTCATGCCCGTGGGGACCGCTGCGACTGTCAAGGCGATGTTGCCGGGGTCGGTGCGCGAGACGGGGGCGGATATCCTACTCGGGAACACTTATCACCTGATGCTGCGCCCTGGTGCGCCGAGGATCGAGCGATTGGGCGGCCTGCACGGCTTTATGAACTGGGAGCGGCCGATCCTCACCGATTCGGGCGGGTTTCAGGTCATGTCGCTCGCGAAACTACGCAAGCTGACCGAGGAGGGCGTGACGTTCCAGTCGCATATCGACGGCTCGAAGCATCTGCTCAGTCCTGAAACCTCAATGGAAATCCAGCGCCAGCTTGGCTCGGATATCGTGATGAGCTTTGACGAATGTACCCCATTTCCCTGCACCCGCGATGAGGCGGCGACCTCGATGCAGCTCTCCATGCGCTGGGCCGAAAGATCGCGTGCAGCCTTCGGTGAGCGCCCCGGCCATGCACTCTTCGGCATCCAGCAGGGCGGCGTCCACGAAGACCTGCGGGCCGAGAGTGCGGCGGCGCTGAGGGAGATCGGATTCGACGGGTATGCGGTCGGTGGGTTGGCGGTGGGGGAGGGCCAAGACCTCATGTTTTCGACCCTCGACCATTGCGTCGGACATCTGCCGGAGGATCGCCCCCGCTATCTCATGGGGGTCGGTAAGCCGGAGGATATCGTCGGCGCGGTTGCACGGGGGATCGATATGTTCGACTGTGTGATGCCGAGCAGATCGGGCCGGACGGGGCAAGGTTTTACGCCACGCGGCCCGGTCAATATCCGCAATGCCCGCCATGCTGACGATCCTCGCCCGCTGGATGCCACCTGCGACTGCCCGTGCTGCACCGATTACAGCCGCGCCTACTTGCACCATGTTCATCGCTCGCAGGAGATCATCGCGTCGATGCTGCTGACGTGGCATAATCTGCGCTATTATCAGCGGCTCATGCAGGGTTTGCGAGATGCTATCGCCACTGGCGATTTTACCGGGTTTGCGGCGCGGTTCGACGAGGAACGGCTGTCCGGCGATATCGAACCGCTCGCGTAAGCATCGACCACCCCGTCCCATTTTGGCATGTCTGACCGAAGCGCGTGACAAAGCGACGGGAAAACCTTAATTTCGGTAACAGGGCAAACAGAGCAGAGAGGCGGCCAACGATGCCGCAGGGGATGGACGATCCCAGACACGCGGGCAGGCTGTCTCGACGGACAGTTTCGCGTCTGCGTGATGGATGGAAGGCCGGGATAACGCGGCGCTTAACAGCGCGTGGGTCGGTGCCGGACAGCTTCTCTTTCAAGCCGGACTGCCTGACCGTTGGCTCTCCGGAGACCGCCGCTGCCTTACTGCGGGGCCAATTCGCTTTTGCCGGTGCATCGGCGCGGATCGAGCGTGGCGACCCTTGGCGCGCCGATGCGCCCTCCGTGGCTTGGACCGAGACTCTGCACGGTTTCGGTTGGTTGGAACATTTCCGCGCTTCCGATGGTGATACGGCCCGCAAGGCTGTGCGCAAGATGACGGACGGATGGCTGCATCGCCACGGCAAGTCGGGCGGCGTCGCATGGCGCCCCCCCGTCGTCGGGGACCGGGTGGTCTCATGGTGCCAGAGTGCCAATCTGCTGACCGAGAATGCCGAGCCAGTCTATCGTAGCGATTTCTTTCGCTCGCTCGCCGCTCAGGGTCGCTACCTCCAAAAAACGGCACCCACCGAAGCGATGCCCCTTGATCGCCTCCGCGCAGCACTTGGGATCGCCTATGCCGGCCTATGCGTTTCCGGTGAGAGCGCCATGCTAAAACCGGGCGTCGCGAGCGTTCTGTCGGCAGCGAAAGCCTGTTTCTCGAAGGATGGCGAGCCGGTCAGCCGCAATCCTTCTGACTTGTTGCATGCGCTCCATGCCCTCGTGCAGTTGCGCGAAGACGTCAAAGCGGCGGGGGAGGGTGCGCTCGCCGGGACACTGACCCCCGTGATCGAACGGAGCGTGCCGATTCTGCGGATGCTGCGCCTTGGCAAAGGCGGTCTGGCCATGTTCCATGGGGGGCGCGAGGAAGACGAGGCGCTGGTCAATCTCGTCCTCGTCGAGTCGGACGATACGCGACCCGCCCCGGAAAGCACTGGCGAGACCGGCTATTTGCGCCTGTCGGCAGGAGGCATTACTGCGTTGCTCGATGCGGGAGCGCCTGCCGAGGGCGTTCATGCCCGCCGGTCCCACGCCGCGCCATTGGCGCTCTCGTTCGCATCGGGAAATCAACGGATTCTCGTAAATTGTGGTTCTGGCGCGCATCTTTCTGCCGATTGGGAAGGGCCATGCCGTGCCTCAGCGGCCCATTCGACGCTGACGGTTGCCGATCGCTCGCCCTGCGAGTTCGAAGGCAAACCGAACGCTCCGTTCCGGCGGCTCGGTCGTTGTGCGCGGATCGTGGACAGCCAGAGCCAGCGTGACGACAGCGGCGTCTGGGCGCTCGCGGCGCATGATGGCTATGCCGGGCGGCACGGACTGATCCATTATCGGCGGCTCTTTCTTGACGCGGATGGTGTGGATTTCCGGGGCGAGGACACGCTGACCCTCGCCAAGGGCGGCGCACGGGTACTCGAACGCTCCCGCGCAAAACGAAAAAGCCCCGACGGTCCCCAATTCGCGATCCGCTTTCATCTTCATCCTGACGTTGCGGTCGCGATCTCGGATGGCAAGGCGCGCTTGACACTTGCCGATGGCGAGACGTGGCAGATGATGCAGTCGGGCGGAAAACTCACGGTCGAGGACAGCGTCTATATCCCCGGCCCGAGTGCCCCGATCCCTTGCAAGCAGATCGTGATCGAAAGCGCCCTGCGTGATACTGAAGGACAGGTCCGCTGGGCCTTGAAACGGATGAGCGGGCGGGTGATCGTTCCGAATGAGGAGACTGACGACGTATGACCCGTCAACCCGTGCGCCGTGCGCTGCTCTCTGTTTCCAACAAGACTGGACTGACCGATTTCGCCCGTGCGCTGCATGATCAGGGTGTTGAACTCGTCTCGACGGGGGGGACGGCGAAGGCCATTGCCGAGGCAGGGTTGCCCGTGCTTGATGTGGCCGAGTTGACCGGCTACCCCGAGATGATGGATGGGCGGGTGAAGACCCTGCATCCGGCGGTTCATGGCGGGTTGCTGGCCCTCCGGGACGTCCCGAGCCATGCCGAATCCATGGAGGCGCATGGCATCCTCGGGATCGATCTGCTGGTCGTTACGCTCTATCCGTTCGAGCAGACGGTGGCGGGAGGCGGCGATTTTGCGGCTTGTGTCGAGAATATCGACATCGGTGGCCCTGCAATGATCCGAGCTGGAGCGAAGAACTGGCAGCATACCGCTGTGGTGGTCGATACCGAAGATTACACCGAGGTGTTGGACGCTGTCGCAGCGGGGGGCTTCGAGGCCGACGGCCGCAAAGCCCTTGCCGCGCGCGCCTATGCCCGCACCGCCGCCTATGATGCGGCCATCGCGTCCTGGTATGCGGTGCAATTGGATGACACAACGCCGAGGCGTGTGGCGCAGGCCGGGACGCTGCGGCAATCCCTGCGCTACGGCGAGAACCCGCATCAATCGGCGGCCTTCTACACGACGGGCGATCTGCGCTCCGGCGTCGCAACGGCGTCACTGCTGCAAGGTAAGGCGCTCAGCTATAACAACATCGCCGATGCCGATGCGGCCTTTGAGCTGGTATCGGAATTCGTGCCCGAAACCGATGTGACCTGCGCGATCATCAAGCACGCCAATCCCTGCGGCGTTGCCACACGCGGAACTTTGATTGACGCTTATCGCCATGCCTACCGGACCGATACGACCTCCGCTTTTGGCGGCATCGTTGCCCTCAATGCAGCGCTCGACGGAGAAACGGCAGCCGAGATCGTAAAAATCTTCACCGAGGTCGTGATTGCCCCTGATGCTGATGCCGATGCCCGTGCCATCTTCGCGGAGAAGAAGAATCTGCGCCTGATGCTGACGGGTGGGCTGGCCGATCCGCTTTCATCGGGAAGGCTCGTAAAGCCGGTTGCCGGAGGATTGCTCGTTCAGGATCGCGATAACGGTCAGGTTGCCGCTGGCGACCTGCGCTGCGTTACCAAACGCGCGCCGACCGAGACGGAACTCTCTGACATGATGTTCGCATGGCGCGTGGCCAAGCATGTTAAATCGAACGCCATCGTCTACGCCAAGGATCGCGCGACCATTGGCATCGGCGCGGGGCAGATGAGCCGGGTCGATTCCACCCGCATCGCTGCGCGCAAGGCCGGAGACATCGCTGACGCCGAAGGACTAACCGGGTCGCCGGTGGTTGGGTCGGTCGTCGCCTCCGACGCATTCTTCCCCTTTGCCGATGGCTTGCTGACCGCCGCCGAGGCGGGGGCGACCGCCGTGATCCAGCCGGGAGGCTCGATGCGTGACGACGACGTGATCGCCGCTGCCGACGAAGTCGGTCTGGCAATGGTCTTCACCGGAATGCGGCACTTCCGCCATTGATAAAAAATGACCCCGCGCGATGGCGGGGCCTTGAATCGTTCAGCCTGTGAAGAAATTCAGCCTTCCTCGCGCGCACTTTCCGCGAAGATTTCGAGCTGGGCGGCGGGGACGAAGCCACGCACGACCTCATCGCCGATGATGAAGGCAGGCGTACCGTTGATCTTCAGTTTCTGGGCGAGGGCGTAGGTCCGATTGATCTGATCGCGAATTTCCTCGCCCTGCATGTCCTTTTTCAGCGTTTCGACATCCAGCCCGACCTTTTCGGCAATGGACATGACGGTGTCTTCGGTATGCGAGCCGCGATGGAGCATCAGGGCGTCGTTGAACTCGGGATAGAGTTCGCCGTCTTTCTGGGCGCTGGAAGCAAGCGCTGCACGGGCGGAAAGAACCGACCCGTCGCCGAGAATCGGAAACTCCTTGATGACGAGGCGGATATTGCCGTCGGCCTTCACGAATTTCTCGACCTCAGTATGCGCCCGTTTGCAATAGCCGCAATTGTAATCCGAGAACTCCACCACGGTCAGATCACCATCGGGATTGCCCCGGATGATGGAATAACCGTCCTCGAAGATTTCCTTGGCATTGGTCTCTATCAACTCGCCATCAGCAGCAGCGGCGGCAATTTTCTGCTTCTCTTCATAGGCGTTCATCGCCTCGACAATCACTTCCGGATTGGCGAGCAGATATCCCCGGATCGCATCGCCGGAGGGCGCGGAGGCAGCACCGGGATTGGCCTCCATATAGCTCGTGACCGAGTTCCCGACGGTATCGGGGTTGGCGACGAGGTAGTCGGTGAAGGCCCCGTGAACGACCGCAGGTTCGACATTGATGCGCTTGTTGCCCGTGCTGTAGGCAACATAGCCACTTACCGCGAGCGCGATCGCGCCAAGACCCATTCCGATTTGTCCGTACATGTTCCAACCTTTCGCGACAACCGTGTCGTCATATAATGGCCAGTGACGATCTGGCGATTAAAAAAGCGTCTTCTTCCCGCAGAGTTTACTTCTTGAGAGCCTTCCGGCGGTCGATTTCGGCGATGATGTCTCCGGCTCGTAGCCATGCTGAAGAGCCATAGGGTGAGGAATTCTGAACCTGTTTCGCATGGCGCACAGCTACCGTGTCATCCCCTGCCATGATCTGATGTTCAGCGGCAGCAAGGGAGGCCGCCGTGTCGTTGCCAAGACGCCGCTCCGCTTGTGCCAGCCAGCGCCACGCACTCGCATTCAAGCGGTCGCGGCGAACCGCTTCGGTAAGCACCGTGCGGGCCTCGGTCGTTGCGGCTGCATCATCGAGTGCGAGAAGCGCGTGCCCGAGTGAGCCGAGGATCAGCGGCTCATCCGGTGCCAGCGCTGCAGCCCGACGATAGGCGGGGATTGCGGCCTGTGCCGCGCCGCCCTCGAATAGGATCTGACCTTTGAGCTCATGGTAATAGGGGTCGTTCGGGCGCTTGGCGATCAGTTGATCGACGGTGCGCAGGGCAGCCTGCGGATCGGGCGTGCGATGATACGCCACGGCACGGGCGAGCAGGGCGGTTTCCGATCCGTCATCGGGCACTTCGCGCAGGGTTCGCGCTGGTGCGACCAGAAAACCGCGCAGTTTTGAGCGCATTCTGTCATACCAGTAGCGCGTATCGGCATCCACACTGCGCCCGAGAGTGGTCGATTTGCTGACGCGTTGGGTCAGTCCACGGATACGTTCGCCCGATAGGGGGTGCGAAAGCGTATAGGGATCGACCCGGCTGCCGACCGATACGAGTTCCTGTGCTTGAAGGCGGCGCAATGTATCGACCATGCCCGTCGGATCGATTCCGGCCCGCTCCAGATAGGTGATCGCGGCCTGATCAGCGGCACTCTCCTGTCCGCGCGTATAGCGGAGGAAACCACGCTGGGCAATGGATTGACCACCGGCGAGGATCGCGGCACCCGCCTGCCCCGCCCCGGCGGCGATAGTCGCGACTCCGATGATCGTAGACAGGATCGCCGTTCCCTGCGAGGCGCTCGCGGCGGGGCCGAAGCGCACCCCATGTCCCCCCGCTATATGGCCGGTCTCGTGGGCGATGACGCCGAGCAACTCGTTCGGATCGTCCATGGCGATCAGCAGGCCGGTATGAAACGCCATGTTCCGCCCGACCACGAAGGCGTTGAGCGTGCGGTCGTTGATGATGAAGATTTCGACGCTGCCATCGGGCAGCCCCGCCGAGCGGAAGATCGGTGCGCTCATGCGCTCCAGCGTCTTCTCTATCTCCGCATCGCGGATCGTAGAGATCCTACGCGACTGGGCATCCGCGATGCTGCCGGACAGAAGCAGGGCAAGAGCAGCGCTCTTCAGAACGGAAAAGGGACGCATGGACGATCTCCTGTCGCGGGTGTCGTGGTTTATCCTACAGCCGACAAGAGTGGCAAAGATATGAACGCCTCATCACGGTTCAGCGTGCGGATGAGCGATAGACCGAGGATGCCTCGTAATAGTCGTCGAAGCCGATCCGCTGACGCAGCTCCACAAAATCCATCAACATGGGTGCGCGTGGTGTATCTTGAGCCAATGCCTCCAGGGTTTCGGCCATCGCCCGCATCGCGGCGGACATGATGGTCAGGGGATAGGCGGCAATGGCGTAACCGATATCTTGCAAGTCGGCATGGGAGAGATCAGGCGTCTCGCCTCCTTCCACGATATTGGCCATCTTCGGTCCTGGCAGATCAGAGCAGACCTGCCGCATTTCTTCCACCGTCTTCGGGGCCTCAACGAACAGGATATCCGCACCGAGTTCGTGGAATTTCTCGGCCCGTTCGATGGCTTCGTTCAACCCTTGAGTATGGCGGGCATCGGTGCGGGCAAGAATGAGGATATCGTCGTCCTGCCGGGCATCGACAGCGGCCTTGACCCGGTCGAAGGCTTCGTCGCGACCCACGACATCCTTTCCGGGGGTATGACCGCAGCGTTTGGGGGCAAGCTGGTCCTCGATCATCACGGCGGCACAGCCTGCGCGCGCAAACCCGCGCACGGTTCGCCGCACGTTCATCGCGTTGCCATAGCCGGTATCCCCGTCGCCAATCACTGGCAGTAACACCGCGTCACAGATATTACGTGCAGAATCCACGACCTCGGAATAGGCCATCAACCCCAGATCGGGCTCGCCGATCCGCGAGGCTGAGGTGGCAAAGCCCGACATGAACGTCAATCCGAACCCCGCCTGTTCGATCATCTTCGCTGACAGCGCATCGAAGCAGCAGGGCATGACATGGAGCTTTTCGTCGGCAAGTAGCGCGCGGAGTTTATCGGGTTGGCTCATGGTTCTCACAGCTTGAAGGGGATGTAGAGGGCCAGATCGGGCCACACATACAAGAGGGCGACGGTCGTGAACATCAGCAGCAGGAATGGGATCACCCCCCGCGCGACTTGCCCCATCGGTGCGCGTGCGACCGCCTGAATGACGTAGAGATTCAAGCCTACGGGCGGCGTGATCAGCGCACATTCGACCATGATGACCATGAAGATGCCGAACCAGATCGGATCGAACCCCAGCGCCATGGCCGAGGGCAACAGCACCGGCGTCATGATGATGACCATGGAGAGCGCCTCGAATACGAGACCCATCAGCAGCAGCACGACGCTGACGACGATGAGGAATGCAAGCGGCGTGTCGATGGTCTGGGTTATCACGGCTGAGATATCCTGTGGGATGCGGTACAGCGTGATTGCTTTCCCGAATATCTTTGCCCCTGCCACGATCAGCAGGATCGCGACGGTGGTAATCATCGATTCGAAGATCGCCTCCTTCAGGCCGAGCCAAGACAGGCTGCGAAGGATCAGGATTGTTACAAAGAGGGCGGCGGCGAATCCGATGGCGGCGGCTTCCGTTGGCGTGAAGGCACCCGAGTAGATGCCGCCGATGATCAGCATGGCCAATGCCATGGAGGGCAGGGCTCGGATGCTTGCATCGCGCCGCGTCTGCCAGCTTGCCGCATCCATATCGGTGGTCACGCCAGTCGCGCGGGCATGGATCATCGAGTACAGAATGAACAGCACGACGAGGGCTAAGCCGGGGCCGACCCCGGCAAGAAACAGCGCCCCGACGGATTCTTCGGTGATGAAACCGTAGACGATCATCGGAATCGAGGGCGGAATCAGGATGCCGAGAGTCCCCCCTGCTGCGAGCAGGCCATAGACGAACTTCTTGTCATAGCCGCGCCCGATCATTTCGGGGATCGCGACGGTGCCGATGGTGGCGGCGGTGGCGACCGAACTGCCCGAGATCGCGGCAAAGATCGCGCAGGAGATGATGGTCGCGACGGCCAGCCCTCCCGGCCAATGCCCGACCCAAGCATTGACGGCGGCGAAGAGGTCTCCGCCCACGCCGCCCTTCAACAGCACGTTCGCCATCAACAGGAAAAGCGGCACAGCGAGCAGAATGAAACCGTCGAGCGTGGAGAGGATTGCTTGCGGTGCCATGAGCGGCGAAAACCCGCCCAGGATCAACAGGGCAAGTCCAAGCCCGCCCAACGCAAAGGCGACCGGAACCCGCGCGAGGAGCAGCGTGAACAGCGACGCCAGGATGATGACGACGGTCATATCGCGATGGCTCCCATATCGACCGAAAAGCTCCTATTCCCCGATTGCGTTATTCTGCCCATGACGCCTCGCGATTCAAGACAGGTAGCGGCCCCCGGTCGCCGCCGATGCTGGGCAGACAGTTGAGCAGGCCGCGCGTGTAGGGATGCTGCGCGGCGTCGAGATTACGGGCGTCGAGGCGTTCGACGATCTGCCCCAGATACATTACCAGAACCCGGTCGCAGAAGCGCGAGACGAGGCGCAGGTCGTGGCTGATGAAGATGAGGCCCATGCCGCGCTCCTTCACCAGATCGTCGAGGATTGCCAGCACTTCGGCCTGTACCGTCACGTCGAGGGCGGAAGTCGGCTCGTCAGCGATCAGCAGGTCAGGGTCTGGGATCAGCATCATGGCGATCATCACGCGCTGGCCCATGCCGCCCGACATCTCGTGGGGGTAGGCGCGCATCACGCGCTCGCCGTCGCGGATCTGCACGGCGCGCAGCATGTCGATGGCTTTGGCGGTGGCCTTTCGGCGGCTGAGACCATCGCGGCGGCGCAGACCTTCGGTCATCTGGTCGCCGATGGTCATGACCGCGTTGAGGGCGAATTTCGGATCTTGCATCACCATGGCGATGCGCTGACCGCGGATCGCGCGCATCTTGCGCTCAGTAAGGGTCAGCAGGTCCTGTCCGTCGAAGCGCAGGGTATCGGCAGTCACGCGCCCCGGTGGTCTTACGAGGCGCAGGATCGAGCGGCCCGTGACGGATTTGCCGGAACCGGATTCGCCCACGATTGCAACGCGTTCCCGGTCCACCTCAAAGCCGATGCCGCGCACGGCTTCGACGGGTCCGGCTTCGGTGTCGAAGTTCACGCGCAGGTTTTCGATTTCGAGGAGGCTCATTTTCCCGCACTCCTTGGATCGAGCACGTCGCGCAGGCCGTCGCCGAGCAGGTTGAAGCCGAGCGAGACGATGAAGATCGCCAGTCCGGGCATCGTCGCGACCCACCAGAAATCGAACAGGAATTTGCGACCCGACGAGATCATCAACCCCCATTCGGGCATAGGTGGCTGGGCGCCGAGGCCGAGAAAGCCCAAGCCAGCAGCCGTGAGAATGATTCCGGCCATATCGAGCGTCACGCGGATGATGACCGACGGGATGCACATGGGCGCGACATGGGAGAACAGGATGCGGCTCGAACCGGCCCCTTGTAACTGCACAGCGGCGATATAGTCGGATTTGCGAACCGTCAGCGTTTCGGCGCGTGCCACCCTCGCATAAGGGGGCCATGCGGTCAGGGCGATGGCGAGAACTGCGTTGCCGATCCCCGGCCCCAATGCGGCGACGAAGGCCAGCGCGAGGATCAGCCGTGGAAAGGCGAGAAAGATATCCGTCAGGCGCATCAGCACCGTATCGACCCAGCCGCCGAAATACCCCGCTACAGTGCCGATCAACAGGCCGAAGACCGGCGCGGTCAGCGTCACCAGCAGCACGATCCAGAGCGTGATGCGCGAGCCGTAGACGATGCGGCTGAAGATATCGCGCCCGAATTCGTCGGTGCCGAGCAGATGACCGGCAGAGAGGGGCGGTTGCAGGCGCCCCGCAAGATTCTGGAACGTCGGATCGTAGGGCGCGATGAGCGGCGCAAATGCCGCCATGAGGATCAGCAGCGCGATAATGACCACGCCGATCATCGCCAGTGGATTGCGGATCAGCTTGAGCCAGCCGAGATAGAGCTGGCCGAGCCGAGCCTGCCTGCGCGAGGCGGGGTTCTGGTCGAGAAGCCAATCGCGGCGCAGGGCTTTCACGTCCGCGCCCTCGGATCGACGAAGCGGTAGAGGACATCCGACAGCATGTTCAGCACGATGAAGACCAGCCCGACCATGATCGTGCCACCCATCACCGCCGCCATATCTGCCGAGAAGAGAGCGTTAGTGATGTAGAGGCCCAGCCCCGGCCATGCGAAGACCGTCTCGGTCAGTACCGACCCCTCCAGCAGGTTGGCGTAGGAGAGCGCGATCACGGTGATGAGCGGCACCATGACGTTGCGCAGGGCGTGGACCCAGACGACGCGCCATTCGGGCATTCCCTTCACGCGGGCCGTGGTTATGTATTCTTGCGAAAGCTGTTCGAGCATGAAGGAGCGGGTCATGCGGCTGATATAGGCCATGGAATAATAGCCAAGGACGGTGGCGGGCAGCACGATATGCGTCAGGGCATTGCGGAAGACATCCCATGCTCCCGCCAGCGCGGTGTCGAGCAAGATCGCGCCCGTTCGCTGTGGCACATCCAAGTCATAGATAAACTCATAGCTGGTATCGAGCCGCCCCGGCCCTCCGACCCAACCAAGATGGCCGTAGAAGATCAGCAGCCCCATTAGCCCAAGCCAGAAGATCGGCATCGAATAACCCATCAACCCGATCAGCCGCACCAGATGGTCAATCCAGCTTCCCGGCTTCGTTGCGGCCAGGACACCCGCAGGGATGCCGAAGGCGACGCCGATGATCGTGGCGATGGTTGCTAGCTCCAGCGTGGCGGGGAAGACGCGTGCGATATCTTCGATTACCGGGCGGGCGGTCAGCAGCGACTTGCCGAAATCGAACTGCACGACACCGAGGACATAGACGTAGAACTGATACCAAAGCGGCTCGTTCAGGCCCATGGCCTCGCGCGCGGCTTCTGCCTGTTCCGCCGTCGCCCGCTCTCCGAGGACCGCGAGAACCGGATCGATGGGGACGACGCGCCCGATGATAAAGGTGATGGCGAGCAGGCCCAGAAACGTGATGGCGAGGGTGACGAGGAGAGAGGCAACGCTCTTGACGAATCCGAAAGCGCGCTCGATGCGTCGGGGGCCGCCCGGTCCGGCAGCGGGCTGGGCATTGGGGTCGGCCAGGGTCATGCAGAGTCCAGTTCAGGGATGGTGCGTTACCGTGAACCGAAAATCATTCGTGATCAAGGTGAAGGGGTGTGCTGATATCAGACCAGCCCGATCACCCAATCCCGTTAACCCTGTATGGGCTGTTCTACTCCTGAAAAACTTTCTTCACTTTAACAGCCAAGTCTTTGAGTGAGAATGGTTTTGGAAGGAAGTGGAACTTCTCATGGCCCAGCATCTCCTCCCGGAAAGCATCCTCGGCATAGCCGGAGATGAAGATGAATCGGATTTCCGGGCGCATCTTCAGCACTTTGCGCATCATTTCCGGCCCGGTCATCTCGGGCATGACGACATCCGAGACAATGAGGTCGATGGCACCGGGATTCTCCTCGACGATCTCGATGGCTTCCTGCCCGCTGGAGGCGGCGGTGACGGTATAGCCGCGCAGTTCCAGCGCGCGCACTGCGAAGCTGCGGACGGAGTCCTCGTCCTCGACCAGCAAGACACGACCCGTCCCGCTGAGATCGCGCGGTGTGATGGCGTCTTTCTTGGTGGTGTCGGCTTCGGCTTCGATGGTGCCGAAATAGCGGGGCAAGAAGATGCGGAAAGTCGTGCCTTTGCTGACCTCGCTCTCACAATAGATGAAGCCTTCCATCTGCTTGATAATGCCGTAGACGGTCGAGAGGCCAAGCCCCGTGCCCTTGCCGGTCGGTTTGGTCGTGAAGAACGGCTCGAAGATGCTGTCGAGATCGGCCTTTGAAATGCCCGTCCCGCTGTCGCTGATCTCGATCAGCACCCAGTCCGCTTCGGGAATCGGGTCGTAGCCGTATCCGGCAACATCCTTTGGTGCGAGGTTTCGGGTCATCATCGTGAGCGTACCGCCGTTCTGCATGGCATCGCAGGCATTGACGGCGAGGTTCATGATAACGCGCTGGAATTCGCCCCGGTCGATGCGGACCAAGCCAAGATCGCGCGCGTGGTGTGAATGGAAGGTGATGCGTTCGGTGATGAACGGGTTCAGCATGAACCGCATCTCGTCCAAGGTGTCTGCAAGCTGCGTCACCTGCCGTTGCATCGTCTGGCGGCGGGAGAAGGCGAGCAGATGGCTGATCGTTGAGGCGGCGCGTTCGGTCTGACCCCTGATCTGATAGAGGCTGTCGAAATCCGGGTCGCCTTCGTGGTGGCGCAGCATCAGAAGGTCGCAATGGCCCCGGATTGCGGTCAGCACGTTGTTCACGTCGTGGGCGATGCCCCCGGCGAGCTGGCCGACCGATTGCATCTTGTCGGCTTGGATCAATTTGCGCTCGATGACTTTCTCGGCGCTGACATCCATGACGTAGGTGAGCAACATCTCGCCCTTGTCCGTGCCGATACGATGGGCGTGGAACTGCGCTTCGTGTTCCTTGCCTGCCTCGCCCGTCAATTTGATGTCGAGAGGGCTGCTCGGCGCGGCCCCATTGGCGATAGCGCGCAGGCGCTCGGTGACGTCGGGACGGTCTTCGAGGCGCACGGCAAGCGTGATTTCAGCGCCCACGCGAGCCGCACCACCCGACATGCTGGCGAGGCGGTCATTGGCCTCCAACACCAGACCATCGAGATCGGTGACGGCAACGGCGACCGGCGCATCGTCGAGCAGGCGCACCAAGCGTCGGACTTCGCCCCCGGTTTCATTGATCGGGGCGATGTGGGAAGGAAAGACGAAGGCTTGCATGACGCCGTCATGGTGATCGAAGCGCCGGGCTTTCTCAATAAGCTGGACCGATTTGCGCTCACCGCCCTTGGCGATGAGAACTGTGCGCTTCTCGGATATCTCGCCTTCTTTCATCTTAGCCGAGGCGAGCGTCTGATTGCCTTCTCCGAAGAGGTCGCCGACCATGATCTGTTCGTTGGGGAGTGCCTCTGCGCGCAGGCCCGCGAGTTCACGCATCACGGCATTCATCTCAACGATCTGGCCTTCTTCATCGGCACTGAAATAGGCGATGGGCGCATCGGACATGTCGAAGGTCAGGGCGTGCGGTTCCGACGGGACGGGCGCTTTGGGCGCAACCGTAATCGACCAGAGGAAATAACGTGGATTGCGCTGGCGGGTGATCTCGACCTGCGCGTCAGCGGGCTCACCGGTATGCATGACGCTGAAGATATCGAAGGTTGCGCCATCCTTTCCGGCGAGACGCATCGTGCGATAGATCGCGCCATCGGCTTCAGCATCATTGCCGAGCAGGCTCCGCATCTTGGTGCCGCCGGACAGACGGCCCCCGAGGCTGACTGCGAGGGCGCGGGCGGCTTCGTTATGCTCGATCACGACCCCGAGGGCATCGGTCACGAAGAAGGCTGTCGGGGCGTTTTCCAGAATCGTGAAGTCAGGTACTTCCGTTGCCTGTCGGTCGCGACCGGGTCGCGAGAACAAGGCAAGCGCTGCCAGAGCAATTCCATCGATGACGATGTCACCTGACGCCTGAGCGACCTGTCCTGCAGCTAAGAGGGCGTCCATTTCGATCATGTGAAATCCTCGACGGTGTAAGACATTATCACATAAGTAAGTAATCTTAACAGCCCGTTAAATTCAATCTGGCGGCGAAGAACCCGTCGCACCCATCGCGGGCAGGATGAAGGCGGCAACTCTCCTTCAGGGTGAAAGCAGGGTGATGGTCGAGGAATGTGGCGATGCGGTCTTCATTTTCGATCCGCAGAACGGAGCACGTTGCGTAGAGCAAGGTACCGCCGGGGCGCAGATACCGCGAGGCTACAGCAAGCGCATCGTCCTGCAAGCGTGTGTAGGTTTCCAGTGCCGCAGGTGTCAGCCGCCATTTTCCGGCGGGGTCACGTCGCCACGACCCGGAACCGGAACAGGGCGCGTCCACCAGCACGCGATCGCATGTGCCGGTGAGCGCTTCCAAATCGTCGCGCTTCAGCAAGGTCAGGCATGTAACCCCAGCCCGTTCTGCACGCTGCGGAAGATCTGTCATTCGTGCCGCTTCGACGTCGAAGGCGAACAGGCGTCCGGTGTTTTCCATCGCTGCACCGAGGGCGAGGGTCTTGCCTCCGCCTCCCGCGCAATAATCGAGGATGGTTTCGTTGGGATGGGCATCTGTCATCGCGGCAACGGCCTGCGACCCGGCATCCTGTAGTTCCACCATGCCGTCGCTCCAGGCGCGGCTCGCCAGAACCGGTGAACCGGGGGGGAGTCGGAGAGCGAGAGGGAAGCCGGACACGGGCGCAACATCGTCTCGTGCTATCGTCGTGCCGTGCTGTAGGGCCGCAATAGCATCATCCATCGATGCCCTGAGCGTGTTGATCCGCAGATCGACCGGAGCGCGTTGGCGCAGGGCGTCAAGTTCGCGCTCGGTATCACCCTCGAATGCCTGCTGTGCCTCGGTCCAGAGCCATTCGGGCCAGTCCAGACGCGCGGCTTCGCTCGGCCAGTCGGGTATGCGAGCGAGGGCCGCGCTCTCTGCTTCATCAAGTGAGGCGAGAGCGTAGCCACCTGTGCAAGAGGCGGCAATTTCGTCCAGGGATAACCCGTCAACTCCGGCCAATGTGCCTAGCACCTGCGCACGCCCTGTTTCTCCGCCCGCCCGCAATGCTGCGCTGCGCCGATACCGGAGCGCCGTGAAAACCCGATCTGCAATCGCGCGCCGGTCTTTCGAACCTGCATAGCGATTGCCGCGTCCCCATGCCTTCAGTTGCGCCTTCACCGGGCGGGAAAGGTCGAGGGTATTGAGAATATCGGCAGCGGCGGCAAGGCGGGCGGCGGGGGTCACGACAGGAAGGCACCAGCCAAGACGGCAAGCCACAACGCAAGCAATGCAGCGAGACCGATCACGTAGGCGCGGAACCGCTTGCCGACAGAGTTCGAGCCGACATGGATGACGTGATGCACGATCCGGGTCGCCACATACATCCACGCGAAGATCGCGACACTCCAGTTCGTCGCGTCAAGACCTATGGCAATCGCGATACCGGCAAAGAACAGGACAGGGGTCTCGAACTGGTTCCTGACATTCGCCTGAAGTTTCTGGATCGGCTCTGGCCACGCGCGATCCGACAGGGCGATCTCGGCGATCCTGACTTCACCGGACTTGACGCTCGCGACCCGCGCCAGCCCCATCCGAACGATTGCCCAGAGGGTCAGGCAGACTTGGGCAAAGACGGCGAGGAGGCAGAGCGTTGCTGGCAGTGTCATCAGGTCATCCGGTAGTTCGGGGATTCGCGCGTAATCGTGACGTCATGTGCGTGGCTTTCGCGCAGGCCCGCATTGGTGATGCGTACGAATTCGGCATTGCTGCGCATCGAATCGATGGTCGGCTGGCCTGTATAACCCATCGCGGCGCGCAGTCCGCCGACGAGTTGATGCAGGACGCTGCCGACCGACCCTTTGAAGGGCACTTGTCCTTCGATCCCTTCGGGCACGAGTTTCATGGTGTCGCGGACTTCCTTCTGGAAATAACGATCCGCCGATCCTCGCGCCATCGCGCCGACCGATCCCATGCCGCGATAGGATTTGTAGGCGCGGCCTTGATACGTGAAGACCTCGCCAGGGCTTTCCTCGGTTCCGGCCAGCATCGAGCCGACCATGGCGCAATGGGCGCCCGCCGCAATGGCCTTCGCCAGATCGCCGGAGAACTTGATGCCGCCATCGGCGATGACGGGCGTACCGCTTTCGGCGGCGGCTTCGGCGCAGTCGATGAGGGCGGTCAACTGCGGGACGCCGACGCCCGCGACGATGCGGGTGGTGCAGATCGAGCCGGGGCCGATGCCGACTTTTACCGCATCCGCCCCTGCATCGATGAGGGCGCGGGTTGCTTCCGCCGTTGCCACGTTGCCGGCAACAACCTGCACGGCGTTCGAGCGGGCTTTGACGCGCTCCACGGCGGCGGATACCAATTTTGAATGGCCGTGAGCCGTGTCGATGACAAGCAGATCCACGCCCGCCTCGATCAGGGCTTCCGAACGCTCGAACCCGGCATCGCCCACGGTGGAGGCGGCGGCAACGCGCAGGCGACCGGCGGCATCCTTGCAGGCATTGGGATTGAGCTTCGATTTCTCGATATCCTTCACGGTCAGCAGGCCGACGCATCGGCCTTCGCCGTCGACGATGATCAACTTTTCGATTCGACGTTCCTGAAGGATACGCTTGGCTTCGGTGTGGTCGATCGGTTCCTGAATGGTCGCGAGATTTTCGGAGGTCATCAGGGCCGTGACCGGCGTGGCGGGATCGTCGGCGAACCGCATGTCGCGATTGGTCAGAATACCGAGCAATCCGCGCGTCTTGGGATCGACGACCGGAAAACCGGTGATGCGTCGTTCTTCCTGCAATTGGCGCGCATCGGCGATGGTCTGGTCAGGAGAGAGCGTTACGGGATCGTAGACGATGCCCTGCTCAAAGCGTTTGACGCGCCCGACCTGCGCCGCCTGCTCCTCGGTATCGAGGTTTCGGTGGATCACGCCCATGCCGCCCGCCTGTGCCATGGCGATGGCCATATCGTATTCCGTGACCGTATCCATGGCCGAGGAGAGAAGCGGGATATTGAGCGAGATTTCCTTGGTCACCCGCGTCCGCATGTCGGCATCCGCCGGGATAATTGCGCTTTCGGCGGGGACGAGGAGGACATCATCGAAGGTCAGGGCTTCGCGGATCATCATGGCGCAGGCTCCGGGGCAGGGGTGAGCGTTGCCGCCTTCCTATTTCATGACCCGCACGGGAGGGGAAGCATTTTCGCGCTGCGAATTGCCGGTTGACGCAGGGGCGGTGCGCCTTAGGCTGCTCGGGTTCGCTGCGTATGCGGCAATGCAATAACGAATATTATTTCGGGGAGACTTTCGACATGGGACTGATGAAGAGAATCGCGGGCGGGGCGCTCGCTGCTGCCGTTCTGTTCGCCGGGGTGGCGACAGCGCAGGAGATGAAGTTCTTCCGCATCGGTACGGGCGGCGCGGGCGGCACCTATTTCCCAATCGGCGGGGCAATCGCCAACGCCATCTCCAATCCTCCGGGTTCGCGCGAGTGCGACAAGGGCGGTTCCTGCGGCGTACCGGGCCTCGTGGCCATTGCGCAATCAACCAACGCTTCGGCTCATAACGTTAACGCTATTCAGGCTGGTCAGATGGAAGCGGGCCTAACGGGCGCTGCGACCCTCTACTTTGCCTATCACGGCGAAGAGAAGTTCAAAGACGCTGCAAAACCCGACCTGCGTGTCATCGCGAATCTTTTTCCCGAAGACCTGCATCTCGTACTGCCTAAGGGTGCCAAGCTCGACGGTCTGAAAGACCTCAAGGGCAAGCGCGTCGGCATCGCGCAGGCAGGCTCCGGCACGCAGATCGCCGTGGAACTGATCCTCGAAGCCCATGGCATCACCCGCGACGACTATGATGAGGCGGAACTCAACAACTCCCAGAGTGCCGAGCGCCTCGCCGACGGTCAGCTCGACGCTTATTTCTACGCCGCCGGTACGCCGGTCGCCGCGATGATCCAGCTCGACAACACCAAGGGCATGGAACTCTACTCCTTCACGGACGAGGAGATCACCACGGGCAACAAGCGGGTTCCCTACTACATCCGCTCGAAAATCCCGGCGGGCACGTATCCCGGTGTGGATTACGACGTCGATACGCTCGCCGTTTCGGGCATCCTCGCCACAAGCGCGAAGCAGGACGATGAGCTGATCTACGAGATTACAAAGGCCCTGTGGAACAAGAACACTCGCAAGCTGCTCGATAACGGCCATGCCAAGGGTAAGGTCATC
>CALHLW010000065.1 GCA_938034615.1 uncultured Neomegalonema sp. | reverse complement strand
TACAGAACGTGTATAATTTGGTCACTGACCCTTTATGGATAGATGCCAACGAGCCAGAATGGTCAAAAAAATGGTTCGGAAAACTCAAGGAAGAACTTGAAGAATTCCCAGATCAACATTGGCATGTCTGGATCGACTGGTGGGAAGACCGCCGCGACGGCAAGCCCTATAATATCGAAATGGAGCGCGAGATCGTTCTGATCCCGGACGAGGACTGGCAACAAGGTCCGGCCCATGTCAACGCGATGATCGCGGAGATACGGGCGCGGTATGCAGCGAAGGATATCCCCGCCGACAACCCTGTCGCCCCGCGTTTCGAGACGGTCGAGAACCGGGTCGTCCTGCGCGCCGAGGCGCCCGATGCCTTGCCCGACGACGAACAGGCGGGTCTCTACGATGCCCTGCGTGAGCAGGCCGTCGAGCTATGCGGCCTCTGCCCGGAGAACAGCAATCGCTATGGGGCGCAGGGGAAGGCGGTCGCGCGGTTTCTGGCGGCGCTGGGCGAGGATTACGGCTCCATGCGCCTCTCTGCCCTCTGGCTAGCCGGACAGAAGATGCGTCGCTTCGCCCGCGCCGACGAGGCCAAGCGCGTCGCCGCCGACCCCGAAGACGACCCGATGGAGCCGGACCAGTCCGCCCTCTTCGCCGAGGTGGTGATGACCTACAACGTCTTCTCCACAGACGAACCGGGGCTGAAGGCCAAGGACGAAAAGGGCCGCGATCCGGCGACTCTCTCGCCCGATGTGACGGAGGAGGCGCGGGCGGTTCGGGGGGCGGTTGCGGGGTCTCCGGCGCTGTTCGATGAGGATGTGATCTATGTCCTGGATCAGGTGCTCGAAGAGGCGGAAGACCCGATTGAGGGTGTCGAAGCGCGTGGGAAGGTCATGGTGCGGGAGACGACCGAGAATTTGATCGGTCAGCTTGTACGGAAAGAAAGAGACGAACCGAAACCTTCTGTGACGCTCAATGCGGCGAAAATTACTTTAGGCGGTGGTGTCGTAACTGGGGTTGGATACGGCGCATATTCGACTGCGGGCGCTTTTATCGCAGCTAATGAAGCATTATGTATCGCGTTCGTAAGCAAGTTGCCTCTCGCTACGACATGGATCGCGATAATCAAGCGTATCGCTTTGGAATGGGCACCGTTTATCTGATGCAGTGCGCGGTTCTTACCTGCCAAAAAGCAGTGTCACCCCGTGGCTTGACCACGGGGTCCATTTCTCCGCTCGCTCTGGCTGTATGGGTTGCGAAATGGATACCGTGGTCAAGCCACGGTATGACTGGAGGTGGGATCAGCGCGCAGGTTTGGGCGCATATAAAGATTTCCGCTGCCCCGGTCTTGAGCCGGGGCCTTCTTCGGCAACGCGCTAAGCTGAAGGAGGCCCCGCATCGGGTGCGGGGCAGCGCGAGTTGTGAAATTGCGCCATGACCTCCCGCTTCTTCCGCGCCCCTATCTCGTGGGCCGACTACACCCGCTGGCTCGACCTCACCCCACCCCCAAACGTCGCCCCCCCGGAGCCGAAATGGAACATCGCCCCGATGTCCCTCGTCCCGGTGATCCGCCCCCGCGACTACGGCTCCCACATGCGTGGCGCACCGGGCCTCGACCTCACCCTCAAACTCTGGTCCCTCGTCCCCCAATGGTGGCGCGAACCCCTCACCGAGAAGAAATGGACCAGCTTCGCCGCCAAGGCCGAAGGCATTGAGCAGAGCGCCACCTTTCAGGGTGCCTACCGCTATCGGCGCTGTCTCATCCCGGCCAGCGGTTATTACGTCTGGTCGGGGCCGGAGGGTCGCCGCATCCCGTATGCTGTGGGCGTGCGCGACGTGCCGTGGTTCTGCATGGGCGGGGTGTGGGAGCGCTGGGGCTTTGACGGGGGCGAGGTCGATACCTTCGCCGTCGTCACCGTCCCCGCCAATGAATGTGTCGCCGCCCATGCCGAGCGGATGCCGCTGATCCTTGCCCCCGATGACTGGGAGGAATGGCTCGACGTCTCCCGCCCCGCCGCTCGCACCCTGCTCGACCCCTGGCCCGCCGAGCGCACCGAAGACTGGCCCGCGCACCCCGCCGTCGGCAACGTCAGGGAGCAGGGGTCGGAGATGACCGGACGCCCCTTGCCATGACAGCATCGTCCCCTTAGCAGGGGCGGTGTCCACCGGATGCGAGGGAGCCAGCCATGTCAGAGACGCAACCCGACCGCATCGACGATCCTGCCCCCGAAATTGAGGCGTCGCTCGCCTCCCGCGTCTCCGATGCCCTCGACGGCGATGACCGCGTCGCCTTGCTGGATGCTATCGAGGAGTCGCACCCCGCCGACGTCGCCGACCTGCTCGAACAGATCAAACCCGCCGCCCGCGAGGATTTCGTCCGCCTCGCCGCCAGCGATTTCCCCGCCGATGTCCTCCCCGAACTGGAAGAGGGCCTGCGCGACGACATCGTCAATCTGGTCGATCCCGAGTACCTCGCCGAAGCCGTGGGCGAGATGGAAAGCGACGACGCCGTCTATCTCGTCGAAAACCTCGATGACGAGTTGCGCAAGGAAGTCCTCGACGCCCTGCCCACCGCCGACCGCATCGGCATCGAACGCTCGCTCGAATACCCCGAGGATTCCGCCGGTCGCATGATGCAGCGCGACGTGGTCGCGGTCCCCCCCTTCTGGAATGTCGGCCAGACCATCGACAGCTTGCGCGCCCGCGATGACCTGCCCGAAGCCTTCTACGAGATCATCGTCATCGACCCGTCCTACAAGCCGGTCGGCACCGTCTCTCTCTCGCGCATCATGGGCTCGCGCCGTCCGGTGATGATCGAGTCGATCATGGAGGATGATTTCCGCTCCCTCGGTGTCGAAGATCCGCCCGAAGACATCGCCTACGCCTTCAACCAGTATCACCTCGTCTCCGCGCCTGTGGTCGATGCCGACGGGCGGCTGGCCGGGGTCATCACCATCGACGACGCGCTGGAAGTGCTGGACGAGGAAGCCGAAGAAGACATGAAGCTGCTGGCCGGGGTGGGCGACGAGGAGCTGACCGACAGCGTCTTCGAGATCGCGCGTCAGCGTCTTCCATGGCTTGCGGTGAACCTCGTAACGGCGATCCTCGCCTCCCTCGTCATCGCCCAGTTCGACGCGGTGATCGAGAGCATCGTGGCCCTCGCGATCCTCATGACCATCGTGGCGTCGATGGGCGGCAATGCGGGCACGCAGACCCTCACCGTCGCCGTCCGCGCGCTGGCGACAAAGGACATCACCTCGACCAACGCCATGCGCATCATCTCGCGTGAGGGGGCCGTGGGGATCATCAACGGGGTGGTCTTCGCGATCCTGATGGGCGGGCTGACCTGGGGCTGGTACGGCGACCCGTTGCTCGGGGGCGTTTTGGGCATTGCCATGATCATCAACATGCTCGTGGCGGCCCTCGCAGGCATCCTCATCCCCATCGGCCTCGAAAAACTAGGCGCAGACCCCGCCCTCGCCTCCGCCGTCTTCGTGACGACGGTAACGGATGTGGTCGGCTTCATGGCGTTTCTGGGATTGGCGGCGGTAGTGTTGTTGTAGGTTGATGCGCATAGACCTAAAAATCCTTGTCATTCCGCGACTTGATCGCGGAACCCATCTACCAGCACATGCTGAACAATGGACCCCGTGGTCAACCCACGGGGTGACGGAGTCCTTTGACGACAAACCGCCCAACATTCGAGTCCATCCCCTGGGAGAGGTCCAACGCTGCGAAGCAGCGTCGGGGTGAGCACTACTCCACGATCTCCACCGCCACCGCCGTCCCCTCGCCGCCCCCGATACACAGCGACGCAACGCCCTTCGTCTTCCCCGCCTTCTCCAGCGCGTGCAGCAGAGTCACGATAATCCGCGTCCCGCTCGCCCCGATGGGGTGGCCGAGCGCACAGGCCCCGCCATTCACGTTCAGGCGCTCCCGGTCGATGCCGAGTTCCCGTTCGGCGGCCATGGGCACCACGGCAAAGGCTTCGTTGATCTCCCAGAGGTCCACATCCCCGACCTGCCAGCCAGCCGCTTCCAGCACCGTGCGCATGGCCGGAACCGGCGCGGTTGTAAACCAACCCGGTTCCTGCGCATGGCTCGCATGAGCCAGCAGCCGCGCACGGATCGGTGCGCCTGCCGCCCGCGCATCGCTTTCGCGCATCAGGACCAGCGCTGCCGCCCCGTCCGAAATCGAGGACGCATTGGCGGGCGTGACCGTCCCGTCCTTGCGAAACGCGGGTTTGAGGGTCGGGATCTTGTCCGGGCGGGCGGATTTCGGCTGTTCATCCTCGGCCACAACGCTCTCACCCTTGCGGGTCGTCACGGTTACGGGCGCGATTTCATCGGTCAACCGCCCTTCCTTTTGCGCCTTTAACGCGCGGCTGAGGGACGACAGCGCATAGCCATCCTGCTCCTCGCGGGTGAATTGGTAATGCGAGGCGCAATCCTCTGCGAATGTCCCCATCAGACGTCCCCGATCATAGGCATCTTCCAGCCCGTCGAGGAACATATGATCGACCACCGATGCGTGCCCGAGCCGCGCCCCGCCGCGCATCTTCGGCAACAGGTACGGCGCGTTGGTCATGCTCTCCATGCCCCCCGCGACGACCGCTCGACCATTCCCGGCCCGCAATTGATCCATCGCGACCATGGCCGTCTTCATGCCCGAGCCGCACATCTTGTTGAGCGTCGAGCACGGCACCGACAGCGGCAACCCCGCCCCCAGCGCCGCCTGCCGCGCCGGAGCCTGCCCCTGCCCGGCAGGCAACACGCAGCCCATCAGCACTTCATCGATTTCCTCGGCCCCGAGGGTCGAGGCAGCCAGCGCCGCACGAATGGCCGTGGCCCCCAACTCGGCGGCTGTGGCATCCGACAACGCCCCCTGAAACCCGCCCATCGGCGTACGCGAGGCGGCGACGATGACGATCGGGTCGGACATGGGCGATTACTCCGCGCGGATATCCATCAGGAACGCATCAATGACGCCTGGATCGGTTCCGGTTCCGGCGGTAATGACGGCGGCGATCCGCTTGTCGCCATCGACGAATTCGAAACGACAGATCGGGCGCTCGTCGCCCTTGCAGCCCTCCACCTCCGCATAGCCCGCTGCGATCAGTGCGGCTTCGGCGGCGCTCGGCTCACCCTCCCGGTCGGGCACGATGCGCGGCTGCCATCCGGCATCGGTCAGGGTCGCAAGCGCCTCCTGATATTTCATGCCGCCCGTGATGATCTTCAGGGCATCGACCGAGCCGGAGGTCGCACTAGCGATCCGCGCAGCGGGCAGGGCGGCGGTTTCGGTCTCGGCGCTCTCGCCTTCGTCGGTCGTATCGGCCTCCATCGGCTTATCCAGCTCTGGTTCGGCCCCCGTCGCGTTTTCGACCTTCGCCGCCCAGCCACTCCCGGATGCCGAATCGCCCTCGCTGGCGACGGCAGCGGTCTGCGTGTCTTCGGATGGTTCGGCGCTTTCGCCCTCATCGGTCGGGTCCGGCGTTTCGGCCTCGGGTGCGGCAGCCGCCATCTCGATGGACTCGGCGGGCTGCTCGGCTTCTGTCGAGGCAGCGGCGGTTTCGGTTTCTTCCGTTTCGCCGGGTGTTTCGGCGCTTTCGCCCTCATCCGTATCGGAGGGGGTCTCGGTCAGCGAAGTCGGTTCCGTCACAGCGGCGGTTTCGGTGTCGGACCCCGCCCCTTTCGGTTCCTCGATTTCGGTACGAACGGCCTCGACGGCGCGCTCGACTCCCTGACCATCGACGACACGGTACAGACCGTAGGCAATGCCCCCGGAAATCAAGAGGGCGAGCAGAACTCGGAAGAAGGACATCGGTCTTTCCTTTTGCGTGGTGTGGCCTTTGGCGGGTACATATCGTTTTATGCGCGGATTCCAAAGGGAAACCGCCTTTTGTTCAGGGAATCCCGCTATGATTGAGACCGCCAGCGCCAATGCCCCCCGTGACCGCCTCATCGTTGCGCTCGACCTGCCACACGCCGTTGCGGGGCTGGAAATGGCGGAACGGCTGGGGGATGCGGTGGGGTTCTACAAAGTCGGTCTCGGCATGTTGACAGGCGGCGGGTTCGCCCTCGCCAATGAGTTGAAGGAAAAGGGAAACCGCACCTTCATCGACCTCAAGCTCTTCGATATCGGCGCGACCGTGGAGGCGGCGGTGCGCGGTCTCGCCGAATTCGGCCATGATTTCCTCACCGTCCATGGCGATCCCCATGTGGTGCGCGCGGCGGTGCGGGGCAGGGGAGAGACGGGGCTGAAAATCCTCGCCGTGACGATCCTCACCTCGCTGGACCGCAACGATCTGGATGATGGCATGATCGTCGAGGGAGAGGTCGGCACATTGGGGGTCGAACGCGCCCGCCG
>CALHLW010000064.1 GCA_938034615.1 uncultured Neomegalonema sp. | reverse complement strand
ATGGTTCGCAGGGGTCAACGCCCTGCCCAACGACGCGGAGGGGTCGATACCGCAGCAGGTGCCGCCTCTCTCGGGCGAGGCCGTCGCCTTCGCGCGCGATACCCTCGGCCTCGGTGGCTTCGGTTGGGACATGGGCCAGATATCGGTTATCTTCCCCGGTTATCCCCGCCACGGCGCCGAGGATACCGAGGCCAGTTTCCGCTATCGCCTCAACCGCTACGCCGCCCATATCGACGGGTTGGAGCGCACCATGCCGGAGCGTCGGCGTAAACTCTCTGAAACCCACAGCTTCCTGCTCGGCATCCCGCTCACCGATGCGAAGGCGGAGGAGGGCGCTTTCGTCGTCTGGCGCGGTTCACACGAAATCATGCGGGAGGCGTTCACGGCCTTGTTTGAAGGACACGACCCGAAAGACTGGTTCGACATTGACGTCACCGACGCCTATGTCGCCGCCCGCAAACACTGCTTTGAAGTCTGCGAGCCGATCCGCATCGCGCCGGGCGTGGGCAAAGCCTACATTGTCCACCCGCTCGCCTTGCATGGCGTTGCCCCATGGGAAGCGCCGACGACGGACCCCCGCATGATCGCCTATTTCCGCCCTGATGCCTTCGATGGTGACCCGGTGAGGTGGCTCAGCGCCTGAGCGTCAACGTGCTGCCGGTGACGTCATACCCGTGCAGCCGGTTTAAGAAACTCATCCCCAGCAACGGCTGCGAGAGTTTCCCTTCCTCGACCACCATCCCTTCGACATTCTCCAGCACGATATCGCCCATCTCCATCCGCCCGATCCGAATGGGGGCGGCGACGGCGGTACCATTGGCGGTGCCGACCGTCAGGATGAAGGACAGAGACTGCGGGTCGTAGCCCAGATCGCCGGCAACGTTCCATGGCAGTACCACGCTCGATGCGCCCGTATCGATCAGGAAGGTCGCGGGTTTGCCATTGACCATCACCCGCGCCGCGAAATGCCCGTCGATATTCCGTCGCAGGGTCACGCTGCCACTGCCGTCTCCCTGCGGCACGGTCGGAAGCAACTCGCCTTTGACCCGCAAATAGGCTGTGTTGATATCGTCGCGGAAGCTGTAGGCGTAGACCAGCGCGATCAGCAGCGCGATCCAGATCGCAAGATATTTCAGCGTCTTGCCGACCGAAATAGACCGCCCCATTCCGAACATGATGAGCGCGAGAAACGCGAGCAAATAGACCGCTTGCATCAGCTTGTCGGTATCGCCCAGAAGCGCCGGATCGACGGCCCCGCATCCGGCGAGCAGGGGCAGGATAACTAGCAGTCTATTCAACGCTCACCTCTCAACCTGCCCGCGCGCCCCCCGCGCCGGGGAGGCTTCGCGCCATCGACGCGCGTGGCTCTTGCTGGCAGATCATCCATGATACTGCGGCGATCTTCGGGCGCGAGCCGGGACCACGATGCAATTTCCGCGCCCGTGCGATAGCATCCCATGCACAACTTTTCGGTCGGATGCAGGACGCAGACATTCACGCAAGGCGACTCGATTTCATCGCGCCGCCAGACGACGCCCGCAAGCTTCGGATCACGCTCTGTCATGATGCGTCTCTCAGGCCAACATCGCGCTGCGCAGCGCGGCGACTTCAGCTTTGTCGGTTCCGAGGGCTTCCAGTGCGGCGGCGGCGATGGCGCTCGAATCGAGGCCCGCCTCGCGATACATCGCGGCGGGCGAATCCTGATCGATGAAGCGGTCGGGCAGGCGCAGGCTCCGCACCCGCAGCCCGGCATCCAGGGCGCCAGCATCGGCCAGCAGCGTCAGCACGTGACTGCCGAACCCTCCGATAGCCCCTTCCTCCACGATTACCAGGGCTTCATGCTCATGCGCCAGACGCAGCACCAGATCGGTGTCAATGGGCTTGGCGAACCGAGCATCGGCCACGGTCGTCGGCAGGCCTCGCGCATCCAATTCTTCCGCTGCGAGAATCGCCTCCCCGAGCCGTCCACCGAGCGACAGGATCGCCACCTTGCCGCCCTCACGCACGATCCGTCCCTTGCCAATCTCCAACGCCTCGCCACGTTCGGGCATCTCCACGCCCATTCCCTCACCGCGCGGATAGCGGAAGGCACTGGGCCGATCGTCGATTTCCAGCGAGGTGCGGACCATATGCTTCAAGTCTGCCTCGTCAGCGGCGGCCATGCAGATGAAACCGGGCAGGGCGGCGAGATAGCCGATATCGAAACTGCCCGCATGGGTCGGCCCGTCTGCCCCCACCAACCCTGCCCGGTCGATGGCAAAGCGCACTGGCAACCGCTGGATCGCCACGTCATGCACGATCTGATCATAACCGCGTTGCAGGAAGGTCGAGTAGATCGCACAGAACGGTTTCATCCCGCTCGCGGCCAACCCGGCGGCGAATGTGACAGCGTGCTGTTCGGCGATACCCACATCGAAGGTCCGCTCCGGAAAGGCTTCCCCGAAGAGGTCCAGCCCCGTGCCCGACGGCATTGCGGCGGTCACGGCGACGACGCCCTCGTCCTCGCGCGCCTCCTGCATCAACGCCTGCGCGAACACCTTCGTATAACTCGGCGCATTCGATTTCGCCTTGGATTGCTCTCCGGTGACGACGTTGAATTTCGACACGCCATGATACTTGTCCGCGCTCGTCTCGGCAGGGGCATAGCCCTTGCCCTTCTTCGTCACGCAATGCAGGAGCACTGGCCCATCATGACGGTCTCGCACATTGCGCAGCACGGGCAGCAGATGCTCCATATTATGCCCGTCGATGGGGCCGATATAATAGAATCCCAACTCCTCGAACAGTGTCCCGCCGACCGCCATGCCCTTGGTGTATTCCTCCACCTTGGCGGCGCGTTTGCGGATGCCTTCGGGAAATACGCTCGTGACCTGTTTCATCAGGTCGCGAAAGGTCTTGTAAGTGCCGCCCGACCACAGCTTTGCGAGATACGCGCTCATCGCCCCCACGGGCGGAGAGATGGACATCTCGTTATCGTTCAGAATGACGATCATCCGCGATTTCAGGCCCCCGGCATTGTTCATCGCCTCATAGGCCATGCCTGCGCTCATGGCTCCGTCGCCGATCACAGAGATCACGTTGTCCCCGGTGCCTTGCAGCTTTGCGGCGGTCGCAAAGCCGACCCCGGCGGAAATCGACGTAGAGGAATGGGCCGCGCCGAACGGATCGTACTCGCTCTCGGCACGTTTGGTGAACCCGGCCAATCCCTTTCCCTGCCGCAGCGTGCGGATACGGTCACGCCGTCCAGTGAGGATCTTGTGCGGGTAGCACTGGTGCCCGACATCCCAGATCAGCTTGTCCTTTGGCGTGTCGAACACCGCATGGATCGCGACTGTCAGTTCCACCACCCCGAGGCTTGCGCCCAGATGCCCGCCCGTCACGGATACCGCAGAGATCGTCTCCGCGCGCAGCTCATCGGCCAGCGTCTTCAACTGTGTATCGCTGAGGCTCTTCATGTCGGCAGGCGATGAAACCGTGTCGAGCAGCGGTGTCTCGGGGCGCGGGGCAGTCTGGTCCGTCACGGCGTTCGGCCTCCATCGGCATAGAATGCGCAGGGTCGTTTTTTCGGCGCACCCGACTTTAACGCGAACGAACGGCTATGCCAATGCGGTGAGCAACGACGAAATGTCACCCGCTCGTTTCAACGAGACAGGAACGAGTTGCTAATGGCGCATATTGCCTAAGGATTTTCCACCCCGCTCGACGATACCTTGTTCCCGCGCCGGTCTTCCCGATACGGTGGTCGGACACGCGCCTGACGCGCGTTCTTTTCGACTTCAGGTAAGGGCAAACCGCCATGCTCGACAAACTCCTCATCACCGGGGCGAACGGGAATCTGGGATCGCTCTGCCGACGGCGGCTCGGCCACCTTGCGAAATTGCTGCGTCTGAGCGACCGGAGTGACCTTGGCGAAGCGGCGGCGAACGAGGAAATCGTCCGGTGCGATCTCGGCGACAAGGCAGCGATAGAGAAGCTGGTCGAGGGGTGCGACGGCATCGTCCATATGGGCGGACAACCTATCGAAGCCACTTGGAATGTCGTCAGGGACGCGAATATCGACGGCATGGTCAATCTATACGAGGCGGCTCGCAAGTCGTCCGTGACGCCGCGCATAATCTTTGCCAGCTCGAACCATGCCATCGGTTTCCACAGCCAGACGACGCGGCTGGATGCCGGCTCCCCAGTCCGTCCTGACGGGCTATATGGCGTGTCGAAAGTCTTCGGCGAGGCGCTGGCGCGCATGTATTACGACAAATTCGGGATCGAGACGGCGTCTATCCGCATCGGTTCATGCCTGCCGGAACCCAAAGATCACCGGATGCTCTCCACCTGGATGAGCGAAGACGATTTCATCCTGTTGATCGAGCGCATCTTCATGACCTCCAATCTGGGATGCCCGATTGTCTACGGGGTTTCGGACAATTCATCCTGCTGGTGGGATAACCGCGACACCGCCTATCTCGGATGGCGTCCGAAGGACGATGCCGAGATGTTTCGTGCGAAGCTCGACGCCGAACAGGCGCGACCGAGCGCCGACGACCCGCGCGCCGTGTTTCAGGGCGGACTGTTCTGCGCTGATACGATCCATGAAGACGAGGAAGCGACCTGATGAGTCTGTCCGACAATGACACCGAGCGGCAAGGCTGGCAGCCCGCGTCGCGCTATCCCGACCCGTCGGTGATCTCGCTCGATCCCCGGTTCGACAAATACCGCCTTCCGCTTGCGGGGGTGGAGAGGTTGGCCACCGGCTGCCGATGGAACGAGGGGCCGGTCTGGTTCGGCGACGGGCGGTATCTGCTCTGGAGCGACATTCCCAACAACCGGATCATGCGGTGGGAGGAGGTGACGGGACAGGTTTCCGCCTTCCGTGAGCCGTCGAATTTCGCCAACGGCCAGACGCGCGATCGTCAGGGCCGTCTCGTCACCTGTGAGCACGGGGGACGGCGCGTGACGCGCACCGAATACGACGGCACCGTAACAGTGCTGATCGATGGCTTCGAGGGCAAGCGGCTGAGTTCGCCCAACGATGTCGTTGTGAAATCCGACGGTTCGATCTGGTTCACCGATCCGCCTTTCGGTATCTTGGGCAATTACGAAGGATACAGGGCAGAACCGGAACTCGGCCAGAACGTCTACCGGCTTGACCCGGCGACCGGCGACGCCACGATTGTCGCGGACGATATCCTTGGCCCCAACGGCCTCGCCTTCTCACCGGACGAGCGGACGCTCTACATCGTTGAATCGCGGGGCGTTCCGAACCGCAAGATACTTGCTTACGATGTGGCGGAGGGCGGCACGACGATCCGGAACAAGCGTGTGCTGATCGACGCTGGACAGGGAACGCCGGACGGTTTTCGCGTCGATGTCGATGGCAATCTCTGGTGCGGCTGGGGCATGGGGACGGAGGATCTCGACGGTGTCATGATCTTCGGGCCGGATGGCGACGCGATTGGCCGCATCGTCCTGCCCGAGCGTTGCGCGAATCTGTGCTTCGGCGGTCGCGCCAACTCGCGCCTGTTCATGGCGGCGAGCCACTCGGTCTATGCACTCTACGTGAACGTCGCGGGCGTGGCCGGAGGATAGTGATCGCTATCCCGAACGACGCCCCTCACGTCCTGAAATGCCGCCCGATATGGGCGAGAGCATCCTCGGCCCGCTCGTCCATCGCGCTGGTATCGACGGCGGCGACGGCGCGGGCCATGCGCTCCAGATCGGGCTGCGCCTCCAACCCGGCCAGCGTACGGGTGCGGCGGGCAAGCGATAGATTGCGTTATCCGTATTCCCGCATTGGCTGACCGTCCAGCGAGCAAGCGCCACCATCTCCCCGGCTTCCGTCGCGTCGATATTGAATGTCTTTGCGGCTTCCAGCTTAGTCGCGTCGAGTTCGCCAGCCGTCAACTCGCCATCCGAGGCCGCAACGGCCAGCACGACCCCCACCGCAGCAATCCGCGCATCGTCGAGACTGTCAGCAGGATGCACGTTCTTCTTGCGATTGAACCCAAACCGCCGCGCCGCATTCTTCACGTCCTGCGCCGCATTGGCCAGTTCCCCGACCACCTCGCCCGCCTGCTTCATGCGCCAATACCAGACGCCCGCAGCCGTGATGACGCCGATGATGAAGAGAAGAAAATGGCATGGGGTATCTCCAGCCTTGTTGTCAGGATTGCCGCGTCAGCGCATGATCCGCCAGCGCCCGCAAAATATCGGCCCGCGCGCCGAGCGGAGCCAGATGCGATTTCGCCTGTTCGGTCAGCAGTGCCGCCCGCTCTTTCGCGCCCTCAATACCGAGCAGGTCGA
>CALHLW010000063.1 GCA_938034615.1 uncultured Neomegalonema sp. | reverse complement strand
GTCGCACCTGTGGGTCGAGAGAACGCACGAAATCCATTCTTGCGCGGTGCACGGAGTATCGTCTCGGCGCGAGATCGATGGAGAGGATGTTCCGCTCGATACCGTTATGGTCTTCCCGATCAAAATCGAGACGGCGGGTGTGGAACACGATGCCATCGTACTCGATGGCAGCCTTGGCCGCATCCAGTCGGTCCCGCCATTGCTCGGACGCCTCCCCGACCCTCTCGGCGATATCCCGGCCTATCGAAGCCCCATCCGCATCGATCATGTCCCGTTCTATCACGGTAATCGCGACATTTTCGTATCTCGGTGCAAGTCGTGGATCGCTGAACCAGTTCAGGACGCGGAAATCTGTTCTGTGACGACCGATCACCCCCGTTGCGGGGCTCCCATCGATCTTGCGATTGCGCCAGCGATCCCTCCACTCGACGATACGCCTTGCGATACGACGGGCAAAAAACAGCGAACCGATAAGGAGCGCCCACATAGTATTCTGCGCGAAAGTTCCGGAGAACCGGTCGAGTTGCTGGTCTATAAAGGAGCAGAGTCCTGAAAGGCTCTCGCAAATGACGGTGACAGGATCCATAGGGCCAGATACTAGCAAGTATCATTCGTTTCAAGAAACCTTCCGCACCATCGGGTGCGGCACCGTCGAAGAAAAACCATGACGCGGTCGAGAACGGGACTAAGTGCCGGTTCGGAGCTGATCAGAAGGAAGAGCCATGCGCATCGAAGCCATCAGTGTCGGCGACAACCCGCCCGAGGATGTCAACGTCATTATCGAAGTGCCGGTCGGCGGCGAGCCGGTGAAATACGAGATGGACAAGAACGCCGGGACCATGGTGGTGGACCGCTTTCTCTATACCCCCATGCGCTATCCAGGGAATTACGGTTTCGTCCCGCATACCTTGTCCGATGACGGCGACCCCATCGACGTGCTGGTGCCGAGCCAGCGTCCGATCATCCCCGGCGCGGTGATGAACTGCCGCCCCATTGGCGTGCTGAGGATGGAGGACGAAGCGGGCGGTGACGAGAAGATCATCGCGATGCCCTCCACACGCCTGACCCGGCGATACGAAGACGTGAAGGACGTGATGAACCTGCCCGAGATCACGCGCCACCAGATCGAGCATTTTTTCGAACACTACAAGGATCTCGAACCCGGTAAATGGGTGAAGATGCTCGGATGGGAAGGGGCCGATGTGGCACGCAGGCTGATCACCGAAGCCATCGACCGCGAAAAAGCGGCAGGCTGATGCTATGAGCGAGGACAGCGGGAAAGAAGAGGAAGAACACCGCCAGTTCGTCCTCACATGGGTTCAGCCGGGTTTGGCGGGGCTGATGGATGGTTCCGTCTCGACCCTTGCCCCGATCTTCGCCGTTGCGTTTGCCACGCAGGATACCTGGACCACCTTTCTCGTCGGCCTCGCCGCCAGCCTCGGCGCGGGCATCTCGATGGGCTTCACCGAAGCCGCGAGCGATGATGGCGTCATCTCAGGGCGGGGCAGCCCGATCAAGCGCGGCATCGCCTCGGGCGTGATGACCACCGTTGGCGGCTTGGGCCATGCCTTGCCCTACCTGATCCCCGATTTCTGGACAGCCACGATCATCGCCTTCGCCGTCGTCTTCGTCGAACTCTGGGCCATCGCATGGATTCAGAACAAGTACATGAAGACCCCGTTCCTGCGCGCGGCTCTTCAGGTCGTCGTCGGGGGGGCGCTGGTCCTGCTGGTAGGCGTGGTCATCGGGTCAGGCTGACGCACATCACTGTTCCGGCTGCGTCTCGAATCCCGTCAAGCGCTCGATGATCCGCTGGAGCGCATCGCGCCGCAGGCTCGCGGTCGCTTCTCTGAGCAGCAGTGCATAGATGGGCCGCTTCTCCGCGATGCTGCGGCCCGCATCGGTTTGCTCGAAAGCAATCAGCGCTTCGAGTTCTTCGGCCGTGTAGACATGCGCGAGCACCCGGATCGTCGTTGCATCGCGCTCCTCCTTCACACCGGAAAGTTCCTCGGCCGCCATGAGAAGCAGGTTTTCACGCTGGCTGTCCGTCATGATGCCTTCCGGGAGTGAACCCTCGACGCGCCGTGCGATCACTCGGGGATCATGCCGCGCCGCGCTCAGCCCCTGCATCGACGGCATGGCAAAATACCGCCGCGCCGCATCGAGCGCCGCAGGATCGAGTTCGTCTATCGACAGAGGCACGACATAAGGGCTGTCATCCTCGGCAACCGCAAGCCCGGCGGCAGACAAAAAGGCGATGCAGACGATACCGCAGGCACCAGCGAGGCAAGCAAGTCTCATCCCGAACTCTCCCGTTTTCCTCACGCAAGCGATTTCGGAGTGACGTGGTGGAGCAGCGTCCCGTCGCCAAAGGCAACATCCCTCCATCGCGCCCCATCGAATCGTAGCACCGCCGCCGTACAGGTCGGCATCGTCGCGGGGCAGGCTTCCTTGGCGAACGCACTCGCAGCCCTTTCCAGCCCCGGATTGTGACCGAGGACAAGCAGCACGCCCCCCTTCCCCTCCTCATGAATCGCTTCGAGGATCGTGTCCGGCTCGGCGAGATAGAGCGCATCGACGACCCGCGCATCGACCGTCCCCCATACCTGCGTCAGCCGCTCGGCAGTTTCCTGCGTGCGGGTGGCCGGGGAGACGAGCATCCGGTCCGGAGTCAACCCTTCCGCCGCCAGCCATTGCGCCATCCGCTCGGCGGCCTGACGGCCCCGGTGGTTGATGGGCCGCTCGATATCAGGGACCGACCCGGACCAGTCAGATTTCCCATGCCGCAGCAGGATCAGCGTTTTCATGCGTCACTCCTTGCGCGCAGAAAGGCGCGCATATGGAAGCTGGCACGATTCGGCTCCGGCACGAAATCCTGCCCGACCCAGCAGGCGCGGCGCGCAAGACACCCGCGCTCCCGACACGCCGCGCCCTCCGGCGATCCGACATGGGCCGCGCAGCGGGTAACGTCATAGTTCTCGCCGTCGAAAGCATCGACTGGGCAGGCCTTCAGACAAGGCTGGCTGACACAGGTATCGCAGGGTTGGCTAGCCGTCGCGGGCGCAGTCCCCTCCAGTGCCGCAAAACCCAGCGCCCCCCGGAACGACATCCACAGCCCATGATCGCGGTGGATCGACATGCCCAAGGGTGACGGCCACATAAGCCCACTCGCCGCCGCCCACCGCATGAACGGCTGATACGGGGGACCACCAAAGGGGAACAACGCCTCCGCATTCAGGCTTTCCCCCAACGCCCCGACGACACGCTGCGACCAGCGGTCGAGGGGGTTCGCGCCACCATCCCGATATTCCGGGGCAGCGGCAAAAACGTCCCAGCCCTCGCGCGACAATCCGAGGAGGACGATGGTGTCCTCGCCTTCCGAGGCGGCGCCAAGGACAGTCAGCCCCGCCGCACCGACCGCACGCTCCACCTCATCGAGGGTCACGGATTGCCCTGCCGGTCGCGCAGGGGCAGCAGCAACGACCAGCCGAAGCGCGTGGGCCGCTCGTCCTGAAACTCCGCAAGGCCGATGGTCATGCCGTCATGGCCCTTCTCGGGTTGCGGAATATAGGTGCCGAACAGACGATCCCACCACGGCAGATTGAACCCGAAATTCGCATCCGTCTCACGATGGATAATCGAGTGGTGGACCCGGTGCATATCCGGCGTCACGACCACCAGCCGCAGCAGCCGGTCGGCCCATCCGGGCAGCTTGATGTTGGAATGATTGAACAGGGCACAGCCGTTCAGGATCACCTCGAACAGGATCACCGCCAGCGCCGATGGCCCCAACACATAGACCGCCCCGATCTTGAACAGCATCGAGAGCGCGATCTCGGCGGGGTGGAAACGGATGGCCGTGCTGACATCGATATCCCGATCCGAATGATGAACCCGGTGCAGACGCCAGAGGATCGGGATGCGATGGCTCAGGACGTGTTGCCAGTAGATCAGGCAATCGAAGACGACGATGGCCAGCACCACCTCCAGCCATGCGGGCCAGTCCAGCCAGTTGAACAACCCCCAGCCCTGCGCGGCAGCGTCGAGCGCCGCTCCGGCGGCGGCGGCGGGGAAAAGGATACGAACGACAAGAGTGTCGATCAGCACGATCCCCCAGTTGACCCCCCAGCGCCGTCCCTTGGGGGCCACCAGATCACGGCGTGGGCGCAGAAATTCCCACAACGCCATGACAGCGAAGACACCGAGAAAGACGCTGATGCGGATCAGACCTTCATTTTCCATGCTCGCCGCCTCCTCCTGTCATTCCCTCGAAAGCGGGAATCTCTCTCCGCTCGACGAGATTCCCGCTTGCGCGGGAATGACACCAAGGGGTGCAGGTCGCGTCTGACATCACTCACGGCCTCCAGCGCAGAAAATTACCGATGATCGTCAGCCCCACCCCTTGCGACTTCTCCGGGTGGAACTGCGTTCCGAACAGGTTGTCGCGTCCGATGGCGGCGGTGATCTCGCCGCCATGGATCGTATGGGCAAGGCGATGCGCCGGATCATCGGTCACGACATGATAGCTATGGACGAAATAGACGTGATCTCCGCCGCTGACACCCTCGAACAGCGGATGCTCACGGGCAAGTGACAGGGCGTTCCAGCCCATATGCGGGATTTTCAACGCCGCATCCTCCGGCACGATCCGCTCCACCGAACCATCAATCCAGCCCAGACCGGGGGTTTCGCCGTATTCGCGGCCCACGCTCACCATGAGCTGCATCCCGACGCAGATACCGAAGAACGGCTTCCCCGCATCCTTATGCGCGCCCAACGCCTCGACCATCCCCGGCACGGCATGGAGGCCGTCACGGCAATCCCGAAACGCCCCGACCCCCGGCAACACCAACCGATCCGCCGCGCGCACGACCTCCGGGTCCGCCGTCACGACGATCTCCCCGCCGCCCACCTCCCGCGCCGCCCGCTGAAAGGATTTCTCCGCCGAGCGCAGATTGCCGGAACCGTAATCGATGATGGCCGTGGTCATGGCGATCCCTTCGCAAGCGCGCTTTCATAATCGGGCGCAGCCACGGTCCCCGTCACCGCAAAGCCCATCCGCGTCAAGTAGAGCCTGCACAGGAAATGCGGGGCGAACCAGTAGAGGGAGGCGACCGCGAGGCACAGGATGCCGAACCAAACGAGAAATCCGCCCCCCGTCGGCAGGTAGAGCGCCGCGATGATGCAGAGCGGCCCCGCGATGAACACCCCATCCATGAACCGCTTCAGCGGCGCAAGGGCCGCTTGCCCGAAATACTCCTCGCCAATCACCCTCCGCAGCCGGATTAGCAATGGCGCACGCGGCACGACAACTGCCTCCGCCCCCTTGCGGAACACGCTCCATTC